>NZ_QJUG01000381.1 GCF_003426775.1 Allorhizocola rhizosphaerae | reverse complement strand
CGCGCCGACCGCGGCGAGCGTGCCCAGGTCGGCCCGCGTGTCCGCCGCGGCAAGCCCGGTCGCGATCGCGGCCGCGCCCAGCGCGATGATCGCCGCCGCCGCCGCGATGAGCAGCGCCATCAGGTTTGACCTGTCCTGCGGACCGCGTTCGATGGTGACCCACACTCCGGCATCGAGCTGGCGCATGAGCAGGTTCAGCCGTTCCTCCTGCGCCTGGGTCGGCACGGCGGTCGTATCGACCACGAGGCCCGCCGTGCGCTGCTCCCCGTCCTGGATCTTGGGCGACAGCATCGCCGTGAAGCCGGGATAGTCGCCGAGGAAGTAACCATCGACGGTGATGCTCTGCTTGCCGCGAGGGGCCTCCAGGGTGACCCGGCCGTCCTTGACCATGCGCTCGTCCGTGACGATCGCCCCACCGCGGTCGAGAACCTCGCGCGCCTTCGCGATCCGGTCAGGATCGGCTCCGGTGAACGCGGCAAGCCCGCTGCCGTCGTTTGTCACGACTCCGAGGCCGAAGGTGCTCATCGATTGCCGGCACCGCTTGTCGGTCCGTGCCGCCTGCATCTCCTCGGCCGTGGGGTCGCGCTCCAGACGGGATAGCGGGCATTCGAGTTCGAGAGGCCGTGCGGGAGTGAGCCCGTCGCCTCGCATGAAGCGATGGATCTGAGCATCCGGCAACACACTGCGCACCATCGCCTCCGCCTCCGACCAGTTGAGCTCCTGCTCACCCGGATCGCTGTAGTGCTGTATGTCGATGTGGCCGTGCGGGAGCCGGGGCTTGTACTCGGCAACGGACTGTTGATGCTGGGCCGCGAAGACCACACCGGCCGCCACCGCTCCCGCGACGGCCGCCATCACGGCCGAGACGGCGGGAGCGGCCGACGACCGGTTACGGGCGGTGTCGCGCAGCGCGAGCCGTGGCGCCAGCGGCAGCCAGCGACCCAGCCGGGCGATCAGCCCGATCAGCGCGGGCGTGACCAGTACCAGACCGAGCTCGGCAAGCACCACGCCGGACAGCATCAGCGTCTCGTCGAACGACACCGAGCCGATCACCGCGATCGCCGAGCCCAGGGCGGCCAGCACGATCCCGGCGAAGACCCAGCGCTTGCGGGAGCGCAGGATGCCGCGTCGACCGGCCAGCGCCAGCACCACGGGCTGGCGTGCGGCGGTGTACGCGGGCACCAGCGCGGCCAGCATCCCGGTGATCACGGCCAGCCCGGCGATACCCACGAGCGCCAGCGGGAAGAAGCGGTATCCACCGGCCCGCGCATGGGCCAGGTTGTCCTCGATGAGCGGGCGGCCGATGAGCGCCAGCACGACGCCGAGGGCCAGCCCGATGACGGCTCCGGCCAAGCCGAGCACGACCCCGTCGGCGAGCACGATGCGGCGCAGCTGTTTCGGTTCCCCGCCGGCCGCCGCGACCAACGCGAGGTCGCGGGAGCGGCGGCGCGCGCCGACCGCGAGCGCCGGTCCGGCCAACAGGATGATTTCGAGCACGGCCAGCCCGCCCACCACCACGCCGAGCGCCATGTCCTCGGCCATCACCGCGCCGGGGTCGAAGCCGGTGGGCGCGTCCAGCGGCGGGTTCAGGACCACCACGCGGCTCTTGACCACCATGCCGAGCTTGTTGAGCCGCTTGACCTGTTCCCAGTCGACGGGGGTGGGCGAGGCGACCAGCCAGTACCAACCCTTGCCGGTCCCGGTGGGCGATGCCATGCGGGGAAACAGGTTGTCCGGGTACTCCACGATGCCGGTCACCCGGTAGACGCGGTCGGGGTTGAGCGCGTTGATCGTGCCGCCGATCCCCACGCCCAGCCATTGCGCCGCGGCCTCGTTGAGCACGACCTCGTCCGCGGCCTTGGCGGCGCGCCCCGCCAGCAGCTCGACCATTCCCTGCAGCATCGGTTCGGAGACATCGTCGAGCCTGGTCTGGATCTGGCCGATACCGTCGGGTGTGCGGACCTTGACCGTGTCCTCCTCCATCGCCAGCGCGCGCGAGCCCGGTGGCAGCAGGGCCAGCACATCGGCCTCGGTGGGCATCGGCCGTTCCTTCTCAAGCGCGCCGTCGGAGGACGGTTTGGCTGGGGTGACCCGGGTGACGTTCGAGGCGTCGGGCGATTGGGTGATCGCATCGGTGTCATGCCACCAGATGTAGGCGTCGCCCGTCCCCAGCTCGCGATCCAGCTTCTCCCGCGGGGTCAGCTGGAACATGTCGAAGGTGACGGCGGCGAAGGCAAGGAAGGCCACCGGCAGCCCGATCATCGCCAGGACGAGACTGGAGCGCCCCTTGGCCTTGCGTGCTTCCCGGCGTGCGATCCGCAGCGCGGGCAACCATCCCCTCATGACGCCGGCGCCAACAACGACTCGGGCTTGGCCAGCGGGCCGGAGGTGTCCACAATGGACCCGTCGCGCAGGAAGATCACCCGGTCGGCCCACGCCGCGTGCCGGGCCTCGTGCGTCACCAGGACTCCCGCCGCACCGGCGTCCACTCGCGCGCGCAGCAGGCGCAGCACGGCCTCGCCGGTGGTCGAGTCCAGTGCGCCGGTCGGCTCGTCGGCCAGCACCAGCCGGCGGTCCCCGATCAGCGCGCGGGCGATCGCCACCCGCTGCTGTTGTCCACCCGACATCTCGTCAGGAAACCGGTCGGCGTGACCGGCGAGGTCCACTTCGGACAGTGCGGCCTCGGCAAGCGGGCGGGCCTTGCGGATCGGCATGCCCGACAGCTCCAACGGCAGGGCCACGTTTTCGGCCGCGGTCAGGCTGGGCAGCAGATTGAGCGCCTGGAACACGTAGCCCACGCTGTGCCGGCGCACCTCGGCCAGCTGACGTTTGTTCAAGGTGGACAGCGGGCGGCCCTCGACGACGACCGTGCCCTGGTCCGGGCCGTCCAAACCGCCGGCCAGGTTGAGCAGGGTGGACTTGCCCGAGCCCGAGGGGCCCATCACCGCGACCAGTTCGCCGGCGTGCACGGCCAGCGACACGTCGCGCAGCGCGTGCACCTTGGTCTCTCCTGTGCCGTGGGTGCGGTACACCCCTTGCAGCTCAAGCACGCTGGCGCTCATGCTCGTGCACCTCCTGCGGTTGCTCGGTCTTTGCCGGGGTATAGCGGGCAAGCGAGGACTCGCAATGGTCCAGCCACCGGATCTCGGCCTCCGACTGGAAGATCATTGAGTCGAGCACCAGGCGCCAGGGCAGGTCTCCGTCGGTCTGCTTGAGCCGGGTGTACTCCTGCAGCGCGCGCATGGTCGACGTGCGCTGCGCCTGAACCACGGAACGCACGTCTATGCCCGGTGTCGTCAGCGCGAGCGCCAGCTTGATGGCCAGCTCGTCGCGGGGGCGGGAGGCGCGCTCGATCGGCGTGGTGAACCACAGCGCGACCTCGGTCCGTCCCTGATCGGTGATTTCGTACGGGCGCTGCCCACCCTCGTTTTCAGGCAGTGCCCGCACGAAGCCGTCGCGCTCCAGGCGATTGAGGGTGGTGTAGACCTGCCCGATGTTCAACGGCCAGGTTCCGCCGGTGGACTCTTCAAATTCATTTTTCAGCTGGTACCCGTAACGCGCTCCGCGTTCGAGGAGGGCCAGCAATCCGTGCCGGATGGACATGGATACCGAGTATGCATACCGAGTATGGTCCGCACAAGTGTGCAGACAAAACGGTCGTGCCGCAAATGCGGACAGAATCGTTCCGCGATCCATGCCACGATGAGCACGTGACCGTCGGGGCGACGACCGTGCGGGTGCTGCGGTTGCTGACGGGCGGTCAGCCGGTGCGGCCGGGGAAAGGCGTGGTCAGTGGTGTGATGCCAGCGCGGCGACGCCAGCGCGTGGCCCGGACGGCCGCGTCGGAATAGGCCTCAACGGCCGTGCGGCGCTCCTGCCCCTCGACGGTCTTGATCGCCGCGCGCCATGTCGCCGCCACACCCTCCTCAAGGTGCACGGCCAGCTTCATCGCGCTCGCGGCATCGGTGACCGGGAACGGCAGCAGATAGGCCGACTCGGCCGGCGCGGGCGAAAGTTTCAGCTCGTCGAGCTTGACCACGAGGGTGTCGCGACGGGCGCGGTGGACCGCCTCCGCCGCGCGGGCCTCGGCCTTGCCATCGGCGTCGAGGTAAACGCCCAGCCGGCCGTAGCCGAAGATCGCCGCATGCTCCGCCGCCAGCGCGGCCCTGAGTCGCTCGCTCACGCCGAAGCCTCCACATGACTTGCCCGTGCGGCCGCGATCTCAGCCAGCAGCTGGGCCCGGTCGGCGGGCGCGGACACGCACACGTCGATCGCCTTCTGCCAGGCCTTGCGCTCGGTTTCGCGCAACGGCTCCGGCGAGGGCGCGGCCGACGGAAGCGGCGGCGCACCGCTCGGCGACGGCGGGGCCGGCCGCATGATCGCGGCAAGCGCGCTCGCGTGCGCCCGGTGTGCGTCGCGGATGGCCAGCAGCGCGGTGTTGCCC
>NZ_QJUG01000380.1 GCF_003426775.1 Allorhizocola rhizosphaerae | reverse complement strand
CGGCTCGCCTGCTCGCTGACCTGTGGTCAGCTTCGGCGGGGCCCGCGTAATGCCAGCCGGGGGGCCGAGCCCCCCGAACCCCCACGATCGGTGGGTGCGCGCCGCGGTCGGCTGGCGGCTCGCCTGCTCGCTGGCCTGTGGTCAGCTTCGGCGGGGGGCCGAGTCCCCTAAGCACCCCACGATTGGTGGGCGCGCCGCGGTTGAGGTTTCCCGCACGGCGCGCAGTTTTCAGTGAATGTTTGCGCTCAATGTGCGCTTGGCGGGTGTTGGAAAAAGGTGGGCATGCGTCAACCGTCCCGGCGCTCGGGGGGCGCGCCGGGACGGTGAACGGATCAGATCAGTCCTTCTGCTTCGGGTCCTTGACGAAAACTCCGTCGCCTTGGCGGCCCTCGACCAGCTTCTCTGCCTTGAGGACCAGCATGGCGCCGCGGACGGACCCGTAGCTCACCTTGAACTCGTCCCTGAGCTGGCTGATAGAGGGCAGCTTGTCGCCAGGCTTGAGCTCTCCGGACTTGATCTTGTCTCGGATGGCGTTGGCCAGTTTTTCGTACTTCGCAGTCATTCAGTCATCTCCCATGGCTCGCCCCAGTAGTAGATCACTGCCTTCTCCGCGAATCAACTCCCATGTACAGCCACTAGACATAGTCCACTACATTGCCTTAGTGTAGCCGTGTTCCGGTTCGCCCCATGGCTCGCACGCATGGCACGAACGGTTCGCCTTGGACGCCGTTCCGGTGGACCGGAACCCCAGCTGGTGTGCTGCTTGCTGCAATCGTTGCGTGGGTGGTGTGCCAAGGGGCGCGACGGCCTGCCTCCGTGTGCCATGTTGTGGGGCCGTCGCGCCCATCTTCGTTATCGAACCGTTATCGGGCGCTGCTTCGGTACCCACAGTGATCGAAAAGGGTTTAAACACGGGCGGATTACCCCGGCTCTATCTACATAGCGTAGTTATGGGTTGAAGCTCGGTTACCGGCCGGTAGTCAGGCTCTTGTGGTGCGAGTCATAAGCCGGAAACATCTTGGCCACTCCGGCGCGATAGTTCTGTGTCCGGCTCCCGTTGGCGCCGTGCCACGGGCAATCCATTTGCGAGGAGGTCTGGAGTGAAGGACTCGCAAGACCATCTGGTACTGGGGCGTACCAGATGGCGGCGCTTTGCCGCCGTGGTGGTTCCGGCCGCCATCGCCGTCTCCGCCCTGATGGGCGGGGTCGCCAGCGGCGCGGTGCCGGTGGCGCTCAAGGTCTCCGGTCAGACGGCCATGCTCTCGGCGGACAAGCTCGACGCCAAGGGCTTCAGCCAGTTCGGTGCCGTGGTGGTGAAGAAGGACGGAACACCCATCCCGGTCGCGGCGTCGCAGATTAAGTACGCCGAGATCACCAACCTGTGCCAGTCGGTGCGTGTGCCGGGAACCAACCTCGTGCTGTTCATCCGCGGCGGACGGGAGGCCGGCAAGCCGGTCATCGCCAGGGACCTGATGATCGGCATGGACTACCTGTCGGGTGACGCCGTCTTTACCAATATCGATATCGGTACCGACGCGTCCGCGCTGACCAAGGGCGGGCTCCCGCCGGTCGGGCTCGAAGGCCAGTTCGGTCAGGAGGCGGACACCGCCGTCATCAACAACCTGAACCAAAGGTTCTACAGCACCCATGCCGGAGAGTTCCACCTGACCGGCATGAGCCTGAACCTGAAGTTCGACGGCTCCGAGTGCTTCAGCCAGCTCAAGCCGTAGGCCCGAACGTTCGCGCTTTCCGGGTGCGTGGGGCGCGCCCGGAATCCGCATGACGATTGGAGGCATCCGTGACCATGTGGCAACGGTTCCGTCCCTGGAGGCGCAGCCGGCCGTTCTGGGGCGGAGTCCTGACCGTGCTGGCGGGCTTGGAAATCATCGGCTCGATGAACCTGGAGCTGCACGGCGGCACGATTTCGATCGGGCAGGAGGGGTTCACCGCCTACCTGATCGCGTTCGTCCTGATGATCACTGGGCCGCTGGCCTGGTTCATGCCCGCACAGCGTCACTTCTACGGCCTGGTGGCAGTGTTCGTGGCCATCTACTCGCTGCTCGGGGTCAACCTGGGCGGCTTCTTCATCGGCATGCTCCTGGGCGTGGCCGGCGGTGGTCTCATCTTCGCGTGGGCGCAGGCGGACCCGGCTTCGCCGGCTGAGGCCGACGACGAGGATGTGGAATCCGACCCAAAAGCAGGGTCCCCGCGGCACGCAACGATGATCATTATCATCGCGGCCTTGAGCCTGAGCGTGGCGACAGTGATCACCACGCCGGGGCGAGCGGGGGCGGCTCCGTGTAGCGCAGCGGCGGGGAAGGGGCCGGTACAGGGGTCGATCCTCGGGGGCATCGTCGACTTCTTTGACTGGTTGTTCGGCGGCGCGGGAGGTGCTGAGCCTTCAGCGTCACCCACTCCTAGCCCGAGTCCTAGTCCTAGTGCGACGCCCGGTCCGTGCCCGACCCCTTCCGTGAGCCCTTCGGCGAGCCCTGAGCCAAGCCCGACGGGTTCGGGGCCGGGCAAACCGCCGGCTTCGCCAAGGCCGTCGTCCACACCCACGCCTTCGCCTTCGCCGAGCGCCGGCAAGTCGCTGGCGGCGGTCGCGGGCCAGCCGAACGTTGGCAAGCGGCCGTCCAGGATGACCGGAAGCCGCGTGACCATGCTCAACCTCGTCTTCGACGGCGTGGTCGAGTTGCCCACGGTCGAGGGGACGCTGCGGGTACTGCGGTTCTCCATGTCGCAGTCGGACACCAACGACTTCCTGCTGCACGTCTACGGCAAGGACGGCTGGGACATCGATCTGCACAGCAGCAAACTCACCGTCAAGGGCGAGACGGTGTACTTCTACACCAACCGATTCCGGGGCAACCTGTTCGGGTTGATCCCGGTGGACTACACGCCGGACAACCTGCCGCCGCCCATCCCGCTGCCGATCGTGTTCTTCACCAATCCGGACGTGCAGCTGGTCTGGGTGCAGTCGCCGGTGCTGGAGGCGCCGGATCTGCGGATCACTCTGGTGCGTTCGTGAGAGATCGCCCTCGCGCCGTCAGGACACGACGGTGTCGAGGGCTATCTCGACCATCTGCGAAAACGTCTGCTCACGCTCTTGCGCCGTGGTCGCCTCGCCGCGCTTGATGTGATCACTGACGGTGAGGATGGTCAGTGCGCGGGCCTTGAAGCGGGCCGCGATCGTGTAGAGGGCTGCGGCCTCCATCTCGACCGCGAGCACGCCGTAGTCGGCGAGCGTGTCATAAAGGTCCGGACGGTCGGTGTAGAACGCGTCTGCGGCGAGGACCGGCCCGACCCGCATCTGGACCCCGCGCCGTGCGGCCACGTCGACGGCCGTGCGCAACAGCCCGAAGTCAGCCACGGGCGCATAGTCGATCAGCCCGTCGAAGCGCATGCGGTTCATGTTCGAGTCGGTGCTCGCGCCGATCGCGGCCACAACGTCGCGCAGGTCCAGGTCGTCGGCCAGCGCACCGCACGAGCCGACCCGGATAAGCGTCTTCACGCCGTAGTCATTCATCAGTTCATGCGTGTAAATCGACGCGGACGGCATGCCCATCCCGGATCCCTGCACGGAAACCGGCGTGCCGTTGTATGTGCCGGTGAAGCCGAACATGTTGCGGACCGTCGAGTAACACTTGGCATCGTCGAGGTAGTTCTCTGCGATCCACTTCGCCCGCAGAGGGTCGCCGGGCATCAGAACCCGCTCCGCGATCTCACCAGGCTTGGCGCCGATATGCGTGCTCATGCGCTGATCTTCCCACAGCGCTTCTTCGGACCCGTTGGGCGCGGCTGCTTCGGACCGCCGATCCCGCGATTGTCCGGGACCGGCGATTTCCGTTGCCATCGTGTGCATCCTGGTGGTCTTGTGCGCTACCCCAGGGACCTGGTGGTCCGTGATCGGCTAGGCGCGTGCCTAATGGCGATGGCACCGAGCCGTCGTCGACCAAGGGCCGGCCTTAGCCACCGAAAAGCCCGCCAAAGAACTTGCTAAGGAACCCGTTTTCGTCGCCAAGGATTCCATTGAGAAACCCGCGCAATAATCCGTCACCGTTCATCCGCACATCACCCCCTGCTTTTAGCTCTCACTATATGCACTATATATCCTAATATGGGTGGAAACTCGGCAAACGCGACTGCCGTTGCGGAAGATGAGTGGTCGTGCGCTCGCTCGAATGGCCTGTTATGCGAAGCTCGCTCCGCTGGCCGCGCAACTTGCGCGGCCGATCGCGAACGGCTCGGGAGTGAAACCCGGTCGAATACAAGAGGGTCAGCGAAGACCACATGCAAACGCCGGGCGGACCCGCATTTGGGGCGCCCGGCGTTTGGCTGATCCAGAGCGGTGGCGGCGGGATTTGAACCCGCGGACGCCTTACGACGTCACACGCTTTCGAGGTCTGAGATGGGCCTCAGCCCAGTCCCTTGGGGTCCGTCTCCTGGATCTGAGCCTGACGCTGACGGCTGCGAACGATTGCGAACGAATCTGAATGAGACCAGATCTGAGACCACCCCTCCGTGTTCGA
>NZ_QJUG01000038.1 GCF_003426775.1 Allorhizocola rhizosphaerae | reverse complement strand
CGCCACCTGGCCGCGGCCGCGCAGCACGGCGAGCGCGGCGAGCGGGTCGCGGCTGCCGGTGAGGTCGCGGCGGCGCTTGCGCTGTGGCGCGGCGAGCCGCTGGCGGGGCTGTCCGGCGAATCGATCGAGGCGGCCCGGCACAGGCTGACCGAGCAGCACCTGGAAGCGGTTGAGCAGCGGATCAGCCTGGACCTGGAGGCCGGCAGGCACGCCGAGGCGATCACCGATCTCACCCGGCTGGTGAAGGACTTCCCGCTCCGGGAACGGTTGTGGGCGTTGCTGATGCTCGCGCTCTACCGGGCGGACCGGCAGGCCGAGGCGCTGCGGACCTACACGACCGCACGCGCGCTGCTCGTCGAGGAGCTGGGGGTGGAGCCGGGAGTGGCCCTGACCCGCATGCATCAGCGCATTCTGACGGGCGATCCTTCTTTGGTACCCGATGTGCCCGCGGTGGGTTCGGGTCGCGCATGGACACCGCGCAACGACCTCCCCGCCGATGTCGCCGACTTCACCGGCCGCGGGGGCGAGCTGCGGCGCATGCTCGCCGCGCTGTCGACCGCGCCGGGACAGGCGGCGATCGTGCTTGCCGTCGACGGGATGGGTGGCGTGGGCAAGTCCACATTGGCCGTCCACATCGCCCATCGGCTCGCCGACCGGTACCCCGACGGTCAGCTGTTCTTGGACCTGCACGCGCACAGCGAGGGCCGGGACCCGGTCGATCCCGGCGCGGCGCTCGACCTGTTGCTGCGGGCGTTGGGCGTACCAGGAGAAAGCATCCCGGCCGACGCCGAGCAGCGAGCGGCACGGTGGCGCGCCGAGTTGGCCGGCCGCCGGGTGCTGTTGGTCCTGGACAACGCGGGCAGCGCCGCCCAGGTGCGCCCGCTGCTGCCCGGGGCTGCCGGCTGCCTGACCATAGTGACCAGTCGACGCCGGCTGGTGGACCTGGACAGCACGGATGTCGTTTCGCTTGATGCGCTGCCGCCGGCGGACGCGGCCGCGCTGTTCAGCCGGATCCTTGGCACCCGGCGCGGCGGCACGGCCGATCCGGACGACATCGCGGAGGTCGTGGGTCTGTGCGACCGGCTGCCCCTGGCGATCCGCATCGCCGCCGCCAGGCTGCGCGCCCGCCCCGCCTGGACCGTCCAACACCTGGCGCAACGGCTGCGCGATCGCCAGCGCGTGCTCACCGAGCTGGCCGTCGGCGACCGCAGCGTCGCGGCCTCACTCGCCCTTTCCTACCCGCAGCTCACCGAGCCGCAGCAACGGTTGTTCCGGCTGCTGGGGCTCGCTCCGGGGCCCGATTTCGACACCTACCTGGCGGCTGCGGCGGCGGGCCTCCCGGTCGACCGCGCCGAACGCCTTCTCGAAGACCTGCTCGACGCGCATCTGCTGCAGCTGCCGTCTCCCGGCCGATATCGGTTCCATGACTTGCTTTTCCAGTACGCCCATACGGCCGCGCACGAAACCGAGACGCCCGCGCAACGGCGCGACGCCGTCGGCCGGATGCTCGCCCATTACCTGCACACCGCGTCGGTCGCGGTGGACGTGATATCCCCGCGGACCAGGCACCGCCGGCCGCGCCCGGTCGCGCCGGCCACTGAGATCCCGTCGCTCGGCACGGTATCCGCCGCGCGGGCCTGGCTGGACACCGAAATGCAAAACCTTGTCGCCGCAACGAAATACGCCGCCGCCCATGACTGGCCCACACACGCGATCGACCTCTCGGCCACCTTACGCCCCTATTTGGACACCAGCGCCCACCATTTCGACGCCCTCACCATCCACCAGCACGCGTTCGACGCGGCCGTGGGAGCAGGAAACCGTGCCGGGCAGGGGTCCGCACTACACAGCCTCGCCAACACGTTGTGGCGGCTCGGGCGCTACGACGAGGCGGAGGGCCACCTGCAACGGGCGCTGCCGATCCACCGCGCAATCGGTGATCGTCAGGGTGAGGCGAACGATCTGGAGACCCTCGGTGCCACTTGCTACAGCCTCGGGCGCTATGACGACGCCATCGACCACTACGGGCAGGCCGTGCTCATCCATCGCTCGGCCGGCGACCGCGTGGCGGAGGCAACCGTGCTCAACAACATCGGTGTCATTCAGGAGCGCCGCGGCCGGTACAGGGAAGTGCTGGCGCTGTGCGAGCAGGCTTTGGCGATCTATCAGGCCGCCGGGGACCGGCCGAGCGAGGCCCACGCGCTGGGCAACGCGGGCAACGCGTTGTGGCGTCTCGGGCGCTACGACGAGGCGCAGGACCACCTGGAACGCGCGCTGGCCATACACCGCGAGGCCGGCGACCACAGCTGGGAGGCGCACACGCTGACCAACCTCGGCAACGTGCTGGCCAGCCTCGGCCGGCACGAGGAGGCGCTGGACCACTGCGATCGAGCGCTGGCCATACAGCGGCAAAGCGGGGAGCTGGCCGACGAGGCGGCCACGCTCAGCGACCGCGGCGTGATCCGTGGGCTGCTCGGCAGGTACCAGGAAAGCATTGAAGATCTTGACCACGCACTCGCGATAGCCCGCGAAATCGGCGATCGTGGCGTGGAGATCCAGGCGCTCAACGGCAAGGGGGAGACGCTGCACGCCCTGCGTCGGCTCGACGAGGCGAGCACGCGGCACGCCGCCGCCCTCGCCCTCGCCGTCGAGATCGGCGACCGCCACGAGCAGGCCCGCGCCCACGACGGCCTGGCTCGCACCCTGCGCGACGCCGGCGCCGCCGATCACCACCGCCATCAGGCCGCAGCCATCTACACCGATCTCGGTGTGCCCGAAGCCCAAAGCGCAACTCCCGCAAGCCATTGAGTGACTCCACGAGCCGGCTTCCCCGGCAGAAATCCGAGTTGCCCGGCTTTCCGTAACAGCCAAGTCTGTCGATGGCGGCTACACTGGATGGCCGATGGGGGTGGCTCGCGTGGTGCGTACTGCTGGCCCGGTCGGCGATGGTGGCCGGCCCGACCCGGCCGCGGCGGGCACAGCGGCCGAGTTCGTCGATGCGCTGCGGCGGTTGAAGCACTGGTCCGGCATGGGTTTTCGGCGGCTGGAAAAGGCTGCCGCCGCCGACGGGCAGGTGTTGCCGCGCAGCACGATAACCGCGGCGTTGTCGCGGAACACGCTGCCCCGCGAGGACCTCGTCGCGACGTTCGTGCGCAGCTGCGGCTGCGACCGAAACGAGGTGGATCGTTGGGTGGCCGCTCGGCGGCGCATCGCCGCCACACCGTCGGTGCCCACGTCGCCCGCCCTGCTGGCAGAGCCGGCTGCCGATGGACCGGCTGTCGCGGCGGGTCCGGAACCGGTGCGGTGCACGCTGCCGGCCGATCAGGCGGTGTTCGTGGGCCGGGACAAGGAACTTGAGCAGATCGCCACCGCGGTCGCCAGTGCCGCGCAGAGCGGCGGTGGCCTGATCGCCATCCATGCCATCGACGGCATGCCGGGCATTGGCAAGACCAGCCTGGCCGTGCACGTGGCGCACCGGTTGAAGGAGCGTTTCCGCGACCGGCAGTTGTTCCTCAATCTGCACGCCCACACCCCCGGCCAGCTTCCCATCGATCCGACCGACGCGCTGGCGGCACTGCTGGCCGCCGATGGGGTGGCTGCCCAGTTCCTTCCGGCGGCGGTGGATGCGCGGGCCGGGCTGTGGCGGGATCGGATGGCCGGACGGCGGCTGCTGCTGGTGCTCGATGACGCCGCCTGCACCGAACAGGTCCTGCCGCTGTTGCCGGGCACACCCGATTGCCTGGTGTTGGTGACCTCGCGGCGCAGCCTGGGTGACCTGCCCGCGGCGATCCCGATGCCGCTGGACGTGCTCGCCCCGGACGCGGCGAGCACGATGTTTGTGCGGCTTGCGCCGCATGCCGCCGCCCATCCGCAGACCGTGGCCGAACTGGTGCGCGCGTGCGGATTCCTGCCACTGGCGATATCGATCACGGCCAGCCTGTATCTGCGGCACCGGTCGTGGACCATCGAGGATCTGCTGCGGGAGGTGCGGGCGTCGACCGGTGGCCTGCTGACGATGACCGCGGAAAATCGCACCGTTGCCGCGGTGTTCGATCTGTCCTATCAGCACCTGCCCACCGCGCAGCAGCGGTTGTTCCGCCTGCTCGGCCTGCACCCCGGCGTGGAGATCGAGGCATACGCGGCCGCCGCCCTGGCCGGTGTCTCGCTGCGGGAGGCACAGCACCACCTGGACCGGCTGCACAGCGAACACCTGCTGGAGGAGCCCGTCTACCGTCGCTACCGGCTGCACGACCTCATTCGCGCCCACGCCCAGACCCTGAGCGCCACCGTCGATTCGGCCGATGTGCGGCAGGAGGCGGTCGCGCGGCTGCTGGACTTCTACCGGCACACGACGGCCACGGCATTGACCATCGCCCAGCCCTATCAACGGAGGCTCCGCGGCGCGATCCCACCGGCCGCCAGCCTGATACCCGACCTGCCCGACGTGAGGCGGGCCGACCTGTGGCTGGACACCGAGCTGGCCAACCTGCTGGCCACCGCACGCCATGCGGCGCAACACGGCTGGCCCGAACACACCCGGCAGCTGTCGGCCCTGTTGGACCGGCATCTGCTCATCCGCGGCCGCTACCGTGACGCGCAATCCCTGCACCAACACGCCTTTGAGCTCGCCGGTGACCTTCGCGATCAGCCGGCCGAGATGGACGCGCTGACCCGCATCGGCCACGTGCACAGATTGTCGAGCCGCCACAAGCAGGCCATCGAGCACTATGGGCGGGCATTGCAGATCGCGCAAGACATTCGCGACCGTGGCGGCGAACTGGAGGCGCTGCTCGGTCTCGGTCATACGCGTTGGATGATGCACGACTACAAACTGGCCGTCGACCATTACGAGCGGGTCGTGCAGATCGCCCAGGACATCCGCGATATCGGCGGTCGCGGCGGAGAACTTCAGGCATGGCTCGGGATCGGCCACGTCGAAATGATGGTGGGCCGCTACGAGCAGGCGGTCGACCACTATGGGCGAGCGCTGCGGATCGCCCAGGACATCGGCGACCTTAGCGGCGTGCTACAGGCGCTGCTTGGTCTCGGCCACGTCCACCGGCTGCAGGGTCACTATGAGCAGGCCACCGGCCACTACGGCCGGGCGCTGCGCATCGCCCAGGACATCGGCGATCGTATCGGCGAGATGTACGCACTCAACGGTCTGGGCCAAGTCGACCGCATGCTCAGCCGCCACAAGCAGGCCGCCGACCACTACGGCCGGGCACTGCAGATCACCCAGGACATCGGCGGGCGCGGCGGCGAACTACAGGCGCTGCACGGTCTCGGCCACGTCCACTTGGCCCAGCACGAATACCACCAGGCAGCCGAATTCTTTCAGCAGCTGCTCACGCATGCCCGTGAGTTGCACAACGACAACTGGCATTTGGAGGCTATGCAAGGCCTGGGCCGCCTGCAACACGCCATCGGCCGCTCTGACCTCGCACTCACCCACCATCACAAGGCACTTGAACTCGCGACCGATCTCGCCCAGCCCGCAGACCAAGCCCGCGCCCACGACGGCCTCGCCCACGCCTACTGGGCCATGAGGCAGCACCATCAGGCACGTCAGCACTGGCAACACGCCCTGGACATCCTCACAAGCCTCGGCACCGACCACACCGAGGAAATCCAGACCAACGTGCACAGCATCCGCGCCAACCTCACCGCCGCGCTGCCCGCGCGAAACGCCGCGGGCAGCGGGGGGATCTCATCAGCAACGGGCTAGCTCAGAGTGGTCGTAAAGCCAGACGAGGTAACCGTTGGCCAGGTGTAGCCTGCGCACGTGCCAATACCTGTAGTAGACGAAATAGATGAACGGTCCCGAGACCACCGCATGCCGGTACTCGCCCACGTATTGATACCGGTTGGAACTGGTCGCGGGGTCGCATCGATCGCCGGAGGTCGCGCTGACGGGCAGGCCTGCGGACCAGAGTTGCGTTCCTGTGCTGCTGCATCCGGTGATTGAGCTTGCCACATAGTTGCCGTTCTGATCGACGGTGTGCCAGTAGCGAACGCCGTTCAACATGATGCCGATATGCCAGTAGGTGTGATAGGGAGGCTGGGCCACACTGTAACTGCCCGTGGGGCACTGCGCCTGAACCCCGAGGGCTGGTCCGGCGGCGGCCGGCGTGGTGGTGACCACCGGGGTCACGATCGCGCCGAGCGTGAGAGCGGTGGCGAGCAGAGCCATTCTGAGGCGCATTGCGCGCTCCTTTCCTTTGTCTGTCCGGGCTTCAGACTCGGGCAGCCACCAGGCCCCGGGCGAGTGGTTGAGCGGCGCGGGACTGACCCGGTCCGGATCGGGCCGGGTCGGCCAGGTCCGCCAGCGGATCGATGGTGCCGGAGCTCGTCGTGCCCGCGTTACCCACCAGGAGGAACGGCCGGAGCCGCCGGGCTTGGATCGCTCCTGATCAGCGCGGCCGCGGCAGACGATACCCGAGCCGCATGCGGAGGCTCGAGACCCGCGCCAACGGGGACCGTCCCAGCCCGCCACTCCGGTACGGGCTCGTGTTTGCGCAGCTAGATCGTGCCCTGTGTGTCCCACCGTGTCCCACGGACAGTGCGCGCCTCGTCGGCGCGATGGTCGGATGAGTCCCGTCAACCCGACAAGAAAGGTAGTGACAAGACATGAGCACACACGTAAGCGCGAATCGGCTCGGCGTCAAGGACACGGAGCAGCGGTCCAAGGGGCGCGGAACGCGGTTTACCCTCAACGGCGCACTTTGGTCACTCCAAGTGTTGTGTGGATTCTTCTTTGCCGGCAGCGGTTTCGGCAAAGTGCTGTTGCACGACGGGGCTCTGTATGCGGCGGCACCGCGGGCCGTGGCTTGGTATGCAGCGGTGCCGCAGCCCCTGATCGTCTTCGTCGGGGTCTGTGAGGTGCTTGGCGGCGTTGGCCTGATCCTGCCGGCCATGACGCGAGTAAAGCCGAAGCTGACGCCGCTCGCCGCCGTTGGCCTGGCGCTGACGATGATCCTTGCGGCTGGTTTTCATGTCACGCGCGGCGAATATGAATTGGTGCCTGCAAATCTCGTGCTGGGCGGCGTCGCGGCGTTCATCGCGGTCGGACGGTGGAACCTGCGGCCCATCGCACCCGCGGCCCTCACCGCCTCACGTACGTTCAGGTCGTTGGCGGTCCTCGGCGCACTGGCCCTGCTGGTATTCGCTCCGACCTGGTACACAATGACAAACGTCCAATTCTGATTACTTTCGCACGCACGGTGGGAAGCGAATCTGCCTACCCCGAAGGTGAGATCTGCGGACCGCCTGCCACCCTTCGATCCTGCACATCGGTGGCAGCGGGGATGGCCACCACCATCAGCACGGTCATCCACACGACGACCTCTCATGGTGGTGGCCAGCGACGCTGGTAAACGTCAGAGGATGTACTCGATGTCGGTGGGCAGGAGGATCGTGCACCAGCCGCCCCAGATCGTGACCATCGATCCGCTGAGCCCGCCGGAAACGGTGCCCCAGTTGGTCCAGATCGGAACCTGGTTCGACCAGTCAGACGACCACGGCCAGGCTCCGTCGCCGAATGTGGAGACCTGACCAGTCCGTTGGTTGTGCCACGTGACATTCCAGCTCACTTCGACCATCGTGCCTACGGTCGAGTGCAGAGCCATGTCGAAGCGTGCAACCCCGTTTGCCTCCGCGGGGTCGTAGATGTAAAGCGACGAGGAACCGCATTCCCCCCACACGGTGTTCTGTACGCCGACGCCCCCCGTCTCCGCGGCCGTCACCGGCGGACAGTAGTTCCGCTCGACGGCGTACTGGCGTTGCTGCGCCGGCAATGCGGTGCAGTTCAGCCGGAGCTGCCCCTTGACCTCCCTTGCGGAGACAGATGTTGCCGCGGTGGCAGGTGCAGCGACGGCCATCAGGGTCGCCGCCATGGCAACCAGCAGCAGGCTCACCCTCGCACCACGACCGACGACCGGCGTTGCGCTTTTCGTATTCCTCACGTCCACGGGTTGTTCTCCTTTTCCAGGACCCGGTACGGATATTCGAGACCCACGCTTAGCCCTGAACCGGCCGATATGGCGGGGACTCGGGAACAGTCAAACACCCGTAACTTCCGTGACCCTGTCGCGGCACTTACGTAGTGCTGCCGAGAAAATCCACCGAGGAAGGACCGAATCTACGTCAGCGGGTAGTCGCCTGACTCGATGGAGCAAGTGTGAAGCCCCCGTTGCTGTCCATAAGGATCGCATAGGTTGCGATGTCTGCATACCCCGGACAATCCGCTACCGCAGTGATTGCCTGATGGCTGCGGCGGCCGTTCAGATGCCGGTCCGCGGGCCGCGAACACATTCCCGATGCGGCGAATGGGTGTGATAGCCCAGACAGCGATGGGACGTGGCCGCGTCGTCGAGGGGTACCTCAGTCAGGAATTGCTGTTCGACAAGGAAACCCACGCGTTCATTGTCAGCGGCTGGTCAGCCGACCGCCGGCACGTGAAAGGCCAACGGCTGCCCCGATCCGAGGGAGCATCGTTTCTTCGCCCAGATCAGCAGGAAGAACACGCCCGCGCACCACGGCGCCTCGTACAAGAACGTCGGGTGGTACAGGCCGATATCGGGGCTATCGGCGGGCCGGTGCGCCGAGTCGATGCGCACCGCCCATGGCAACGTCGTGGGCGCCGCATAAAGTTCTTGATTGAAGTAGTTGCCGATCCGCCCGATCGCTGTGCCAGGATGAGTCCCGCAGCTGCCGCGCCGGCGAAGGCTCGCAGCTTCACCCCACGCCGATTGCAGCCGATCCACGCGGCTTAAGCCGGCGGCAAGCGCTTGTCGGTAGCCACCCAGTTGAGCTCCCACGTCCTGCCGCCATCGGCAGAGTACGACTGCTCGAAACGCGCGGAATCCTCCGTCACATCGAGGATCACGAAACGCACGAGGATGGCACGCCCGCGCAGCGTGTCAACGCCATGGAATTCACCGCGCCCGTCGATGAACGCACCGATCGTCGGCACGGTGAGCAAACCGTTTGCCACGCTGGCGAAATTCAGGCTCCACTGGCGGGCCTCGACAACGTAGAGCCGCAGCGACACACCCTGAATCCGGCCCGCCGGCCCGGCGATGTCAAGCTCGACCAGATTCGCGCGCCCGCCGCAGAGCGGATGCACGACGGACGTCCCCTCATATTCGGCCCACGTCGCCGTCCCCGGCGAGAGCGGATTGCGCAGCACCCGCACATGCGTCGCCCACGTCCCGAATTCCCAGTCGAAATCGCGGGCGCCATCGCGCGTCGCCACTTGAGCAGCAGTAGACATCGTGTCCCTCACCAGCAGATGCGCTCGTCCGTGTCGTCGACGACGACCACGTCGTACCTTTCCAGCATGGGCATGAGGACGCCTTCCAGCTCCTCTTTCCACAGCTGCCCCTCGTAGAACTTCGCCTTCAGCGCCTCTCGCGATTCGAGATCGGGAAAGCCGCGCATGAAAAAGAAGACGTCCGGATCCTCCACGGAAAGGAACGGCCCAAGGATCGGCATGCCTATCTCGGCATGCGCGGGCACGGATTTCGCCTGGAATATCTCCAAAAATCGCGCCCGCATTCCAGGCTTCACCTGGTACGTGCGCATTTCCACGATCATCCTGTTATCCTGGCGCGGCCCCTGACCAGCCGCAAGAACGCACCTTTGGGTAACCATGACTGTCACCTCTCCCCTCGCCCAAGCCAACACCCCGACCACCTGCCCACTCACGGCAGCCATGAACGCCATCGGCGGCCGATGGAGCCTGATCTGCCTCTACTGGCTCGACACCGGCCCCAAGCGCTTCAACGAACTACGGCGCCTCATGCCCGACATCTCGCACAAGGTCCTGACCGAGACCCTGCGCAACCTCGAACGAGAAGACCTCATCCACCGCGCCGTCGTCTCCGAAACGCCGATACACGTGGAATACACGACGTCCCCACACGGCCACAGCGTCCGTCCGCTCATTCACGCCATCCGCGCGTGGGGCCGCGCACACCTGGAGCACTCGCACGCCCAGCACTGAGCCGACGACTGCGCGTCACGCTAGGCGGACGCGATTGCATCGGAATTGGCGAAACGTTGAATCGGCACCTCAAGGCCCCCTCCCCTGTCGGGGGCTGAGGTGCGGTCCCCGGCACCGGTCGCCTACGGTGGAAACCGCACACCGCCCGCAGTCCCGGGTGGAGAGGGGGCGTCTTGCGGTTCTGCGTCTTGGGACCGATCGCTGCCTACACATTGGACGGTGAGGTCGATCTGGGCCCCACCCGCCAACGCACCGTGCTGGCGGCCTTACTGGTCGAGCAGGGAGCCCCGGTCACCCTGGAGCAGCTGGTCGACCGGGTGTGGGGCGAACGCCCACCGCAACGGGCCCGGCAGACCCTGCACACCTACCTGTCGCGGCTGCGCACCCTGCTGGAGCGGGCCGGCGGCACGACTCCGGTGCGGCGGGGCGGTGGCTATGTGCTGGCCGCCGATCCGGCCACTGTGGATCTGCATCTGTTCCGCAGCCTGGTGACCGAGGCGCGCGCGGCCGACGACGAGGCGGCGGTCGCCCTGTGGCGCGAAGCTCTGGCCCTGTGGCGCGGCGCTCCCTTCGACGGTCTGGAAAGCGATTGGCTGGCCACGGTCGCGGCGGGACTCGAGCGGGAACGGTGGGCGGCGATCCTCGACCGCAACGAGGTGCTGTTGCGCCGGGGTGAACACACGGCACTGCTGGTCGAGCTCTCCGCCGCCTGCGACGAGCATCCGCTGCACGAGCGGCTGGCCGGTCAGCTGATGCTCGCCCTGTACGCCGGCGGCGGCCAGGCTGACGCACTGGCGCACTATCGGAAGTTGCGGGAACGGCTCGTCGAGGAGGTCGGCAGCGAACCCGGACCCGCATTGCAGGAGCTGCACCAGCGAATCCTGCGCCACGATCCGCAGCTGATCCCCGCCGCCACCGATGCCGCGGTTGAGTCGTCCCATAGCCCTGCCGCCCGACCGCACCGGCCGGCGCAACTGCCGGCGGATGCGTCAGGCTTCACCGGACGTGATCCCGAGCTGCGAAAGCTCGACGCGCTCCTCCTGGGGAACCGCTCCTCTGGGCGGGCGTCCCAGGCGGTGGTCATCGCTGCGATCGCCGGCACCGCCGGCGTGGGCAAGACAGCGCTGGCCGTGCATTGGGCCCATCGAGTGGCCGACCGGTTTCCCGACGGCCAGCTGTACCTGAACCTGCGCGGCTACAGCCCCGACCAGCCGATGACCCCCGCCGACGCGCTGGCACACTTCCTCACTGCTCTCGGCGTAACCGGCCAGAACATTCCGCTCGGGTTGGAGGAACGGGCCGCGCGCTTCCGCAGCGAGGTAGCCGAGAAGCGGATGCTGATCGTGCTGGATAACGCCGCGAGCGTGCGCCAGGTCCGGACGCTGCTGCCCGGCTCCGCCTCCTGCCTGGTGGTGGTGACAAGCCGCGACAAGCTCGCCGGACTGGTGGCTGTGGACGGCGCGTACCGCCTCGACCTCGAACTGCTGACCACAGGCGAGGCGGTAACCCTCCTGGGTGGGCTGATCGGCGCCAGGACGCGGGTCGAGCCGGAGGCCACTGCCGCCCTGGCCGAACAATGCGCGAGGCTGCCGCTGGCTCTGCGGATCGCAGCGGAACTGGCGGTGTCCCATCCGGACAGGGCGCTGGCCGACCTCAGCGCGGAACTGAACGACCGGCAGTCCCGCCTGGAACTGCTCGATGCCGGCGGCGACCCGTATGCGGCCGTTCGGGAGGTGTTCTCCTGGTCAATTCAGCACCTGCCGTCGGATGCCCTCGACACGTTCCGCCACCTGGGTCTGCATCCCGGTCCCGATCTGGACCCGTACGCGGTGGCGGCACTGACCGGCACCAGCGTCCGGGAAGCACGCCACAATCTGGCCTCCCTGGCATCCGCCCATCTCGTGCACCGGTCCGGTGCCGACCGGTACACCCTTCACGACCTCCTGCGTGCGTATGCAACCGGCCTGGCCACCGGCGAACTCGCCGGCGGGCAGCGGGAGAACGCCCTGCGGCGGCTGCTCGACTACTTCCGGACCGCGGCGGGCGAGGCGATGGACTGCCTGCACCCGGCCGAGGCGCGGCACCGGCCCGCCCGGGTCCCATCCGATCTGGAGATCCCGGACCTGGCGGTGCCCGACGCCGCGCGTGCCTGGCTCGACGCCGAGCGGTTCTGCCTGATCGCCGTGGCCGCCCACGCCGCGGCCGAAGGGGACCACGAATATGTTGTCGATCTGGCCCGAACCGCGCACCGCTATCTGATCGATGCCCACCTCACGGAGGCGATCGCGCTCAGCGGTCACGCCCGGCGGGCGGGCGAGCAAGCGCATGACCCGGTCGCTCTGGCGCAATCGCTGCGCCAGCTCGGCGCGGCATACAGCCGGATGAGCCGCTTCGAGCTGGCCATCGATTACCAGCGAGAAGCGCTGGCGCAGGCCCAGCGAGGCGGCGACCTGCTCACTGAGGCCTTGGTCCGCCTCGGCCTGGGCGTCGCGCTCAGTCACTCCGGCCGGACCGAAGAAGCCGTCGAGGAGACCCGGAAGGCGATCGACATCGCCCGCCGGGCCGGGGACCCGCTGGGAGAAGCGATGGCGCTCAACAACCTCAGCATCTGCGAAATGCGACTGGGCCGGTATCCAGAAGCCGGCGACCACCAGCGGCTCGCACTGACCAGGTTCCGGGAGCTCGGCGCACGGCCCTTCCAGGCAAACGCGCTGACCAACCTCGCCGTCATCGAGACCAGGCTCGGCCGCCTCGTCCAGGCGGCCGGCCACTTCGACGAGTCGCTGGCGATCCTCCGCGAGCTGAGTACCCCCATCGTCGAGGCGCACACTCTGGACAAGCTTGGGATCCTTCTCCTGCGTCTAGGCGACGCACCGGCGGCGGTGGCAAAGTTCCAGCGCGCACTGGACCTCTTCCGCCGAATCGGCGTCCCGGCCGCCGAGGGGGGTTCGCTCAACGGCCTCGGTGAGGCTGCGTGCATTTCCGGGCAGTTCACTGAGGCCCTGGACCACCACAGGCGCGCGTTGGCCATCGCCGAGGAGGTAGCCGCCCTGGACCAGCAGGCCCGCGCTCATGTGGGGATCGGCCGGGCCCTGTGCGGCCTGAACACACCTGACCGCGCACGCGCCCACTACGAACGGGCGATAGAGCTCTACTCCGGACAGGGCAGACCGGAGGCCGACGATGTGCGTATGCAGCTTGCCGCGCTCGACGAGACGCAGAAGGTCAGGACGTGACAGGTCGAGGCGGGCGAGAGCGTGCGCCCATCTCAGACACCTGCGACCACACGACGGCCTATCACGTGGTTTCCCAGGCGTCCGACAGGAAGCGACGCCGAGGATCAACGTGTCGGCGGCGCGGACACCACGACAACGCCGGTGGCCGAAGGTATCGCGTTGCTGGTGGCCATGCCGCGTCCGGACCCGGCCACCGAATCCACGGCAACAGCGTGCTCACCGGGTTTGCCATCAATGCGGACGGCACGCTACGCGACGAGGTGGCCCGCGCGCAGGTCGGCGTCTCGGGGCACCGTGTCGTCATCACGCCGGATGGCCGATTCCTGTATGTGACCAACCAGCAGGAGCCCGGGCAGCCGGACGTGTACGGGTTCCGGATCGGCGCCATGGGCCAGCTCATGCCGGTGCCGGGATCGCCGTTCGAGTCCGGCACCTTCGCCGAGGGCGCGGCGATCAGTCCCGACGGCAGCCGGCTCTACGTCACCGATCTGGCGCAGGTAGATCCGTCGGCCGCTGACGGGGTGATCCGTGCTCACACGATCGGCCCCGACGGCCGGCTTGCGCTGCGCGGCGAGATGCCGTTTGGCCTCGATCCGGTGGACATGGCGTTCCGCCGCGACGGCAGGCAGCTGTACGTCGCCGACTTCTCGGGCCACAACGTGACCGTGTTTGATGTGGACGCGGGCGGCGGTCTGACGTGGCGGTACTCGCCGCGACCCGGTGGGCCTGCTCGCCGAGCTCCTCGCCGACCTGACCATGACCGAGGTCCCGCTGCTGAACACGGGATCGATCGAGGTGATCCGGTCCCTCGGCGCACCCTTCTACTACCGCATGCTCGTCAGCCACGAACCCATCGACGAAACCCTCGCCGAACAGGCCGCCGCGGCCGCCATCGCCGCAGCCAAGGCGGGCACCCTTCACACTCGATCTCCCGCCAACCGCTGACAGCCGTTGGTCACCCGCCGCAGCGGTTACGAAGACCGGCCTTCGGCCGAATCGCGCTCTATCCGCCGACTCGGATCCCGTCGAGTTTGGCGCGGACCTCGGTCGCCTCGGCCCGATCGAGCGCGGTGAACAGCTCCCATGCCTGCTGCCACGCGGCGCGGGCGGCATCGGCGGCACCGGCCTTGTCGTGCGCATCGCCGAGATGCGTCAACACTTCGGCTTCGATATAGCGGTCGCCGCGATCCCGCATGAGTTCAAGGGCTGCGCGAAGGCAGGCGACGGCTTCGCCGCGATGGCCAAGATGATGGTGCGCGACGCCAAGACTGTCCAACGTCGCGGCCTGCCCGTACAGGTTGCCGACCGCTCGGTGCAACCGGAGCGCATGCTCGCCGTAGACCAGCGCCTGTTCGTACTCGCCCAGCATGCTGTGGTACCAGCTGAGCCCATTAAGCGCCCTGGCCTGGCCAACCCGGTCTCCGGCGGTGTGGCACAGGTCCATGGCTTGTCTCATCTGGCCGATCGCCTCGCTTAGCCGGCCTTGCAACTCCAGGATCCTGGAGATGTTGCGATGCGTGTTGGCCTCGCCGATGCGGTCACCGATTCCGATATACAGCTCAAGCGCCATGGCAAGGTGAGTATGGGCGTCGTCGTACCGGCCAAGAATGCCATAGGCACGAGCGATGTCGCGGTGCGCCTGTGCTTGCGCCGAATGTTCGCCCAATCGACGCGTCGCCTGGATCGCCACGAGCTGGGTGGTGATCATGTCTTGCCAGTGTCCGTGCCGGTCGAGGGCATCGGTGAGCGCCCATGCCATCCGCCACGCGTGCGCGTCCAGACCCTCGGCGGCCGCCCTTTCCACCACACCGAGCAGTACTGGATGCTCCGCGACACACCAGCTCATCGCGTGGTGATGGTCGGCGAACTCCTCCGGATACACGCCCGGCCCAGGCGGGCTCAACGTTATCGGCTGCCGTTGCGGGTACAGCAGCATCGCCGCAGAGTATCCACTGTGGACATAGTGGTCGAGCATCCGGAGCAGCGCGTCACGACGTTCGATATCTGCGTCAAGCTGCTCGGCCAGTTCGGCACTGTAGGCGCGCAGCAGATCGTGGACGGTGTACCGACCCGCCACCGGCTCATTGATCAGATGTGCCGCGATCAGCTCACGCAACGCAGTCCGGGTTTCGGCCAAGGGCAGTCCGGCTATGGCGGCCGCGGCCGGCGGCGACACGTCCGGTCCGGGATGGACACTCAGTAGCCGGAAAAGTCGTGCCGTGGCAGCGCTCAGAGTGCGATAGCTCCAGGAGAACACGGACCGCACATCGATCACCGGGTCGCTGTCGGCGAAGGCTGCGAAGGCGTCCAGGTCGGCCCGCGCGCCGTCGAGCTCGCCGGTCAAGGTGGCCAGCGATGACTCCGGCCGCTCGATGGCACGCGCCGCGACCACGGCCAACGCCAAGGGCAGCCCCGCGCAACGCCGGATAATCCCTTCGGTGGCTTGCGGATCGGCCGTGACCCGCTGGATACCCAACCGGCGCTCAAGCAGTTGCCAAGCCTCCTCTGTGGACAGTGTGTCGAGCACCAGCGGCCGGGCGCCTTCCACGGCGACGAGGCTGGTCAGCCGATCCCGGCTGGTCACAAGGACCTGGCTGCCCGGCGACCCCGGCAGCAACGGCCGGACCTGCTCGGCGTCACGGGCGTTGTCCAGCACGACCAACATTCGCCGGGTGGCGAGCAGGCTGCGATACAGGCCGGCCTGGGCCTCCAATCCCGCGGGTATCTGTTGTGGCCGCACCCCAAGCGCGTCAAGGAATCCGCGCAACACCTCCTCGGGCGGGCGAGGCGAGCCGGAAGGATCGAACCCGCGCAGGTTGGCATAGAGCTGCCCATCGGGGAACCAGTGGACCACCCGATGCGCCCAATGCACGGCCAGCGCGGTCTTGCCGATGCCTGCCGCGCCGCCGATCGCGGTGATCACCAACGGAGAGGTCGCGTCGCCCAGTACACCGTCCATTGTGGCCAGAAGCTTCTCCCGGCCGACGAACTCGGCGACCTCGATAGGCAACTGACGCGGCAGCAAACGTTCCCGCCCGGCATCCGGCTGGACCGGAGTCATGGGCGCTTCCTCCGCCAGGAGTCGGGTGTGCATCGCCCGCAACTGCGGACCGGGGTCTGCACCGAGCTCATCGGCGAGCCGACGCCGGACCGTCTCATAGTGCTCCAGCGCCTCCGCTCGGCGACCGGTCGCGTCAAGGACAGAGAGCAGCCGTACCCACAACGACTCGCGCAACGGATACCGGGAGATCAGACTTTGAAGCTGTACCACCAGACCGTCGTGGCGCTCCGCCGCAAGGTCGAGGTCGCTGCGCCGCTCGACGGCGGTCAGATATCGCTCCACCAGCTGCCGCGCTTCCGAGTCCGCGAGCCATGCCGAGCGCATGCCCTCGAACGGGGTGCCACGCCACAGGGTTAGCGCCTCGGTCAGCAGGCTGTGCTCCTCCAGAGTGTCCGATGTGGACGATGCGAGATGCAGCAGGTTGAGAAAGTGCTGAGCATCTACTTCGTCCGGTTCAGCCCGCAGTAGATAGCCGGTTGGATGGGTTTCGATCCGATCGGCTCCGACCAGCCGGCGCAACCGGTTGACCACGGTCTGGACGCTCGCTCTGGGATTGTCGGGCAACGCCTCGCCCCACAGGGCGGTGGCCAGCCGGTCCAGCGAGACGATCCGGCCCGCCGATATCGCCAGCACGAGAAGCAAGACGGCGGGCCGGCCCGTGAACCGGACCGGCTCCCCGTCTACCGCCACCTCCAGCGGCCCGAGGAGGCGGATCTCCAACCGCATGGACAAAGCCTGCCATATCCCAGCGGTCGGCGTTTGCGGCCGTGCCGTAGTCGCTGTCCATTACGCGGCGTAAACGCGCGCCGTATAACGTTCCTGATCAGATCGCGCGCACTGTCGTCAGCCCACCCGCTGATCTAGTGTCATGCCAAGCGAGTCGGCCGTGGCATGTCAAAAGCAGAGGGCCGGATACCCTACCTGCGGTGCCTCGAACCGCGTGACCGGAGGAGTTGATGCTGGGATGACGGCAGAGCGGCCGATGCCCACGCAGGACGACGTGCTCGGGTACTTCAACACGCTGTCGAACTGGGGACGGTGGGGCGACGACGACGAGCTCGGGACTCTGAACCACATCACCGACGACGTCCGGCTGGCGGCGGCGCGGGCCGTGCGCCACGGCAGGAGCGTGTCGTGCGCATGGGAGGTTGCCATGCCGGAAGACATGGAGCGGTCGACGACGACGTGCCCGTGCGCCGCCGACATGCCGGGTGCCGAGAACATGCCGGTGCCCGCATTCCACGCCGACCGGCGCTGGGGCTTTTCGTCCGAGCGGCTCGGCATCACGTTCCACGGCAACACACTCACCCACATCGACTCGCCGTGCCACATCTTCTGGGACGGCACGATGTACAACGGGCGGTCGCACTCATTGGTCGACGCCGCAACGGGATCGGCGTGGGCGGCCGTCACGGCTGCGGCGAACGGCATCATCACGCGTGGTGTCCTGCTGGACATCGCGAGGGTCCGCGACGTGCCGTGGTTGGAACCGGGGCAGGGTGTGTTTCCCGAGGACCTCGAGGAGGCCGAGCGTCGCCAGGGTGTGCGGGTGCGATCCGGCGATGCGGTACTCCTGCGGACCGGCTATGGCCGCGCCCGGCACGAGGCCGGTGACGCCGGCGGTTTCACGCAGGCCGGCTGGCACGCGTCCTGCCTGCCGTGGCTGCACGAACGGGAGGTCGCGCTGATCGGCGCCGACACCCCCCAGGACGTTCAGCCGTCGGGGTACGAAGACGTCCTGATGCCGGTTCACGCCGTGAGCCTCGTCGCGATGGGTCTGTGGATGCTCGACAACTGCGACCTGGAGGCGTGCGCGACGACGGCTGCCGAGCTCGGCCAGTGGGACTTCCACCTCGCAGTCGCGCCGGTCCGCTTCGCCGGTACGTCCGGCAGCCCGGTCAACCCGATCGCCACATTCTGAGCGCGGTTCACGCAGGGGTGCGATGCCTTGAAGGACCAGACCCGCACCCAGAACGCGGTCGTGGTCGGTGAGGACACGCCGTGCTGGTCTTCAGCGCCTTCGCTGCCTCCGTTGCGTCGGCCATGCCGGCGGCATACAGAGGTAGGGCCTGCTGAACTTGCGCGACGAAGGCAGAAAGGGCAATGCGCTATCACCATCAGTGCAGCGACAGCGGTACATTCCCAACCGACGATCAGCCTCCAGCTGGGGAAAGGATTTCAATTGAGGTTCATGCGGGTGTTGACGGCAGCTGCCCTGATGGCAATCGCCGGTACGGTGTCGGCAGCGACGCCGGCCCAGGCGGTTGCCGGCTTGGCTTACGTCAACGCCACCAGCGCGCTGGACAGCAGCGCGGTGAAGACTTTGACGCTCAGTTGCGCGACCGGAAAGGTCGCGATCAGTGGCGGAGCGTACGTGACCGGAGCAACGGGTGACGTGACGATCAGGGAGATACGGCCATCGATGGTGGCCGGTGCCGTAAGGCTCATCGTGACGGCACAGGAGGATCCGGATGGCTTCGCGGGTTCCTGGCGGCTGGATGCGACTGCGGTTTGTATTCCGCATCCGGCCGGGCTGTCCTTCGTCAGCGGGTCGATGACCGACCCGGCTCTGGTGTGGGCGACCGCGTCGTGTGGGGCCAAGCGCCTCATCGGGAGTGGCTATTCGGTTTCGAACACGGGAGCGGTCAAAGCTGCTGGTGCGCATGCCGGTACCAGTAACCGCGCTTATATAAGCGCTGAGCCCAGTCGCGTGGTCGGCGCGGTCATCCCGGTTACCGGAACGGCGGTCGCGGTCTGTGCCGATGCCGGTTTGCCTGGCATGACCGAGGTGACGGTCGAGACGGCGCAGAACTCGAGCGACGGCAAGTCCGTCACGGCCACCTGCCCGGCGAACACCGCCGTGATTGGCGTGGGCGGCGGACTTTTCCGCTTCCGCAACCACACCGTGATCGATGACTTCCGGATCAATCCGGCATCGAATTCAGTCACCGTGACCGGCTATGAAGACCAGGCTGGAAACCCCGACATCTGGGCCGCCACAGCAACAGCGGTGTGCGCGACCTGAGCCGTACGGACTCAAATTGCGGGCGGCCTCAGCGCTGAGGCCGCCCCTTGTCCAATATGGACGGTTGGTCAGCGTGACGTTGTGCCGTCATGGTTAGTTCAACGCCGCGGTGAGCACCGGGACGTAGAAGGTGGTGATCCCGGCGATGTTCGGATGTGTGCCCGTGCCGCCGGTTCCGGGATAGCCGTTGACCAGGTCGTTGAAGGTGTATGCCGACCGGTGGCTGGAAATGCGGGTGTCCAGGGTGGTGTCGTTGAAGACGTCCGCGACCGCGACGCCCCACTTATGGCAGATCTGCAGCGTGACCGCGCGGAGTGCGAGTTGGGTGTTCCAGTCGCGGGAGCCGAGCTTGTGGACGGCGACGTACACGATCCGCGTGGTCGGCCATCTGGTCCGCATGGTGGAGATGATGGTTTCGAGCGAGCCCGCGTAGGTGCCATTGTCGAATGTGGCGGGGTCGAAGCCGTGAGCCATCGCGCCGATCCTGTATCGATTGTAGTCGTGGATAGCCTCGGCGTCGTTTGTGCCGCCGTCGAACACCACGAAATCGGGCGACGGCGAGGCGGCGCCTTTCACCTGGGTGAGGATCTGACCGCCCGAGAAGCCGGCGGGGCCGATCGTCGCACCGTTCCTGGCGTACTTGGTCAGGTTCATGAGTTCGCGTTCGGCCGTAAAGTTCACGAATCCGCGGGGGTATGTATGGCCGTACACGATGCTGTCGCCGAACGCGTACATCGTCTTGCCTTTCAACCGTCCATTCGCGGGGTTGGCCGGCGCGGTGAGACGGAAGCGGGACCGCCGGCCACCCGGCTACAAACGCATGGCGCCTCGGTTGGCTGTACGTGAGTGGAACGTTGCGGCGAACGCAGTCGAACTGGCGGCGGCTCGCTGACTGTGAGGCGGCGAGAGCCGATCGTC
This sequence comes from Allorhizocola rhizosphaerae, assembly GCF_003426775.1. Classification (GTDB taxonomy): domain Bacteria; phylum Actinomycetota; class Actinomycetes; order Mycobacteriales; family Micromonosporaceae; genus Allorhizocola; species Allorhizocola rhizosphaerae. Next base: position 29,017 of record NZ_QJUG01000038.1, on the reverse strand, counting down.
ACCCACGCCGCCAATAGGTATTTGCCACAAAGTTTGACCTAGGTGAGGAGAAGTGTCAAAACGTTCGCTTCGATACGCCGGGCGGCGGAGCGTCCGGCCCGCGTCCGCCCCAACATTTCGAGGCTCAGCTGGGTAGCCTCTTGAGTGCCGCCATCCGGCGACGACGACTTCGATCAAGCGTGGAGGCAGCCACCGGAGACACCCAGCAACTAGAACGATCTTCAATTGGCCCCGGAAATGCGTGCGGAGGCTCTGCGTGCCCGGGGCGGGATTCGAACCCGCACGGCCTTTCGGCCAGCCGATTTTAAGTCGGCGGTGTCTGCCATTCCACCACCCGGACGGGCCGCCGACCTGCGATAACAGGCCGACTCGGAGGTCAACGTTAGCCTGTCCGGCCACCTTGCCTCCATCGGGTTAGTGGCGCAGGGTTTAAGGTCATGCGGGTGATGAGCACAACGGAAAGACCGGACTTGGCGGACTCGCCCGGTGTCCGGTCTTCGGCGCCGGGGGCGCTGTTGCGCAGGTTGCGGGGGGTTCCCGCGCGCAGGCTGCGGGACCCGATCATCGGGCTCGGTTTCCTGCTGCTCGCGCTGTGGCTGACGCTGGGCCTGTGGTCCGATCCGGACACCCGCACGCTGGCGCTGAACCCGGCCGACCAGGTGCTCGTCGAATGGTTCCTGTCCTACGGCGGCCGCTTCTGGGTGGGCGATTTCAGCCTGTTGAGCGACCGGCTGAACGCCCCCGACGGGATCAACATGCTGACCAACGCGGCGACCGTCGGGCTGGGGGTGATTTTCGCGCCGGTCACGTGGCTGTTCGGCGCGGCGACCACGTTCGCCGTGATCATGGTGGTCAACCTTGCCGGCACGGCGATGGGCTGGTACCTGCTCTTCTCCCGCACGCTGGGGGCCACGCCGCTGGCCGCGATCGTCGGCGGGTTCTTCTGCGGGTTCGCGCCCGGCATGGTCTCGCAGGCCAACAGCCACCTGCACATGACCGCGCAGTGGCTCGTGCCGGCCATGATCTGGTGCGTGATCGCGCTCTGGCGCGCCGCCGGCGAGTCCCAGCTTCGGGCCAAGCGTGTGATCATCGTCTCAGTCGGGTTCGGCCTATTGGTCACCGTGCAGGTGTTCATCGGCGAGGAGACCCTGTACCTGACCGCGTTCACCCTGGTCCTCGTCTCGCTGTTCTTCCTGGCCATCCAGCGGCCGCCCGCGCGCCGGATCGGCCGGTTCGCGCTGGGCCTGGCCATCGCGGTCGGGGTGGCCGTGCCGCTGCTGGCCTACCCGTTGTGGATGCAGTTCCGCGGGCCGCAGTCGGTGCCCAACGGCGTGTTCAGCCCGGACTACTTCGTCGCCGACCTGGCCAGCTTCGTCGCGTATTCGCCCCTGTCCCTGTTCGGCTCGGCCGAGACGGCCCGCCTGAGCACCGGCCCGGCGGAGTACAACACATTCCTGGGCTGGCCCCTCCTAATCTTGATCATGGTCCTGGTGGTGTGGCTCTACCAACGGCCGATCGTGATCCCGATGTTCCTGACCGGTCTGATCATGTGCTGGCTCTCGCTCGGGCCCATGATCGTGATGGACCGCCGGCCGACCGGGCTCGCCGGGCCGTACCAGTTGCTCAAAGGAATTCCGGTGATCGACGGGGCGTTGCCGCTGCGTTTCGCGCTGGTGGCGATCCCGCTGATCGCGATCCTGCTGGTCTTCGCCATCGATGAGGCGTGGCGGTCGGGCAATCCGTGGGTGCGCTGGTCGGTGCCCGCATCGATCGGGCTCGCTCTGCTGCCCATCCTTCCGGTGCCGCTGCCCACCGCCGACCGGGCCCCGGTCCCGCGGTTCTACGCCGAGGGCCATTGGCGGCAGTGCGCCGATGAAGGAGATGTCATCGTTCCGGTACCGCTGCCGACCCCGCCCGAGCCGCAGCCGATGCGCTTCGCGGCCGACCAAAACGCGGCATTCGGCATGCCGGAGGGTTTCTTCATCGGACCTTACGGGCGGGGCGGCCGGGCGACCATCGGCACGTGGAAGCGGCCGACGTCGGCCCTGCTCGCCGAGGTGGCCAAGACCGGCGAGCTGGCGGAGGTCACGGACCAGAATCGCGCGCAGGCGCGCCTTGACCTGGCCAAATGGGGGGCAACCTGCGTGGTGCTCACCGAGCACAAGCACCGCGCCGCGCTGCAAACGACGGTCGAACAGCTCCTCGGGCCGGGCAGGGTGGTGTCGGACGCGGTCATCTGGCCGCTGCGCTGAAGCACGCTCGCATGTGGACGATCGCCTCACCATCGGCGCCATCGTTCCCACGATGTGACAAAGCGCCGTATCCTTGTTGGCGTGAAGAGTTCCAACCCGGTGCTGGGCCGCTTTAGCGCGGCTGCACAGCAGCCAACTTACTCAGTACCCGGCGGACCCGCCGGGCAGGGCTATTCCACCCAACCAAGTGCCTTCCCGAGCCCGGTCCAGGCGGCAACCGCCCGCGACGTGATGACGGTCGACGACGTCGTGGTCAAGACGATCACGCTGGTCGGCCTGGTCGCGTTGTCCGCGGCCATCTCCTGGGTCGTCCTTCCGGACAGCCTCATCCCCGTCACCTGGATGGGCGCGATGATCGTCGGGCTGGTGCTCGGCCTGATCATCTCGTTCGCCCAGGTCACCAACCCGATCGTGATCGGCACCTATGCCGTGGTCGAGGGCCTGTTCCTCGGCGCGGTCAGCGAGGTGTTCAACACCCGCTGGCCCGGCATCGTGGCCTCGGCGGTGATCGCCACGCTGAGCGTGTTCGGCGTGATGGCGTTCCTCTACAAGTCACGGATCATCCGGGCGACGCCCAAGTTCATGAAGATCGTCATCGGCGCGGCGGCCGGCCTGGCCATCGTGATGCTGGTCAACTTCGTGATCTACATGTTCTCGGGGTCGGTCGGCCCGCTGCGCGACGGCGGTCCGCTCGCGATCGGGTTCAGCCTCATCTGCATCGTGGTCGCCGCGCTCATGTTCGTGGTGAGCTTCAAGCAGATCGAGGACGGCGTGGCGGCCGGTCTGCCGCGCAAATACGGCTGGCTGGGCGCGTTCGGGATCCTGGTCGAACTGATCTGGATGTACCTGGAGTTCCTGCGCCTGCTGTCGTACTTCCAAGAGGATTGATGGCTGAGCCAGCGTTGCCAGCGCTAACGCGACTCGCGGGCTGGCCACCCCGGAAGGCGGCGCCATCCAAGCCCGATCTTGACGACTTCGTCAGTCAGAGATCGTCAGGATGACGCCGCCGGTGGCCTGCCGCGAGCTGCGACAGCTCACCGGCCTGATCGTGAACCAGGTGTCCCACTGGACACCCGCGCGATGGGGCAATCGCGGCGATGCGCTGTATGAGGTCATACAGCGCATCGCCGGCCCGTCTCGTGCGGTGCCGCGGCTCGGCCCGGCCGCGCTCGCCGATCAGCTGCGCGTGGTGGTCGACGACCTGATCGAGACCGGCGACGACGACGCCGTCACCAAGGCCGTGGCGGATTTGGCGGCCCTGCGGGGCCGGCTCACAGCCGCTCAATGATCATGGCCATGCCCTGGCCGCCGCCGACGCACATGGTTTCGAGGCCGAACCGCTTGTCGTGCCATTCAAGGCTGTTGATGAGGGTACCGGTGATGCGCGCACCGGTCATGCCGAACGGATGCCCGACCGCGATCGCGCCACCGTTGACGTTCAGCTTCTCCAGCGGGATGCCGAGCTCCTGATAGGACGGGATCACCTGGGCGGCGAACGCCTCGTTGATCTCGACCAGGTCCATGTCCTCGATGGTCATGCCGGCCTTCTTCAGCGCGTCCCGCGTCGCCCCGACCGGCCCGATCCCCATGATCTCGGGGCTGATCGCGGTCACCCCGGTCGACACGATCCGGGCCAGCGGCTTGATGCCCAGCTCGCGCGCCTTGCCATCGCTCATGATCACGACCGCCGCCGCGCCGTCGTTGAGCGGACAGCAGTTGCCGGCCGTGATCCGGCCGTCGGGGCGGAAGACGGGCTTGAGCGCGGCCGTGCCCTCCAGCGTGACGCCCGCCCGCGGTCCGTCGTCTTTGGACACCACGGTGCCGTCGGGCAGCGTGACGGGCGTGATCTCGCGAGCCCAGAAGCCGTCGGCGATGGCCTTCTCCGCCAGATTCTGCGACCGCACACCGAACTCGTCCATCTCCAACCTCGAAATGTCGCGGATCTGGGCGAGGTTTTCGGCGGTCTGGCCCATCGCCAGGTAGATGTCGGGCAGGTCGCCCGCCTCGCGCGGGTCGGTCCAGTCGGGCGCCCCGCCCTCGGCCCGCTTGGCACTGCGCGTGCGGGCGCCGGCGAAGCGCGGGTTGTGCCAGCTGCCGCCCACCTTCTCGGCCGCCTCTTCGGGCAGGTGGTCGGAGTTGCCACGGGCATAGCGGGACACCATCTCGACCCCGGCGCTGATGAACACATCGCCCTCGCCCGCCTTGATGGCGTGGAAGGCCATGCGTGTGGTCTGCAGCGAGGAGGCGCAGTAGCGGGTCAGCGTGGCGGCCGGCAGGTGGTCGTAGCCCAGCAGCGTGGCCACCACCCGGCCCATGTTGAAGCCCTGCTCGCCGCCTGGCAGGCCGCAGCCAAGGTACAGGTCGTCGATCAGCCGCGGGTCCAGCTGGGGCACCTTGTCGAGCGCGGCTCGCACGATGGCCGCGGCCAGGTCGTCCGCGCGGAGATCCTTCAGCGAGCCCTTCCCGGCCCGACCAATGGGCGACCTCGCGGTCGCGACGATCACAGCTTCAGTCATAAGCCCCACCTTACTCGCGGGTAACCAAGTGGGCGCCAGCCTGAGCCCATGATTTTGAAGATCGCACGTACCGCTCAAGCCCAACAGCCGGCCGGCATCCCTGCGCGCGTTCCGGGAGGAATTCCCTCGCTCGAAAAGCACGGGCTGCGCGAACGCATACTCGCACTCATCGAGACCTGTCACACGGTGGCGCTGGAGCCGGGGTCGGATCATCGACAGAAGTCGGTAATTGCTGGGCGTCCCAGCACAGTGGGGCGGTTAAATAAGGGAAACATAAGTTCCAGGAGGAACACAATGACTCGCTACGGTCACGAGCTGCCTCAGCTCGGATCGGGAGTCTTTCTCACCGACGGCGGCGTTGAGACGGATCTCATTTTCAACCGCGGGGCCAAGCTCCCCGAATTCGCCGCGTTCCCGTTGCTGTCCACAGACAAGGGCAGGCGGCTGCTCGACGCGTATTATCGCGAGTACATCGCCGTCGCGCAGCGGGCGGGGACCGGGTTTGTGCTCGAATCGGCGACGTGGCGGGCCAGCCTCGACTGGGCGACCCGGCTGGGTTACGACGCCGATGCGCTCGCCCACGCCAACCGGCAGGCGATCGAAATGCTGACGGCCCTCAGGGCGGAGTTCGAGGCCCACGTGGCGCCCATTGTCGTCAGCGGATGCGTCGGGCCGCGCGGGGACGGATACGCACCAGAGCAACTGATGTCTCTCGATGCTGCGCGGGATTATCACAGCGCGCAAATCAGCACGTTCGCCGAGACCGAGGCCGACCTCGTCACCGCCATGACGATGGGCTACGTGGAGGAGGCGGCGGGCGTGGCGCTCGCCGCGCGCGACGCGGGCATGCCGGTCGTGGTGGCGTTCACCGTGGAGACCGATGGACGGCTGCCCGTGCACACCGCCCTGGGCGACGCGATCAGCGCGGTCGACGAGCTCACGGACGGCTATCCCGCGTACTACATGATCAATTGTGCCCACCCGAGCCACTTCCGCAAGACGCTCGACCCGGATGCGGGATGGGCCGAGCGGATCCGGGGCTTGCGCGCCAACGCGTCCCGGATGAGCCACGCGGAGCTGGACAACTCGCCGTTCCTCGACGCGGGTGACCCGACGGAGTTCGGCGAGTTGCATGGCCAGCTGCGGGCGGACTTCGGCCGGCTGTCGGTGCTCGGCGGGTGTTGCGGCACGGACGTGCGGCACATCCGTGCCATCGCAGCACATCTATAGCCGCCTGCGCCTGATGCGGCCCCAGGGCTTGTAGACACTGATGAACGCGGCGAACAGCAGCGTCGAGGTGGACACGATCGGCGGGAAGACCATGTCGCCCACGATGCCGGTCTTGGCCACCTCGGCCACGCCGGGACGCAGCGAGAAGAAGACCAGCACCATCAGGACAAGGTTGAGGATGAGCTTGATCAGCACCCACCAGTAGCGGACGATTCCATATTTGGTACCGAGTCCGAGCAGCAGCCCGCTGAGCAAGCTCACCGCGCCGGACGCCAACATGGGCCACACCGTGACCAGTTGCAGCACCTGCAGGCACAGCATGCGCACGGCGCTGTCCACTGTGGACATGGCGGTGAACACGAGCACGCCCATGACGACGTCGATGCCTATCCATGCGCCGGTGGCGATGATGTGCACCGCCAGGGTGCCCTTGTAAACCGGGGCCGCCAGTCTGATTCTGCTCATGCCATGAGGGTCGCGGCGCGGGCCTGCAACGGTCGTCCTACCGGGGTCGGCACCTCGCATACGCTCATTGCCGTATGAGCTGTACTCTTCTCGCCGGACGCGCCGGAGCGCGATGCCGCCTAGCCTCATTGGCATGAGGAAGTCCACGCGGTCGCTGCTCTTCGACGTGCTGCTCGCGCTCCTCCTCATGGTGATCGGCCTGATCGGGTCCTACTTTGCGGTCCGTGGCCAGTCCGACCGGTTGCCGCTCGACGCGTTGGGCGGGGCACTGATCGTGGTGGCCGCGGGCGCATTGGTCGCCCGGCGAAGACGGCCGGTCGTTGTGCTCGCCATCGTCACGCTCGCCGTTTCCCTCTATTTGCTTATGGGTTATCCGTTCGGCCCCGCGCTGTTCCCGGCCGCCGTGGCGATGTATGCGGTGGCCTCAAGGCTGCCCATGCGCCAGTCGCTCATCGCGTGCGGGGTGGCTCTGGTCGTGTTGTTCGGCCACGCCTACCGGCTGGTGTTCGACCAGGGGCTCGACAGTCTGGTTTGGACGCTGCCCTGGGCGGCGTGGCTGCTCCTGCCGTGGGCGATGGGCGTGACGATCCCGCTCGTGCGCGCCACGCGGGCCGAGCAGCGCCGCGAGCGGATCTACGGGGAGCGGCTGCGTGTCGCGCGCGAGGTGCACGACGTGATGGCGCACGGCCTGGCCGCGATCAACATGCAGGCGCAGGTCGCGTTGCACGTGCTGGAGCGGCGGCCGGAGCAGGCACGGCTCGCGCTGGAGGCAATCCATCGGTCCAGCCGGGACGCGCTCGACGAGCTGCGCGGCACGCTGGCCGTGTTCCGGGCGCCGGACAGCGACGACGGCGACGAACGGCGGCCGTCCGCGACGCTGGCGCAGCTGGACCGGCTCGTGTCGCGGATGACGGGCAGCGGGCTGAGCGTGCGGGTCGAGGTGGCGGGCGAGCGTCCGGCCGATCTGGCGTCCAATGTGGACCTCGCGGGCTATCGCATCGTGCAGGAGGCGCTGACCAACGTGCTGCGGCACGCGGGGCAGGGCGCCGCGGCGCACGTGCGGGTCTCCTACCAGCCCGAGACGCTGGAGCTGCGGGTCACCGACAACGGGAGCAAGAAGCCAACTGCGAGCGCGACAAAAGGCCACGGGATCACGGGGATGATGGAACGGGCCGCCGGGCTGGGCGGGACACTCTCGGCGGGGCCGCGTCCCGAGGGCGGGTTTGAGGTCGTCGCGCGGCTGCCGCTACGAAGGGGTACTGGATGATAAGGGTTTTGATCGTCGACGACCAGGATCTGGTGCGGATCGGCCTGCGGGTGCTGGTCGAAACCGAAGACGATCTGATGCTCTCGGGCGAGGCGGCCGATGGGCGGGAGGCGGTCGAGCTCATCCGGCGGACCCGGCCCGACGTGGTGCTGATGGACATCAGGATGCCGGTGATGGACGGCATCGAGGCGCTGCGCACGGTGGCCGGTGACCCGGCGCTGGAGGCGACGCGGGTCATCATGCTGACGACGTTCGAGCTCGATGAGTATGTGTTCGAGGCGCTGCGGGCGGGCGCGAGCGGGTTCCTCATCAAGGACACCAGCCCGGAGGCCCTGCTCAACGCGATCCGGGTGGTGGCCGCGGGCGACTCGCTGCTCTCGCCGTCGGTGACCCGGCGGGTGATCGGCGAGTTCGTGTCCGGCTCGCGGAAGGCCACGCCACACCCGCAGATCCGGCGGCTCACCGATCGCGAGCGGGAGCTGGTCGCGCTGGTGGCTGAGGGGCTCACCAACGACGAGATCGCGCAACGGCTGGTGTTGAGCCCGGCCACGGTGCGCACGCATGTGAGCCGATCGATGACCAAACTAGGCGCCCGCGACCGCGCCCAACTCGTCGTCTTCGCCTACCAATCCGGCCTAACCCCCTAGAACCCCGTCGATCATGAACATAAGTCCATGCTCGACGGTGTGTCGCGACGCCAACTTCATGGTCAATCCCGCTTCGGCGCGTGCGCCTCCGCGATGGCCTTCTCACCGGGCGCGCTCAGCGCCTCGACGGCCCTTGCCTTGGGCGTGCTCGCCTCCTTGATGGGCTCGAACGGCTCGTGCAGCTCGCCCAGCGCCACGACTTCGCGCTTGAGGAACAACGCCAGCGTCCAGTCGGCGATGACCCGGACCTTGCGGTTGAGCGACGGGATGCGGCTCATGTGGTAGCTGCGGTGCAGAAACCAGGCCAGCCAGCCTTTGACCTTGAACCCGTAGATGTGCGCGACGCCCTGGTGCAGCCCGAGGCTGGCCACCGAGCCCACGTATTTGTGCCGGTATGCCCGGATGCCCTTGCCCCGCAGGGTCGCGACGATGTTGTCGGCCAACAGTCTCGCCTGCCGCACCGCATGCTGGGCGTTGGGCGCGCACATCTCCCCCGCCGCCGCCGTCAGATCGGGCACGGCCGCGCAGTCGCCCGCACTCCACGCGCCCGGGATCGGCACGTTGCCGTCGCGGACCACGCGCAGCGCCGCGTCGCAGACGATCCCGCCCCGGGCGTTGGTCGGCAGGTCGGTCGCGAGCGTCAGCGGGTGCGGCTTGACGCCCGCCGTCCACACGATTGTGTCGGCGCCGAACTGCTCACCGTCGGAAAGCTTGACCCAACCGTCCACACACGACTGCAGCAGCGTGCCCAGGCGCACATCGATGTTGCGCTTGACGAGCTGCTCCACCGTGTAGGCGCCCATCTCGGGGCCGACCTCCGGCAGGATGCGCTGCGTCGCCTCGACCAGCACCCAGCGCATGTCGTCGGGCTGGAGCTCGGGGTAATACTTCATCGCGTCGCGGGCCATGTCTTCCATCTCGCCCAGCGCCTCGACGCCCGCGAAGCCGGCGCCGACAACGACGAACGTCAACGCCCGCTTGCGGGTCTCGGGGTCCGTCGTCGTTGCCGCGATGTCGAGCCGCTCCAGCACCTGGTTGCGCAGGAAGATCGCTTCACCGATGGTCTTGAAGCCGACGGCGTGCTCGGCGAGACCCGGGATGGGCAGCGTGCGAGAGATGCTGCCGGGAGCGACAACAATATGATCATATGGTACCTCGCGGGCCGGCCCGACCATCGGCTGCACGTGCGCGATGCGGCGCTCGTGCTCGATCCGCGTCACCGCGCCATTGATCACTTTGCAGCCGCGCAGCTCGCGGCGCAACGGCACGACGGTGTGCCGGGGCGAGATGTTGCCGGCCGCCGCCTCGGGAAGGAACGGCTGATAGGTCATGTGCGGCTGCGGGTCGACGACCGTCACCTCGGCCTCGCCGGAGCGCAGCTTGCGCATCAGGCGCACCGCAACATATAGACCAACGTGCCCGGCTCCCACGATGAGAATCCGGGGCTGTGTCCGTTGAGTGGTCACGCCCTCAACGTACCCCCGACGGCCCGGGTCAAGCTTGAACGACCCCTGTGATCCGTATCAGCGATCGGCATCACTTCCCGGCGCTGAGCAGGGCCTATCCCCTGCGCCGGGCGAGCAGTGCGATTAATGCGACCACGATCCCCAGCCCGGCGAACAGCGCCACCACCGACGTCGTCTGCCCGGCCATCGGGGCGAACAGCACCACGACCGCCGTCACCACACCAGCCGCAGCCAGCACGAACACCGACCGGGCCGCCCATCTCACCACGACCTGCGCATCAACGACTGAGTCGTAGGGCAGCACGGCGGCGAAAGCGGCCGCCGAATGGGTCAGATACAGCGCGGCGCCGGTCATGAACGTGTGCACCGGTTCGGCGGCCTGCCCGACCATGAGCGTGGACACCACCCACAGCGCGACGATCGCGAGCATGACCCCATCGACCACGCGGGTGCCGGGGATGAGCGCGGGCACGAGCGCGACAACGACAAGCAAGAGCGCCACACGCAGGGAGGCCACCGGCGAGGGCACGGCCAGCCACAGGCCCAGCCACGCGGCCGCGAACACGATCCCGCGCAGCACCAACGGCACCGCCGTCACGCGGGCAAGCCGGTTGACCCATGCCGTCATCGCCGTGCACCCACCTTCGGCGCCGTCGCCATGCGGGCCACATCGCGCAGGACCGCGTCGAGGCTGCCCGCACCCGCCCACGCGACCACCGGCACGCCGTGCTCCCGCAGCTGGCCGATCGTGTTCTCGCGCTCCAAACGCCACAGTCTAAACGCGACATCACCAAAGTTGCTCGATGCCTTGGGCGGCTCGACTTCGGGCGGAAGCGTATCCACCGCAACGACAAACCGGCCCGCCCGGGCCAGCCCGGCGAGCATGCCCGCCGATCGCGCGTCAAGCAACGGCGTGAGCACGACCACCAGCGCGTCGGCCGAGATGCCGGCGGCCAGTTGCGCCCCGGCCCGCTCGCGCGCCACCGGCGACGGGTCCACGTCGAGCAGCCACTCCAGCACGGTCAGGTATTGCCGCCGGCCGCTGGCCGGGCGCAGTTTGCGCGCAAAGGCTCCGTACTCGATCAGCGAAACCCGGTCGCCCAAATGCAGGTAATGCTCCGCGATCGCCGCGCTCGCCCGCACCGCCCGGTCGAGCACCGACGCCGCGCCCGTGATCCCCTCCGACCGCCCGGCGTCCGCCAGCAAATCGATCAGGATCACCACCTCGGCGTCGCGATCGGACAGTGTGGCCGCCACGTGCAACCGCTCCGTCCGCAGCGACACGCGCCAATCGATGCGGCGCAGCCGGTCGCCGGGCGCGAACTGGCGCACGCCCGCGAGCTCGCCTCCTTGACCGGGCCGCCGGGAGCGGTGCTGGCCAACGAGCCCGGCCGCGCGCGGCATCGCCTCGTCGGCCTCGAACGGGTCGGTCATCGGGTAGACCCGCACGCCGAGTGCCCCGGTCACGACCGCTTTGCTGCGCAGCAGGCCGTCGGCCGCCACCGCATAGGCCGATGCCGGGCCGAGCGTCTGCCTGCCCCACCGGATCGCCGGCCCGCTCAGCTCCACCGCGGTGGCCATCCCGCGCGCCACCGATGTCGCATGTGGACGGTCGCCGTCGGCCAGTTTCAGCCAGGGAGAATGTTGTACCTGCAAGACAGTCAGGTCATAACCCACCCGATCGCGGTTTTCGACCTCGACCGTCGCGCCCATGTCGCCGCCCTCCACGGGCAGGGTCTCGACGGTCGACAGTCGCAGACCCGGTGTCCCCGAAGGGCGCCGCCCCAGTCCAAACGCGACACTCAGCGCGAGCGGGGCCGCCAGCACCACGAGGTCGGCCCGGCCGAGCAGGACCGCGATCAGCAACACCAGCCCGCAGATGAGCACGGCCCGCCCGAAAGCGCGGGTCGGCACCCACTGCTCCTCCTCCACCGCCTGCACGGCGTCGGCCGGCGGCACGGCAGGCCTCAATCCCACACCGGCCCCCGGCGCATCGGACCGACGGCGGGTGTCAGCGCCACGTCAGCTCTTCGGCGCGGTCGTCGGCGGGGCGCGGGCGGCCGGGCAGCGAGCCGCTGGCCGGGGTGGGCGTCGCGGCCAGCACGTCGTTGACGACGGTCGCCGGATCGACGCGCTTGAGCCACATCTCCGGCCGCAGCGTGATCCGGTGCGCCAGCGCGGGCAGCGCCACGGCCTTCACATCCTCAGGGATGACGTAATCGCGCCCGGCCATGACGGCGCGCGCCCGCGACAGCAGGAGCAGCGCGAGCGACCCGCGCGGCGAGGCGCCGACGAGCACGGCATGGTGGTCTCGGGTGGCGGCCGTGAGCGTGACCAGGTACCGGCTGATGCTTTCCTCGACCTCGATCTCCTCCAGCCCAGTCTGCATGCGTAGCAGCGTCTTCGGATCGACGACCGGCTCCAGCTCGCTCTCCTCGCGCTTGCGCGCCATGCGCCGCCGCAACACCACGAGCTCCTCGTCGAGCTCCGGATAGCCGAACGAAACACGCAGCAGGAACCGGTCGAGCTGGGCCTCGGGCAGCGGATAGGTGCCCTCGTATTCGATCGGGTTGGCCGTGGCCAGCACATGGAACGGCGGCTCCAGCCGGTAGGTGACGCCCTCGACCGAAACCTGCTTCTCCTGCATGGCCTCAAGCAGCGCCGACTGGGTCTTGGGCGGCGTGCGGTTGATCTCGTCGGCCAGCAGCAGATTGGTGAAGATGGGCCCGGCCCGGAAGGTGAAGTCGTGGGTGCGCTGGTCATAGAGGAACGATCCGGTGACGTCGGCCGGAAGCAGGTCGGGGGTGAACTGCAGGCGCCGGAAGTCCAGGCCGAGCGCCTGCGCGAAGGAACGCGCGGTCAGTGTCTTGCCCAGTCCCGGCAGGTCTTCGAGCAGCACGTGCCCGCCGGCGAGTATGCCCGCGAGCACCAGCTCCAGCGACTCCCGCTTGCCCACCACGACTGTCCCCACGCGATCGAGCACCTGTTGCGACAGCTTGCCGATCTCATCGGCGGCCATCGGCATAATCTTCTTGGTCATAGCTTCTCCAGCGCGGTGACGATCTGATCTAACTCGCGGGGTTGGGGCGGCCGACGGCTCGGCGTCGTCACGAAGGTCCACAGTGGATCGCCGAGGATGGCGCGGGCGCGCTGCGGATCGCCGGCCCGGGTGATGCCGTGGCGCTGACGCAGGCGCTCGTCGACGACCTCGGCGATGCGCGGCAGCACCTTGCGGTTGAAGCGCGCGGCATCGGTGTGGCTCCAATCCATCATCGTGTCCCAGCGGGCGATGGCCTGAGCCACGCCGTCGGGGGCGCTCGTCTTGTCCGCGTGGTAACGCCCGGCCTGGCGGGAGGCAAGCGGTGGCCGCAGGGCGGCGCCCATGCGCCACACCGCGATCACGGCCATGGACGCGGCGAACAGGAACGGCAGCGGCGCGGTCAACTCGGCCATCCGCAGCCCGACGAAGGCCAGCACGGCCAGCACCGAGGAGGTCGCGAGCAGGCTCAGCCAGCGGATGTAACGCGGCCGCCCCGGCCCTGGGCCACGCGGGGCATCGGGGTCGGGATCGCTGTTGAACAGATCATCGATGGATGTGCGCTCACTCATGCACAACCTCCATCTCCGTCAGCTCGCTGCGCAACCGCCACAGCGCGGTGCGAGCCTGCTCGCGCATGCCCTCATCGACCCGATGGCGCGTCGCGTACCGGGCCACACGATAGACGTCGGCAAATCCAGTGAGCACGGTGCCGCTGAGCCGATGGCCGGTGAGCAGCCGCAACACCAGGTCGGTCGCGGTGTCGCCGGGCAGCCGGGGCGTGCCCGCAGCCGCCGCGGCGCGCTCAAGCCGGACCCAGCAGGCGATGACCGCCCGGCGCGGGTCGGAATCGGCCTCATCGAGTTCGAGCAGGCCGGCGTCGAGGGCCGCGACGACCTCGGCGTCCACTGAGGACGGGGGCGCCTGCACGGGCGGCTTGCGGATCGCCCGCCGCCGGAAGCGCGACCCGAGCTTCAGGTTGGACGCGATCGCCACGGCGACGATCACCACGACCGCGGCCAGGATCAACCCGAGCACGGCGAACACCAACCACCCCGGGACCTCCAGATCGGATCCGCTGTCGGGCCTGGGCTGCAGGCTCGCCCGCCCTCCGCTCTCAGGCGGCTTGCCGGGCTCACCGATGCCCAGCTTGGCCTCGAACAGGGGAAGCTGCGCCATCGACGTGGTGGCTCCTGCGGCGGCCAGGAGCGCGGCCACGGCCAGAAATGGCCACCAGCGACGCAACACACGCAAAGCATAAGGGTCGCAGGAGGCCTGGCGGGCGCGAGAGGAGTCCGCGCGGCCCCGGCGGCAGGCCACGGCCGGCGGGAGGCCGAGGCGAGACGCCCGCGGCCAGGCGCTGATACCCCGTGTCTACCGCGCCAACCGCTTGGCCTCCATGAAGATCGCATCGAGCATGTCCGGGGTGAGCCGGCCGGTGAAGGTGTTCTGCTGGGAGACGTGGTACGAGCCGAGCAGCGCGGGCAGGTCGGTCCCGGTCCACAGGGCACCGTGCCCGAAGGCGGGCCGCGGGCGGGGCGGGGCGACGCCATAGACCCGGGCCGCGACCGGCCACCACGCCGCCCACGCGAACGCGCCCAGCGCCACGACCACCCGCACGGTGGGCCGCAACAGGGCCACCTCCTGCTCCAGCCAGAACGAGCAGGTCTCGCGCTCCTGCGGGGTCGGCTTGTTGTCGGGCGGCGCGCACCGCACCGACGCCGCGAGCCGCACGCCCGTCACCCGCAGACCGTCGTCAATGGACACGCTCAGCGCCTGGTTGGCCAGGCCGACCCGGTGCAGCGAGGCGAAAAGCACGTCGCCGCTGCGGTCGCCGGTGAAGATGCGCCCGGTGCGGTTGCCGCCGTGCGCGGCCGGCGCGAGCCCGAGGATTAGGATGCGCGCCTTTTCGTCGCCGAACCCGGGCACGGGCCGGCCCCAGTATTCCTGGTCGCGAAAGGCGGCCCGCTTTTCCCGCGCCACCTGTTCCCGCCAGGCCACGAGCCTCGGGCAGGCCCGGCACTCCGAGATCTCGGCGTCGAGATCCGCAAGCTCGGTCACAGATGAGTGCGGAAGACTTCCAGCGTGCGTGCCCACGCCTTGACACTAGCGTCGGCGTCGTAGACCTCGGGCCGGTCGTCGTTGAAGAACGCGTGCTTGGTGCCGGGATAGTCGTAGGTGACGACCTTGCCGCCGGCGTCGGCGATGCCCCGCGACGCCTGCTGCACTCCCGGGTGAACGCCCGCCAGACCGTCTTCCTCGCAGCAGTGGATCACGCCGATCTTGCCGTCGTAGTTCCCCCACTCGGGCGACATCCGCTCCCAGGGCACGGCCGGGTAGAACCCGACGGCCGCGACGATGCGCGGGCTCAGCGTGGCGGACCACAGGGCGAGGCTGCCGCCCATGCAGAAGCCAACCACTCCGATCTTGCCGCTGGTCTCCTCGCGGGCGGCGAGATAGTCGGCGGCACCGGCGATGTCCTTGGCCGCCTGATCCATGGCCAGGCCCATCATGAGCTTGCCGGCCTGGTCCGGCTCCGTGGTGGCGACGCCGTGATAGAGATCGGGGGCCAGGGCGACGAACCCGGCCTCGGCATAGCGATCCACGATGCCTTTGATGTGGGGCACGAGCCCCCACCACTCCTGGATCACGATCACGGCCGGCCCGCTGCCGGTGCGGGGCAGTGCGAGGTATCCCTGGCTGGTCCCGCCGTTGCTGGCGTAGCTCACGAGCTCACCCACGCTGGTCCTCCTGACGGTCAGTCATCGTTGGCTGGTCGCACAGTGATGGCGTTCCGGGTAGCCAACCACACCAATCCGCGCCGAGGAAAGCCAAAGCGGCGTGGCGTTGGTTACGACTTTGGGATCTTCGCCAGGCACAACACCTGTCCCCTGGTCGCGGGCGTGTCCGCGCCCTCCCACAGGAACAGGAAGCTGTCTGCGGCGCCGAATTCCTGGCACACCTGGTTGACCTCCGCCCGGGTCTTCCCCTCCACCACGCCGACCACTTTATGCGCGGCCCCGGGTGCCGCGCAATCGACAAGCTTCATTGTCTCAGCCTCCGGGTTGGGCCCCACACAGCTGCCGACCGCGGGCTTCGCGGTTTCCCCCTCGACAAACCCGAATTTGAGGTACGCCGCGACGGCGCCCACCACCAACACGCCCACCACCACCAACGCGATCTCGACGCCGATGCGCAGTTTCACGGCGAGATTCTGTCAGACACTACTGTGTGAGTCGTGACCGACGGACCAGTTGCGGCGATCGACTGTGGCACGAACTCCATCCGCCTGCTCATCACGGACGGCAAGCGCGACATCGCGCGCCTGATGCGCATCGTCCGGCTCGGGCAGGGCGTGGACCGCACCGGGCGGCTCGATCCCGCGGCGATCGAGCGAACCCGCGCCGCACTGTCCGAATATGCCCGGCTCATCGACGAGCACGCCATAACGAAGGTGCGCATGGTCGCCACCAGCGCCACGCGCGATGCCGCCAACGCCGGCGACTTTCACGACATGGTCCGCGCGACGCTCGGCCATCCCGCCGAGGTGATCAGCGGGCGGGAGGAGGCCGCGCTGTCGTTCTCCGGCGCGGTGGCCGGGCTCCCGCCCGACGACTACCTCGTGGTCGACATCGGCGGCGGTTCGACCGAGTTCGTGCGCGACGCCGACCGGTCGATCAGCGTCGACATCGGCTGCGTCCGTATGACCGAGCGCCACCTGCACAGCGATCCGCCGACCGAGGCCGAGCTGAGCGCGGCCACCGAGGACATAGCTGCCGGCGTGCGGCGCGGACTGTCCCATGTGGATGGCAACGCGCATCGGCTGGTCGGCCTTGCGGGCTCGGTCACGACGGTGGCGGCCATCGCGCTCGGCCTACCCGAATACGATCCGGAGCGGGTGCATCACAGTGTGCTGACATCCACCGCGGTTGAGGAGGTCACGGCGCAGTTGTCCACATTGGACCATGCCGGGCGGGCCGCGATCCCGGTAATCCATCCCGGCAGGGTGGACGTCATCGTCGCGGGCTCGCTCGTGCTCCGCGAAATCCTCCGCCAGACCGGATTTTCCGAGGTCATCGTGTCGGAACACGACATCCTGGACGGCATCGCGGCCTCTCTCAGCTAGGCATTTCCGCCCACTGCCGTTAGGCTCGGTGCCGATGAACAACGACCTGGACCTGCCCTTCTACGACAATTCCGGCGAAATTTACGACCGGCGCCAGGAGCGTCGGCGGCGCCACGGAGTGTCGTCGTCAGGGCCTGCCAAGAAGAAGAAAAAGAAGAAGAAACGCGGCCGAAGCGGACTCGCTCTGGTGCTGACCTTCGTCATGCTGCTCTGCCTAGGCGGCGGCATCTTCTTCGCCTACCAGAAGCTCGCCGACAAGTTCATCGTCCCTGACTACGCGGGCGAGGGCACCGGCGAGGTCGAGGTCACCATCCCGGCCGGGGCCAACGGCGCCGACATGGCCGAGGTGCTCGTGGCGGCCGACGTCATCAAGAGCGAGAAGGCGTTCACCACCGCCTTCTCCGAAAACACAGAAGCCAAGTCGATCCAGCCCGGCACCTACAAGCTGCGCAAGCAGATGAGCGGCGCGGCTGCGGTCCTTCTCCTGCTCGATCCCAAGAGCCGCATAGCCAAGGGGATCACCATCCGGGAGGGGCTGAGCAGCTTCGCGATCTTCAAGCTCCTCGCCGAGAAGCTCAAGATCCCCGAGGAAGACTTCAAGAAGGCGGCTCAGGACCCGGTCAAGCTGGGCGTGCCCGAGTCGTGGTTCACCCGCAAAGACAAGAAGCCGGTGCAGAAGTCCATCGAGGGCTTCCTGTTCCCCGACACCTATGAGTTCGACGCGAAGGTGACCGCCGAGGGCGCGCTCAAGGCGATGGTGAAGCGGTTCCTCGACGTCGCGGCGCAGATAAAGTTCGTCGAGCGGGTCACGGCCGAGCGCAAAGAGGTCTCGCCCTGGGAGGCGCTGATCATCGCCTCGCTCTCGCAGGCCGAGGTGCGCCACGCGGTCGATCTGGGCAAGGTGGCCAGGGTCTCCTACAACCGGTTGTTCAAGGGCAGCCCGCACCTCGCGTGCAAGTGCCTGCAATACGACGTGACCGTCAACTACTGGTTCGAGCTCAACGGCCTGCCGACCAAGACCTCCGCCCAGATGACGGAGTCCGAGCTCAAAGACCCGAGGAACCCCTACAACCGCGATGTCGTCGGGCTCGTGCCCACGCCCATCAACAACCCGGGCAAGGCGGCGCTCGAGGCCGCGATGGCCCCGCCGGCCGGCGACTGGATCTTCTTCGTGGCGGTGGACCAGGCCGGCACGACCAAGTTCTCGTCCACCAAGACTGGGTTCTGTGCGGACAAGCGGGAGGCCGTGAAGAACGGCGTGCTCACCGACGACGACTGCTGAGCCCTTGTCCTACAGGCGCGCTCTGCGCAGCAGGCGTACCTGTAGGAGCACGGCGACCACGGTCAGGGCCAGCATCACGAGCGTCGCCGCAGCGGCGAAGCCGTAGCGCAGATACTCGAAAGCGTTGCGGTACACGAAAAGCGAGAGATATGTGGTGGCGTAGGGCGGCGGGCCCCCGTTGGTCACGACGAGCGCGGGCGTGAACGACAGCTGGAAGCTCATGATGGTGTCGCGCACCAGCAGCAGCCCGAGCGCGGGAGCCATCAGAGGCAACGTGATCCGACGGAAGATGTCCCACCCGGTCGCGTCCTCGATCGCGGCCAGTTCGTAAACGTCACGGGGCAACGCCTGCCGCGCCGCGACCAGGATGACGAACATCTCGCCGACCGTGAACAGACTCATGATGATGATCCCGGCCCGCGCGTCGTTGGGCAGCGTCAGCCACGCGGGCGGGGTGCGGCCCAGCAGCGCGGACGGCCCGGCCAGCAGCTGGTTGATCGGCCCGTGCACCGGGTTGAACAGCCACAGCCACAGCAGACCGTATGCGATCTCGGGCACGGCCGCGGGCAGGGCGGCTGCCGTGCGCGCGGACCCGACAAACCACGATCGCCGGTGCAGCAGCAGAGCCAGTCCGAGGGCGATCAGCAACCGCAGCGGCACGGCAATGGCCGCGAACCACAGCGAATTGCCCAGTGCCATGCGGAAGATGGGGTCGTCGAACAGTTCTGTGAAGTTGGCCCAGCCCACCCACACCGGCGGGTTGATGAGGTCGTATTCGGTGAACGCCAGCACCACCGTGACCGCGAACGGCACGAGCACCAGCGCGACCAATCCAAACACATAGGGCGCCAGCATCAGCCAAGGACTGCGCTTCATGTTCTGCGGCCCGTGGCGGCGTCGAACAGGTGCACGTCCTCGCGCCGCACGCCGACCCGGATCGCCGCGCCAATCCGGGGTTTTTCGGAGGTGCGCACCCGCGCCACCACCGGACTCCCGCTCACGCTGAGGTAGACGTAGCTGTCCTCGCCCACGACATCGACGCGTGTGACCGTGCCGAGCGGGTCGCCGGTGTGTCCTAAAAGGACCGCCTCGGCACGGAACCCGATGAGCCAGCCCGGTTCGGGGAAGAGGTCGCGCGGGCGGACCGGCCCGTCGCCGGGCAGCAGATTCATCGCGGGCGAGCCGACGAACCTGGCAACAAACGTGGTCGCCGGTTGCCGCCAGATCTCCTCGGGCGACCCGATCTGTTCGATCGCGCCGTCGCGCATCACCGCCACCCGGTCGCCCAGCACGAGCGCCTCCGTCTGGTCGTGCGTCACGTGCACCATCGTGCCGCCGGCGCGCTGGTGCAGCGCCTTGATCTCGGCGCGCGTCTCGACCCGCAGCTCGATGTCCAGATTGGACATCGGCTCGTCGAGCAGGAACACGTCCGGCTCGCGCACGAGGGCCCGCGCCAGCGCGACCCGCTGCCGCTCGCCGCCCGACAGCTGCGAGGGCTTGCGCGCCAGCAGTTGTTCGCACCCGACCGACGCGGCCGCGGCCGCGACCCGCTCCCGGATCACGGCGCGTGGCACATCCTTGACGATGAGCCCGAACGCGATGTTGTCGGCGACGCTCAGGTGCGGGAACAACGCGTACGACTGGAACACCATGGAAACGTTGCGCAGCCCCGGGCGAAGCGCGGTGACGTCACGCCCTCCAATGTGGATAGTGCCGCGGGTGACCGGGGCGAGCCCCGCGATCAGGCGCAGCAGCGTGGTCTTGCCCGCGCCGGACGGGCCGAGGACGGTGAGCAGCTCGTCTTCGCCCACCGAAAGGCTGACCCCATTGACACCGTGTGCCGCATGCACATCGGTGAGCGTGATCCCGGCCATTATTGCTGCGCGCGGGCGAAAATCGGCCGCGTCTGTTTGTCGATGTCCGCGATGACGGTGTCCAGCCGGTCGCCGCGGAACATGGCGTTCTCCAGGATGCCGTAGGTCACGTCCTCGATCTCGGGCCAGGTGGAGATGGTCGGCACGCGCCGGATCGTCGGGATCCCGTCGAGGAACACCTGCGCGTTCTTTGGCGTCTTGCCGTCCAGGAAAGCGTCCGATTTGGACGCCTCGATGTGCGAGGGCACGGTCCGCCCGGTCGCCGTGAACATCTTCTGCCCCTCGGCGGACATCGCGTACTCGATGAATCTCCAGGCGGCGTCCTTGTTTTTAGAACCCTTTGTCATGCAGTACGCGTCCGAGTGCAGGATTCCGGCGGGCTTCTTATACACGGGCAGCGCGGCCACGTCCCACTCGAAATCCTTCACCTTGCGCAGCGCCGTCGTGGAGCGGCGGGACGACAGCAGCATGCCCAGGCGCCAGTTGGCGAAGCGCGCCTCGTCGGCCTCCGCCTCGACCTCCTGGTCGGTGGGCGTCACGCCGTAGGCCAGGCGCAGATCGACGAGGTTCTTCAACGCCTCCAGCGCGGCCGGACTGTCCAAAGTGAACCGCGTCGGCTTTTGCTCGCTGTCGAGGATCTCGCCGCCGTTGGACCAGGCAAACGGCGCCAGCCGGATGATGGACGGCTCGATGCCCACGCCGTAGACGCTCGCCTTGGCGGGCGCGCCCTCGCTCTCACCCGACGTGCGCACCGGATTGCCCGCGGCGTCGCGGGTGAGCAGCAGAGCCGTGCCCAGGAAGTCGGTCCACGTCCAGCCGGGCTTCGGCTCCGGTACACCATATTTGGCAAAAAGGGTTTTGTTGTAATAGACCACGAGACTCGACACGTTTTGCGGGAGGCACAGCTGCCTGCCCTGCCACTGGAACGCCTCCATCGCCACCGGGTAGTAGTCACCGGCCTTGATGACGCTCGATGCGGTCAGGCGATCGGCCAGCGGCTCCAGCGCGTTCTTCGCGGCGAACTGGCCGTAGAAGCGGTAGTTCATGAGGAACAGGTCCGGCGGCTCGCCGCCCGCGATCGACGTCGACAGCCGAGTGATGAGGTCTTTGCGGTCGCTTGCCTCGACCAGCTGCACGCTCTTGCCCGTCTTGTCCTTGTATGCCTGCATGAGGGTGCGATAGGCAGCGAGTTCGTCAGGGCTGCCGAAGACCATCAGCTTGACCGGCTCGTTGGCCCCGGCCGTGCCGGTCGAACACCCGCCCAGCAGGGCGAGCACTGCCAATGCGGCGATCAGCTTGCGAGTCACTTCAGGAACCTCCGCTGGGCGAGGGCGTAGACGATGATGGCGGGTACCGTCGCGAGCACGGCGCCCGCGAGGAACACGGGGAAGTTGGTCGGGTCGAGGGTGGCCAGGGATCGCAATGCTAACGGAAGCGTGAACAGGTCCCGATCGTAGACAAAGACCAGCGGATCAAGAAAGTTCGACCAGGTCAGCACGAACGACAGGGCCGCGACGGCCGACGTGACCGGGCGCACCTGCGGCATCGCCACGCGCCACCAGGTCTGCGCGGGCGACAGGTCCTCGATCAGGCACGCGTCGTACAGATCCTGCGGCACCGCCCGGAAAGCCAGGTAGAACGCCAAAACGTAGAGCGGCGACGCGCCGACCAGGGCAGGGGCGATCAGGGGCGCCAGCGTGTCGGTCAGGTTCAGCCAGCGGAACATGGCGAACTTGGGCACGAGCAGGGCCGTCGCAGGCACCATGAGCCCGATGACGGATGCGCCGACAACGGCGTTGCGGATGCGGCGCGGAATCTGGGTCAGCGCGAACCCGGCGGCCGACGCGACGAGGACGCTCAGCGGGACAGCGATCGCCGCGACCACAACGGAATTCAGCGTCGCCCGCAACAGGCCGCCCCACTCGAACGCGAGCGCGTAGCCCTCGGTGGACAGCGGATCGGGGATCACGTCGGGCGTCGGCTTGGGCGGCTCACCGGGCCGGTGCAGCGAGCCGGAGAGCAGGAGCAGCAGGGGCGGTGCGAAGACAACCACCACGAACAATGCGCCAAGGGAACGTGCGGAGCCGGCGAACCGGCCCCGCACGTTTGTTGCTAGTTCTTGAATGTCAACCGCCAAGCGCCCAGGCCGTGCGAGGCGGCGTACAGCAGCCGCTCGCCCGGCACGATGGCCAGGCTGGTGATCTCCACGTTGGGCATGCCCGCGGCCGCCTCGGTCCAGGTGCTGGTGCCGGAGGCGAGGCGCAGGACACCGTAGTCGGAGCCCGCGTAGAGGTCACCCGTGACATCGTCGCGCACCAGATCGGTGATCGGCAGATCACCCAGGTCGCCCGACAGGTCGGTCCACGACGACGTGCCCGTGTTGGGGTCGAACACGACCTCGAACACGTGACCCGGCGTGGTGGGGGTGTTCACGTTGAACCCGCTGTAGGACACCCAGGCGCGGTTGCCGTTGGCCGGGTCGACGTAGATGCTGCTGACGAACCGGTTCGGCGCGCCCGCGAAATCGTCGTCGATCCGGGTCCAGTTCACCGTCGCGGCGTCGGCGGCGTCCACGTTGTTCGTGATGAACAGGCGGCCCGTCGTCGTCGCGGCCCACGCCGAGGTGGTGTTGGCCTTGGTCCGCTCGATCGCGGCCACGGCACCACCCGCGCGGGTGCCCCAGAACGGGGCGGTCAGCCGGTTCGGCCCCAGCTCGACCCAGTCACCACACACGTCCTCGAAGGTACCGGTCCAGGTGTTGCAGATCCGGTTGGCCTCCTCCAGCGTGCGGTTGCCCAGGCCCGCGGTCTTGGTGCGGTACACCGTGCGGCCCGTGCCGGCGAACATCGTCTTCGACACCACCGGGTCGCTGATCACCGGCGTGTAGAACTGGGTGCCCGCGTGCCCGGCGATCGGGTCCGCGATGTAGATCCAGCTCTCCAGGTCGCCGTTGGCGAAGCTGACCTCGGTGTTGGCGTCGAAGAAGTTGTGGTACCGGAAATTCGGGTCCACGGCGTCGAACCCGGCCCAGCCGCCGTCACCGATCATCGTGTTGTTCCACGTGGCGGTGTTGTTGGTGCCGCTGTTCTGCCACGTGCCGTTGTCCTGCGTGCCGCCCGTCAGCAGCTTGGAGTTGTGCGGGCTGACCGACATGTGGATGAACTGCAGCGTGGTCAGGCCCTTGTTCACACTCTCCAGTTTGGACGGGATCGCCGACAGCATCTGGCGGCAACGGTCCAGCGCGGCGCCCGTGAGCGGGCCCCGGTTCGGGTCGTCGCACCAGGCCGAACGGTTCACCAGCTGGCCGCTGGAACGCATCACGCCACCATCGTTGGCCTCGAAGAACTGGAACGGGTTGTTCGGGTTCGTCACGAGGGCGTGCTGGTCGGGGTGCAAACCGTTGGGGTGCAGCTGGTCCGTGCCGTCAAACGTCATGTCGGTGCTCGTCACACCGGCGTCCGTCGACAGCACGACGCCACGCTTGTTGGCGATGCCCTCGCCGTAGACGTAGGCGCCACCGGAGTAGACCATGTCCGGGTAGCCCTCGGGCGTGTGCACGAACAGGTCGTACCAACCCTGACCGCCGGCGATGTTGAACGTGCCAAAGCCGGGGTCGGCCACGTTGGAGCTGGTCAGGTCCGCAAACGTCGGCGTGCCGGAAGCCACGTCGTCGCTACGGAAAAGGCGGGAGTACGGGTTGCCCGTGTTGCCCTCGTGCACATACATACGGGTCTTGCCGTTGGGCAGCAAGGTCACGTCAAACGCCGGACGGGTCGTGATCACGGCCGCGTTGAGCGACGGCTTGATCTGCGTCCAGGTCGCGCCGGAGTCCGACGAGCGCCAGATGCCACGGGCATAGGAGCCGGCGTACACGATGTTCTGGTTGGCCGGGTCGAGCTCGAGGTGCCGCACGCCGCGAGGCGAGCAGGCGGCGAGGTTCTGGAACTCGGGCAGGCTTCCCGTGCAGTCGGCCGCGTTCGCCGTTCCGTTGTGGATGAACGACCACGTCGCGCCGCCGTCGGTGGTCTTGTACAGACCCCACTTCTGCGCGTCGGGGACGGGCCGCGTGATGCCGGAGCAGCAGACTGCCGACATGCCGGCGAGCGCCGTCGTAGTACCCACATAAATGGTCTTCTTGTCGCCCTTCTTGACGACAATCTCGCCGATGCCCTTGCCGCCCAGCTCGGCCTTGCCGATCGGGCCGGACCAGCTGATGCCACCATTGGTCGACTTGTAGAGGCCGACACCGTGGACGCAACCCGAGGCACAAACGTTGGCCTCGCCGGTGCCGACGTAGATCGTCAGACCGAGCGGGTCGTTCGGGTCAATCGTGACCTTGCCGGCCGCGTTGATTTCAAACGGCCCACCAAGGTAGGACCACTGAGGCGTGTTGGCCCGGATGTTCCACGTGCGCCACACGCCGCCGCCTGCGGGGGTGATCCAGGCGGGACAGAGGATGGCGATGCAGAACTTGCTGATGGCAATCGACGTGGTCCGTCCACCCGCGACATACTCGTTGGGCACGTAGTTGTACGCGTTGCGGAAGTCCTCGAACGGGTAGACGGCGTTGCTCGGGCCAACATTGACCCACTCGCCCTTCTTGCCCTTGCCGGCCGGGAACGGTCGGCTGAACGCCCGGATGGCGTCGTTCTTGGCCCGTTCGACCTGAGCGAGAGAGACGGTGTCAGCCGGATACGCCCGCTCCAAGAACTCAAACTCTTCTGCGGAAGCGGGACCATTGGGCGCCATGCCATCGCTGCCAGGCACGCTTTGGCGTAGCTTGGCGAGGTGTTGCCCCAGGGCGGACGGCATCTCGCCGCCGCTCGGAGCCGCGGTCGGAGTCGCCGATCCTGAGAAGGATAAGGCCACGACGGCGGCTGCTGCCACGAGCAGACCGCTGACGGACCCCGCCAGGATTTGGCGACGTCTACGCGTCATGTACATGTAAGCGTTCCTCCCCTTACAGACACTGATGCATCAAGGAGGATTCCAGACCGTTTGAAATCTGTATAGTGGCCTAACGTTCGACGCCAAGTCGTCCTCTGCCTGCGGCCTACCGGGGTAAGCATCAGAATTACCCGGCCCTCATCATTAGTTGCAGACCAGGTTTGCTAGGTAAATCCAGCAAGCCGTGTGGCCAGCACGCCGCGTCGGCAAGCGATAGCCTTGCCGTTCTGGAGTTAGGTCGCGAACTCGAACCTTTCGATATAAATGGGGGACCATGTACTTTCGCGTGCTTGGACCGCTCTCGATCGGGCGGGACGGTTCGACCCAGGCATTAAACGCGCCGATGATTCGACGACTGCTCGCCATGCTTCTCAGCCGAGCAAACAGATATGTCACCATAGATGAGTTGGTTCTTGCGCTCTGGGGCGACAATGCACCGCCCAGTGCCCGAAAGACGTTGCAGGTCTATGTTCGCCGGCTCCGCAGCGCGCTTGATGATTCGCGAGTCCAACGCAATCCAAGCGGATATGGCGTTATGGTTCGCGAGGACGAACTGGATGCAACCCTCTTCGCGCGGCTGGTCGCGCAGGCCACCGCAACCGATGCCAAGCGAGCATCCATGCTTCTGGAACGTGCTCTCGATTTATGGCGCGGCGATGCCTACGAAGATGTGCGAGAGAGCCTGCCGATCGCCAATGAGGCCCGGCGCCTCGATGAGGAGAGGCTGCGAGTCCAAACGTGGCACGCGCGCCTTCAGCTGGAGCTAGGAAGGCATGCTGAGCTGATACCCCACCTGACGAAGCTTATTGACGAACACCCTTATCAGGAGGATCTGCGCGGTCATCTCATGGTTGCCCTCTATCGATCCGGTCGGCGAGCGGACGCTCTAGACCTCTTCCGGATGACGCGAAGGTTATTCAGGGAGGAGCTGGGGGTCGAGCCGACACCTGAACTCCAACGTCTGCACGAGTCGATCCTACAAGCTGGTGTTGCGCAAGCCCCAGCCCAGCCAGTCACACCGGACATTCCACGGCAGCTGCCCCGGGATCTCGCCGGTTTCACCGGGCGCGCCGACCAGCTACGGATGCTCGATGCGACGCTGCCGAGCCTGACTCCGACCGTTATCACCGCTATTGCAGGCTCGGCGGGCGTGGGAAAGACCGCACTTGCGGTTCACTGGGCGCACAAGGTCGCCGACAGGTTCCCGGACGGACAACTCTATGTGAACCTTCGCGGTTTCGACGCCGTGGGCACCCCCATGTCGCCGTCGGAGGCCCTCCGGCGCTTTTTGGATGCCCTTGGTGCTACGCCGACTCGTATCCCAACTGATCTAGAAGCACAGACGGCCCTCTATCGGAGTCTCGTTGCCGACAAGCGAATCCTGTTGGTACTGGATAACGCGCAAAGCGCGGAGCAGGTCCGACCCTTGCTGCCCGGCAGCGCAAGCTGCCTGGTCCTCGTGACCAGCAGGAATCGCCTGGCAGGCCTTGTCGTCACGACGGGTGCGCGGCCGTTGTTTCTTGACGTGCTCGCCCCAGAAGAGTCGCGTGAGTTCCTTGCGGCTCGGGTCGGAAAACATCGGGTGAGTGTCGAGCGGGAGGCCGTGGAAGAGATAATCGCTCGTTGCGCCTCGCTTCCCCTCGCATTGGCGATAGCTGCGGCACAGGCCACCCTCAA
The DNA here is from genome assembly GCF_003426775.1 of Allorhizocola rhizosphaerae. Classification (GTDB taxonomy): domain Bacteria; phylum Actinomycetota; class Actinomycetes; order Mycobacteriales; family Micromonosporaceae; genus Allorhizocola; species Allorhizocola rhizosphaerae. The sequence continues at coordinate 2,231 of NZ_QJUG01000038.1, read as the reverse complement.
CCCGGAGCAACCCTTGGCAGTCCTCGCGGAGCAACTGCGCAGCGCATACAATGCACTCGACGCCTTCGGCAGTGTGGACGATCAGCTAACCGACCTTCGGGCGGTGTTCTCCTGGTCCGTGTTGCAACTGAGTCCCGCAACGGCAAGGCTGTTCCAGCTCCTCGGTGCACATCCGGGTCCCGATATCAGCGCGGCTGCGGTGGCAAGTCTCGCAGGCCTCTCCTCGGAGGCAGCACAGCTGCTCCTCACCGAGCTAGTCGATGCCCACCTTCTCTCGGAGCACTCGCCCGACAGGTACATGTTCCATGACCTGCTTCGGGCGTACGCGAGCGAGTTGCAGCTCGCCCACGCCGCCGAAGTCGACACGGCTTTGCAGCGTTTGCTCGATCATTATCTGCACACCGCCTACGGGGCCAATCGCCTTCTTGAGCCGATGCGCAATCCAATCAGCTTGGATTCACCTGTGCCGGGCGTAATGCCCGAGGATCTGACCGGAGCAGGTGCGGCGATGGGTTGGCTGACCGCCGAACATCACGTCCTCACTGCAATGATCAGGTATTCGGCGAAAGCGGGATTTGCAGTTCACACATGGAAGTTGGCCTGGTGCTTGTCCACCTTCCTCGACTGGCAAGGACATTGGACAGATCTCACCGAAGTTCATGAGCTCTCGTTAGACGTGACAAAGGCATCGGCTGATCCAGAAGGTGTCGCCTATGCCCATCATGGGCTCGCCCGCGCGCATGTGAGTCTAGGTCACTTTGACAACGCTGAGACCCACCTGCGACTTGCTCTCCAACTACGAAGCGATATCGGCGACATCATCGGGCAGGCGAACGCCCATATGGCGCTTTGTCTGGTCAAGCATCGTCAAGATCGCATACCTGACGCGCTCACTCACTCACAAGAGGCCTACGTTCTTTTCAAGCAAGCCAACCACAAGGTCGGGCAGGCAGCTGCCCTGAACTCGCTCGGCTGGTTCCATGTGCAGGCCGGCGACTACGAACGTGGACTGGCCTATGCCGAACGTGCGCTGTCGGTCTTCCAGGAACTTGGCGATCGCCAGGCGCAAGCCGACGTGTGGCACAGCATCGGTTACGCGCGACGCGGTAACGGGCAGCTACGGAAGGCCATCGAGTGTTTTCGGAATGCTGCCGGGCTCTACTTCAGCATCGGCCACCGTTATCACGAGGCTGGCGCACTCAATCAGCTGGGAGACACCCTTCGCCGCAATAACGACGAGAAGGCGGCTCGGAAGGCCTGGCGGCGGGCGCTTGGCATCCTTTCGGACCTTGGCCACCCAGACGCCGAGGAGGTGCGATCCAAACTAGGTGATCAATAGCACCGAAATGCGCCAGCGGTGTTTGCGTATAGTGGCGTCGATATAACCCTCTTCCGCGTGCTGGGCCTGCAGGCCGTCGATCGGTCGCCGGCGCTGCGGGCGCCGATGGAGCTGCGGCTGCTGGCCGCGTTGCTGTGCCGGCCGAATGTGGTTGTGCCGGTGGAGGATCTGATTGCCGCGCTGTGGGGTGAGCAGAAGCCGCCGAGGGCCCGCAAGGCGTTGCAGGTTATGTGCGGCGGCTGCGGGTCGCGCTAGAACACGAAAACCGAATCGTGCACGAGGGCAACGGCTACCGCATTGGCATGACGGCGAACTCGATTCGGTGGAGTTCGCCCGGCTGGTCCGGCACGGCCGACTGGCAGAGGCACTGGGGCTGTGGCGGGGCACGGCGTGTGAGGATGTCAGGGAGCACTCGCCGGTCGCCACTGAGGCCCGCAGACTGGACGAGGAGCGGCTCGGGGTCGAGGTCATGCGACCGTGCCGCGTCAGCTGCCGCCCGACACCCCCGGTTTCGTCGGACGCAGCCATCGCTACTACGAAACGGTCACGCTCGACCATCTCGCCGACGCCCCACCCCGCGGTGGGCAATACCGGCCAGGCCCGCGAGGCACCTCGGTCGGCCTTGGCCATCCTCACCGAGCTGGACCACCCGGATGCCGAAGGGATCCGCTCCAAATTGGACGGACGCTAGGCCGCCTCGGCAGGTGTTGGCTCGGAGCCGTTGGAGGAGGACACAACCTGGGGGTATTCGCCGGTTTCGCTTCCGCGCGCGGCCGCCGCCATGACCGCCGCCGCGGCCAGCTGGGCCACCCGCTCGGCCTCGCGCTGCACCCGCGCCCGCACCTGCACGGCGTGCCGCTCGGCCTGCTCGGCCGCAGCCTTGGCCTGCTCC
>NZ_QJUG01000379.1 GCF_003426775.1 Allorhizocola rhizosphaerae | reverse complement strand
ATCCGACCGGTACCGGCAAGACCCGATGGGCGGTGCGTTGGAAGCCAGTCCTCAACGCTTTCGCCATCACGTTCGGTGACCGGTTCCCGGCCGCCGAGAACTACTGAAGATCCGCCGGAAACACCGTTACTGAAACAGACCCAAAAGGGGAAACCGGAAGAGGGAAACCAGGAAGGGTGGGGTCGTGGGAAACGGGCGGCGGGTGTGTCAGATACGGCCGGAAAACGCTAGAAGCACCGCACGCGGCGTGAAATAGAAAGCGTCATCGACCTCGTCGGGATCGACCTTCGGATTGGTGCGCTCAAGTGTGAGATATGCGCCTGACTGGTAAAACAGGTTCACGTCGTATGGGCGTTGGGGCTCGTTTTGGCGCAGGATGGTCGTGCTCAGCAGGAGCTTGCCCGTCACCGTGTTGAGTAGGACCAGATTCCCGTCGGACTCGAGCAGGATCGTGCGCACCGCATCGGCGCCGAGAAGCCTGAGCGTGATGCCTGGGCCGGCTGGGCGCCATGTCCAGATCGGTGTGCCCGTGGCGGGGTCGACTGCCGAAACCGAGTCGGACGCCTGCGAAGGCACGATGATGCTGGTTGCTGAGGCCGGCAGGGAACCGGGCGCCGACAGGGTCGGGCTGTCGAGCGGGTCGCGGTCGGTGAGGCGCCAGCCCCGCTTGAGGCCCGCATCCGTGGTGGTGCGCATGGCCGTGCAGAGCGAATGCCCCACAACGCACGACAGCGGCTCGACCGCGGTCGTCGCGGGCACTGGCGCGAGCTCGGCTCCGCTTGCCAGGTCGATGCGGCGCAGGCTGTCGGTGCACGTGTCGAGAAGGTACAGGTGTGTCAGCGTGCTGAAGTCGGTCCCGCGGCACTCCGGCACGACCGGGTTGAGCGCCTTCCACAGCTGCGTGCCCGTCTCGGCCGCGAAGGCGCGCACAGATTCCTCGCCCACGGTCACGAACCTGGTCCCGCTCATGAACAGCCCTGGCGGCTGGTACACGGCGATGCCGCCGGTGCGCCTGCCCGGGTAGTCCTCCGCGAGCGGGTCGGCGTCGGCGCGCCACAGCACCGTGCCCATCTCGGCGTCGAGCCCGACCAGCGCCCCGTCTGTCCACGCGGTCACCACCACAGCGTGGGACGGCGAATTGTCGGGCGCGGTGTGCATCAGCAGCACCCCGGTCACCTGCGCCGGCCAGCGCCGGTAGGCCCAGTGTGCGCTGCGCTCGTATTGGTACGACGCCGGGTTGTCCGACCAGACCTCACGCTTCTTGGCGAAGATGCGGATCCGGTCGTCGTAGATCAGCGGCGCCGCCGCGAGCGCGCCGAGCGCTCCCGGTGAGGGGAAACTCTCGACTGTCGCCGTCGGTGTGGCGGCACGGGCCTGGGTGACCACTTCGGACGGCCGCAGCACGCGCCACACGATGACAGCGGTCGCGAGCAGCATAACGGCCGTCGCCGCGGCTATGAGCGCAAACCTTCTGTTCTGCCGGGGCACCGGTACAACCTAGCAATTACCGCAAAATCATGCGGGATGACTCTGGTCGCGCTCCGGGCCCAGGTAGGTTTCAGCTGCCGCGAGGAAGGCGTCGTTCTCTTCCGGCGTGCCGATCGTCACACGGACGCCGTCGCCGGCGAATGGGCGCACGATCACCCCCTGCATCTCGCAGACCTGGCCGAACTCTACCGCGCGGTCGCGCAGCGGCAGCCACACGAAGTTGGCTTGGCTCGCGGGCACCTCCGGCAACCATTTGACCAGTGTGGCGTGGACTCGCTCCCGCTCGGCGATGACGATGTCGCACCGCCGCCGCATCTCGGCCTCCTGGCTGAGCGCGGCCATGGCGGCGGCCTGCGCGGCGGAGCTGGTCGAGAACGGCGTCACGACCTTGCTGACGGCCGCGGCGACGTCGGGCTGCGCCACGAGGTAGCCCACGCGCAGCCCGGCCAGGCCCCAAGCCTTGCTGAGCGTGCGCAGCACCACGACGTTGGGGCGATCCCCGAAGGCGAGCAGCCCGTCGGTCACGTCCGGGTCGGTCACGAACTCCCGATAGGCCTCGTCGAGCACCACGATCGTGTCCGCGGGAACCGAAGAGAGAAACTCTTCGATATCAGCGTGCCGCAGCGAAGTGCCCGTGGGATTGTTCGGATTGCAGAGCAGGATGAGGCGGGTCCGGTCGGTGACGGCCTGCGCCATCGCCTTCAGATCATGGGCGTGTTCGGGCGTGTTGGGCACCTTGATCGACTCAGCCCCGGTGGTCGCGGCGATGATCGGGTAGGCCTCGAACGACCGCCACGAGTAGAGGATCTGGTCGCCGGGCAGGCAGGCCGTGCGGGCCAGGTGTTCGGCAAGGGCCACCGAGCCGCAGCCGGTCACGACCCGCTCCGGCGCGACGCCCAGACGTTGCGCGATCTTGTTTTTAAGAGCCACCACCCCCATATCCGGGTACCGGTGGACGCCCGCGGCCGCCTCGGTGAGCGCCTCGATCACGCCCGGGAGCGGGCCGAACGGGACCTCGTTGCTGGCAAGTTTGATCGCGCCCGGGACGGACCGCCCGGGGATGTAGGCGGGCAGCGCCGCGAGGTCGGGGCGGGTGAGACTCCTCGTGTCCATGGCTACCTACTTTCCTTTCTGTGGATCGGGGAGCCGCACCGGCTCGGGAAGCTGCACGACGTAGGTGCCCGCCGAGCGGTCGTGCAGGGCCATGCGCTGCAGGCGGTCCATGGGGATGAACATGACGTCGAGCGCTTGCAGGGCGCTGGTGACCGGCGGGCAGCAGCTGAGCAGGAGCGTGGGCAGGCCCAGCGGGTTCCACCGGCGCCAAGAGCGCATGAACCCGAGCGGTTCGAGGCTTTCGACCCGGACCACCTTGATGCGCATGGCCCGCTTGCCGAGCGTCTGTCCAGTTTGGGCGGTCACCGGCACCTCGTAGGCGAACCACAGTGCGGTCATGAGCAGCGTGATGACCAGCGTCAGGGTGCGCATCTGGGAGGGCTGGGTGATCGCCGCCCAGTCCTCGCCGGCCTGCGAGGCCTTGATGACCGCCTGCATGTAGGGGCCGAAGTCGAGCATGAACCGGTAGACGAACCACCCGTTGACGACGGCGTTGAGCACGAGCACCGCGAGGATGTCGATGAAGCGCGCCATGAACCGGGCTCCGGGGCTGGCGAGCGCGAACCCGTGCGGCCGGACCGGCACGGTGAGCTTGACCGGCATGGTCGGAATCGGCGTCGGCGGTGTGAATGTCGGCGAAGTGGGCGGCGCCGGCGTCTCGGGCAGTTTCGGTGCCTGGACGATGCTCACCGCAGGCGGGCCGGGCGGCGGGGTGGCGTCGATCGGCAGGGGCTCGCCGACCCAGCCCTCACCGTCCCAGTAGCGCTGGGTGCTCGGCTCGGCGGGGTCTCTGTACCACCCGGGACTGCTCGTCATGGACCTATTTAACCGACCTTGACGACGACGGTCGCAGCCACCTTGTCGTGTAGGCATTGTTGCAGCGGTTTGTCCCACAGCTGCCACAGACCGTCGACGTAGACGAAGAACGGCACGAACGCCGCGGCCGCGTGCTGGATGCCCCAGCGCTTCGCGAGCGTCATGCGGTCGAGCGCCGCGGCCGGATCGACCGAGATCACGCGCAGCTTCATCGCCTTCTTGCCGACGGTCTGCCCGCCCCGGCGCAGCTGGAACTCCACGTAGTAGAGGTAGGTCGCGCCGATGGACAGGACCATCGCGGCGCCAAAGAAGATCACATAGATGGCGATGAACATGCCGACGTCGGGCTCGCGGCCCGACTGCGCCTCCGAGACCACGATCGAGACCCAGCCGATCATCAATGGCACGAAGACGACCATATAGACGGCCATGAAGATCGCGGTGTCGATGAGGAACGCGAGAAAGCGGTCGCCGAAGCCCGCCAACGGCTGCCCGTTGGGGGCGACCGGGGGTGGCGGCGCGTGCCACACCTGGCCGCCCGTCGCGGGTGGCGGCTGGTACTGCGGCCTCAGCGGTGGCTGCGGTGGCTGCGGCGGTGGTGCCGGTGTTGATTCCACGCCGCCATTTTCCCATGCCGCTAGAGATTTCCGCGCCTGTCCTGTTCCCGCTCGATGGCCTCGAACAGCGCCTTGAAGTTGCCCTTGCCGAAGCCCAGCGAGCCGTGCCGCTCGATGAGTTCAAAGAAGACGGTCGGCCGATCCTGCACCGGCTTGGTGAAGATCTGCAGCAGGTACCCGTCCTCGTCCCGGTCCACGAGGATCTTGCGCTTTTGCAGCTCCTCGACCGGGACGCGCACGGTGCCGATGCGCGCCCGGAGCTCCGGGTCCTGGTAGTACGAGTCGGGCGTTTCGAGGAAGTCCACCCCCGCGGCGCGCATGGCGTCGACCGTGGCCAGGATGTCGTTGGTGGCCAGGGCAATATGCTGCACACCGGGGCCGCCGTAAAACTGGAGATACTCGTCGATCTGCGACTTCCTCTGGGAAATCGCGGGCTCGTTGAGCGGGAACTTCACCTTGCGCGTGCCGTTGGCGACCACCTTGCTCATCAGCGCCGAGTACTCCGTGGCGATGTCGTCGCCGATGAACTCGGCCATGTTGGTGAAGCCCATGACGCGGTGGTAGAACTCCACCCACTCGTCCATCCTGCCGAGCTCCACGTTGC
>NZ_QJUG01000378.1 GCF_003426775.1 Allorhizocola rhizosphaerae | reverse complement strand
ATGATCTCGGAGACGTCCCTGGACGTGTTGCCGTTGTTGACACTTTCGAAGCTGTGCTGGAAATGCGGGGCGGGGACGATGAACCCGGCCGCGGCCAGGGCCCGGATGATGAACAGCGAGTTCTGCGGGCTGCTGCCCAAGCCGTGGGTGAAGTTGTAGACGGGGAAGACGCCGTTGGCGGCCGGGGCGTTGGTGACAGGGTTGCCGCCGGGGGTGCCGGTGGCCGGGTAGTAGACGTAGGTGGTGCACGGGCGGCTACCCCGGTACCAGTCGTAGCGGCGCACACCCACCGCGAACGGGTTGGCCGGTGCGGGATCGGCGTAGGCCTGCCCCGAACCGAGCAGGGACACCCCAGCCCCGGCCGCTGCGGCGGCGCTGAGCTTCAAAAGGGTCCGTCGTTGCATCGACACGATGCCTCCTAGTTTGCTGTTGTGTGGTTAATCCGGTCGGCCGTTGCCTCGGCCCACCGGTAGCAGGAAATTTGCGTGCCGACGCCAGCCACCGTCACCTCTGGCATCGACCGTGAGCAGTGCTACGCGCCGTCGATGTGAAGCACGACGGGACTCCAATGGGGTGATCAGCCGGACGCTCCGAAAGTTGTGTGACCGCACGGCATGGCGCGACGACACGGCGGGCGTCAGTGAATCGCGTGTGACGCAACCCGCGTGGTCATGAGCCGGTTCATCGGCGTGCGCGCCGGCAAGCGGTCATCCGTGCCGCTCTGCCTGACGGGGAGTCGGTTGTGCGGATCGGCGCCGCGCGCCCTGCTTCGCCTGACCCGGGGGCCCGTTGTGCGAGCCGACGACGCGCAGCGGTAGGTCGTTCCGCCCGGGCGAGAGCGCAAGAATTTGCCTTCGCATGAACCATTACCTTCCATGACTCATACCCGGCGCGTCCGACCTGGCGGGTTCATCCCGCAAACCAGGCCGGCATCCCAAGCGCCCGGAGCCAGGGAAGTCGGTCGGGTCAGCACGCTAAGCGGTGGTTGTGTAGCCGAGATCTATGTAACAGATAGCGTGCCCCAAGAACCAGTAACTGTCAATTACCAGCGTTAACGCCCCCATCCCGCGCAATGGCGAAGCGAACACCCGGCCGTCTTGCCGCCGACGCGCATGGTGCCCGCAGGGAGATTTTCGAGCCGCCGAGCGCGATGCCAGAGTCCGCATTGCCGGAGATCTGGGCGCCCACAACAAAATTGTCAGGCAACCAGGCCGATATGGAGCACGCCGCACGGCTGCGGCTCGGCTTCAGCTGCGGCTCGGCTTCGGCTGCGGCTCGGCGAGGCGGGCGACGGTCAAGCACGTCATCCACATCCTCGCCAAGCTTCAGCTGCCGACCGCGTCCACGCGGTCTTCTTCGCGTCTGACAGCCGCCGTGTCACCCAGCTCGTAGTTGGGGCTGGACGTTCAGCCGAGACGGAAGTCGACGACGCGGATCGGTGATGGTGTCGTGCCGCTGGAGCGGCGCTGGTACAAAATCGAAAGAACGCCACCGGATATCCGGCTGCGGTCGACGACCACCTCACCAAAGGCGTTGAGCCCCGAACCGTCGAACCGGACCGTCCAATCCGTCCACCCGCTGGCCGCGCTCGCGGTGACGATCCGGCCATACGGCATCACCACATAGGCGTTGTTCGCGTCGTCCAGCACGAGCTGCGAGCGGCCAAAAGCGTTGAGCGCCACCGGGATTTCCATCTTGCGCCACACGCCCGCCGCATCCCGCCAGAGGTGGAAGGCACGCCCGGACGATATCCGCTGCTGCACGAAGTTGGACACGCACTGGGTGAACCGGCCGGGCACGTAGCTGATGATGACGTGTGGGTTGCCTGCCGAGTCGATCGCCTGGCTCTCCTGGTTGATCAGGGCGTGGTCGACGGCGACCGGGTCGACGACGTGGCCTGCGGAGCTCAGCGACACGAGCGTGCTCGATCCGGTGGTCGCCAGCAGCTGCCCGGCGTTGTTGCGCCATGTCCGGCCGCGGTCGTCGCTGTAGACGTAACCGGTGTCGTGGTTGGCCAGTCCACCACGGTTGCACATCACCGCCGAGTTGCCTTCTCGCCACGTGAACGAGGCGTGCAACCGGCCGCCCGGACCGTAGGAGATGCCGTGCAGGTACATGTTGCGTGTGGTGCTGGTGGCACCGTTGCGGGTGTAGTTGCCGCTCGCCGAGGACCACCGACCCAGCCGGGTCCAGGTGCTGCCGTTGTACTCGGCCAGCTCCATGGTGCCGTTGCCGGATCCGCCGGTGCGGTAGCTCAGTTGCAGCCGCCCTTCCGGCGTGGTGATGAAGCGCGGGTACGTGATGCTGCCCAGCGACACGCCGTCGAGACTGCGCTGCACGGCGCCGAACCGGCTGGCCGACCACGACACGCCGGCGGGGTTGGAGACCAGGCCCGCCTCCGATTTCACGTAGTAGATGGCGTTGTTGTGGGTGTCCATCCCGAGATGCAGCCGCCCGTCGGTGCGCGAGATCCCGAGCGAGATGACGTTGTGCGAGTCGTTGACGGACAACCGATGAGACAGCTGGACCACCTGCCAGGCGCCGCCCGGGAGCTGGCGGCGCGCGACCATCGCGTTGCGCGTGGAGGTGTACCAGGCCGTGTACTGGTATCCGGCGTAGGTAACGATTCCGTCCTGCTGGAACGATGCGTTGTTGACCAGCCCGTCATACGAAACGAAGTACATCGCGGACGGGTCGAGCTGAGTGTCGCTCAGCCATGTGACAGTCGGGGCCGCCGCCGAGCCCACCTCGAAATCAAGATAGTCGATGTTGGCCAGGCCGGTGGAACTGGTCGGGCTCAGCCGGATCGTGTTGCCGCCCGCGTTGACGGACACGCTCAACGTCCGGGTCACCCACGCACTCCACGCCCCCGTCCCCTCGAACGCCACCGCCGGCTGCACCGTCACACCGTTGACGATGATGTCGGCCGGCCGCGAAGTGGTGGTCCCGTTGGCGAAACGCACACCGAGCGTCGCGGTCCCCGCAGCCGGGGCGTTGACAGTGAACTGGACGGAGGCACCGACCGCGTTGCTGCCATTACAGAACCCGCTCCCCGAATACCCCGCGTGATCCGAGTCGATCGTGCCCGTGCACACCGCCGGCGAGCTCTCCGCCTCGTACCGCACCGGTGCGGCGTGAGCGGAAGTTCCGGGCAGCGCCATTGCCGTCCCGGTCAGTAGAGCGACGCACGCGATGAAGGACTTCAGGTGTCTCATCAGACTCCCCTGCTGGCTCGCGCCGGCCCGGACGGCGACTTCGAAATAATTGGTACCAATCTTGGCTATCGCCGAGTCATGCGCAAGGGGTATCACCGCGACGACCGCTGTACTGCCATTGATCATTGACAGTTATCGGACCTTAGGGCACGCTATCTGTTAAATGTGGTGAGGGCCGGACAACGACTGCTACATGTGCTGATCCCGACGACCCTCCCCGCTCCGGGCGCTTGGGATGCCGACGTGGTCTGCGGGGGGACCGCGACGTGGTCGGCCGCCAGATAAACGAGTCTCGCCACTGCGCGACGCCGCGCGACGCCGAACCCCGCAACCAGCTCTCTGGTCAGGGACAGCCCGGAGGTTTCGCACAATGTCCACATCGGTCCATCAGCATGAGGACTGAGTCAGAACCGAGTGCCAACCGGAAGGCAGATGTTCAAGCGTCGGACAGCACTCGCGGCGGCGGGAGCGGGCGTCGTCGACGGCGCACCATTCGCCGCCGCGTCTGTCCAAACGCTACAGATCCACGGTGTCATTGTCCGACCTGACAGCCAGATTCCGTAGCGACGGGTGAGGCGCATTGGCCGGACAGCCGAACAGGTTAGGAGAACAATGAGGAAAAGACGTCCCGCCCGCACCGTCGTGGGCCTGACCGCACTCGCGCTCCTCGTGAGCGCGGGGACTATCGTGCCGTCCACACCGGCACACGCCATCTTTGGCACTGCGAACATCAAGCCGATCGAAAGCAACATCGCCGCCAAGTTCTGGGCCTCGGCGACCGCGAGCAGCAGCTCGTCCACCGCCGCACTGGCCATCGACGGCGACCCGACAACATCGTGGTATGCCGACCGCCCCAGCGCCGAGCAGAAGCTGACCGTCGACCTCGGCGGCGCGTACGACAATCTGCGAAAAGTGAAGGTGATATTCCCGGATCGCGGCGCGGTGTACCGGTACACCATCGAGGCCTCCTCCGACGGTCGCCGGTGGAAGACGATAGCCGACGAGTCCCGCAACCGTGCCGTGTCGCGTGGGGCAGTGCATCTGTTCACCAGGCCGGGCACGCGCTTCGTCCGGCTCACGTTCAATGGGGTGTCGGGGCGCGCCAGGGCCGGCATCAGCGAGCTCCAGGTCTTCAACTACCTGCGCAACAACCTCATCCTCGGCGCCGATGTGTCCTGGGTGGATGACCAGCAGACGAGGCAATACTGGGTCGATCCGCTGGCCGCCGACCGGGGCGCCGGGCCGCACCTGCTCGACGTGCTCAAGGACCGGGGCATGGAGTACGCCCGGCTGCGGATCTTCAACGAGCCGCGGGACGAGGGCACCGGCGCGCTCACGCCGGTCCCGCGCCAGGGTCCGGACCGCTCGCTGACGTCGGCAAGCTGGATCAAGCAGCGGGGTATGGGCCTTGGCATCGACTTCCACTACGCGGACTCGTGGGCGGACCCGAGCAAGCAAC
>NZ_QJUG01000377.1 GCF_003426775.1 Allorhizocola rhizosphaerae | reverse complement strand
CGAGCTGGCCCGCGCCCGCCCACCGCGGCGGCACCGCGGGCTGGTCGTGTTTTTCACCGGGCTTTCCGGTTCGGGCAAGTCCACCATTGCCCGGGGCGTCGCCGACGCTTTGCTGGAGACCGGCGAGCGCAGCATCACCCTGCTCGATGGCGACGTGGTGCGGCGCGAGCTGTCCGCCGGGCTCGGCTTCTCGCGCGAGGACCGCGACCGCAACATCCGCCGGATCGGCTGGGTTTCGGCCGAGGTCGCGCGGCACGGCGGCATGGCCATCTGCTGCCCGATCGCGCCCTATGCCGCCGCGCGGGCCGAGGCGCGGGCCATGGCGACCGCCGCCGGTGCCGATTTTGTCCTGGTGCACGTGGCAACGCCGATCGAGGTGTGCGAGGCGCGCGATCGCAAGGGCCTTTACGCGCGCGCCCGTGCGGGCCAGATCACCGGCATGACCGGGGTCGACGACCCCTATGAGGCGCCGCTGGACGCGCAGCTGGTGATCGACACGAGTGACGAGCCGCCGGAGGACGCGGTCGCCGAGGTGCTCGGCTACCTGTCCGATCAGGGCTGGATCAACCCGCGCGGTTGACATGTGGGCGGTGGGGGAGGCTTACGAGGCATACGTCGGCAGGTGGAGCCGGCCGGTCGCCCGTGAGTTCGTGCGCTGGCTCTCCCCCGAACCCGGCTGGCAGTGGCTCGATGTCGGGTGCGGCACCGGCGCGCTGACGGCCGCGGTGCTCGCCCACGCCGACCCCTTGAGCGTGGTGGGCGTCGACCCGTCCGAGGGGTTTCTCGACTGCGCGCGGGCACGCATCGTCGACCCGCGCGGCGACTTCCGCACCGGTGACGCGCTGGCGCTTCCCTTCCGGGACAACACGTTCGACGCGGTGGTCAGCGGGCTCGCGCTCAACTTCGTGCCCGACCCGGACAGCGCGGTGACCGGCTGCGCCCGCGTGGCGCGCCCCGGCGGGCTGGTCGCGGCGTACGTGTGGGACTACGCGGCGGGGATGGGCATGATGCGCCACTTCTGGGACGCCGCGGTCGAGCTCGACCCGGCGGCGTCCTCTTTGGACGAGGGCCTGCGGTTCCCGCTGTGCCAGCCACTGGCGTTACAAACGCTGTGGAGCGCATGCGGTCTGGAGTCGGTCGCGGTCGAGGGCATCGAGGTGCCAACGGTTTTCGCCTCGTTCGGCGACTACTGGCGGCCGTTCCTGGGCGGGCAGGGCCCCGCCCCCGGATACGTCATGTCACTGCCTGAAGACCGGCGCACCGCGCTGCGCGACCTGCTGCGCTCCCGCCTGCCGTCCAATCCGGACGGCTCGATCGCCCTGACCGCCCGCGCCTGGGCCGTCCGCGGCACCGTCCCCGCCTGACCCACCACTGGCGGTGGTGGCGCCGGCCGTCCCCGCGAGCGCGTGCCGGCTACGCGTCGCGGCCACAGCCACGCACACGCCCGAGCAGATCGACTTCGCGCTGGAGGCGTTCGCCCGCGTCGGCCCGCCTTGACCAGCTCGATCCGAAATGAACAACGGTTGCAACCTTTGGCGCGCCTGGCACGTGTTACGTCTGCAACGGCGAGAAGGCGGGCCACCGGCCGGGCGGGCGCGAGAGGAGGCCACGGCGGATTGCCACGGGCGCGCTCACGGCGGGGGCCGAGGCGAGACGCACGCGGCCATGATGGAACGCCTTACGGGGACTCGCCGCGGCGAACCTCAGAACCGGCTGAACAGGACGTCGAAGGCGGGGTGTTCGGAGAACCGGCGATATTCGGCCAGTCCTTTCGAGGTGTTGTGCACGCGCGAGTCCCGCCCCTCGGCGTCGGGCGACTCGAAGTACACATACGCCTTCACCCGCGGGAACAGGCCGAGCTGCAGCCGTGCCGAGTTGAAGAACTCGGCCTGGTGGCCGGGGTTGCTGTCTGAATACCAGACACCCCACTCGGCGAGCATGAGTGGCTTGTGCGGGAAGGTGCGCGCGGCCCAGTTGTAGAAGCCCGGCCAGTCCTGCCGGCTGCCCGATCTGCGGTTCATCATCTCCGCGAAGTCGCCGTGCCCGTAGCCGGGATCGCTGTAGGCGTAGGTGTCCCACGAGACCCAGTCGACGACGTCATCGCCCGGGTAGAGGTCGGTGAACCACGGCTTGACGTTCCACGGGATGTAGGCCATGTAGCACATGGTCGACACGAGGTTGGTCACGCCTTCGCCGCGCAGGAACGTGATCACGTGGCGGAAGGCGGCCGCGTAGTCCTTGGCGGTCATGCCGCTGCCCTCCTCGTCCACCACGTCGTTTTCGGGCTCGTGATGCATCGTGAAGAAGAACCGCTCGGGGAAGGTCGCGCGGAGGTGTTGGGCCAAGCGGCGCAGGTATGCGTCGATGTCCGCGTCGCCTGCGGCGATCTCCCCCCACGTGGCTCCGCGCGGCTTCCAGTTCAGGAGCAGGACTCGCGGGTTTTGCGGGTCGCGGGCGAGCGCCATCTCGGCCGGGGTCGGGAACAGGTCGTCGCCGCGGTGGTACGCGTGATAGATCAGCTGCGGCCGGTCCACCCGCCGTTCGAACTCCGTCAACGCGACCGAGCGGTCCTGCCGGGTGTGCGCGCCGGGCGCGACCCCCCACAGCGCACCGCACGATGGCACGAGCAGCTCGCCGACGCGGCACTCCGGGTCGACGGGCCCGGACGGCTGCGGTGAGGCCGACGGCGGCGCGGAAACCGAGGCCGACGCGCTCGCCGAGGGCGATGTGTTGGGCCACGGCTCGACCGACGGGCTGGGCCGCGGGCTCGGCGTGAACGTGGGCGGCATGACGGACGGCTCCGTCCACTCCAGAGTGATCGTGGGCGCGCCGGCCTGGGTCGACTCCCCCTCGCGTGCCACGAACCGGGCGGAGTCACGTCCGCTGGGGGCGGTGATGGCGAACGCATACACACCCGACGAACGCACGTGCTTGGTCACGTCGAACGCGACCGCACGGGCACCGGGCGCGGGCTCCACCGACGCGACCACCGTGCCGAGCCTGGGCGCCGTCTCGGCGTTCATGGCCTCTTCGCGCCAGCCGTTGTCCGGTACCGCGGAAAGCTCAATCATGTCCGGAAGATCTTCGTCTTCCGCGCCCAACCAGAGCCACGCCCGTTTGGGTTGCCGGGTGTCGGGCAGCTCCACATTGAACTTCACGTAGCTGATTGCCGCGCCGCCTTTGTGGCCGCCGGCGATCAGATATTTCTTGTCGCCGCCCGTTTCCTCCGGCGCAGCGGTCAACGCGAACGTGTCGCCCGAGGCGGGGATCCGTTCGGGATAGGGCGCGACCTTCCCGCCGATGAGTCCGATGACGATGGCGGCCGCGAGCGCGGCGAGCGCCGCCACGAGGCCCAAAGCTCGTTTCATGAGAAACATCCTTTTTGCCTGCTTATAAACCAAGAATACCTTTTATCCGGTACCGTGCAAGCCCTTGAACAGCGGAAATACGCGCGAAGCTGCGGCGAAGTTACGCGAAGGCCCGGGTGACCGTTGACTCCAGTTGTGGAACCGACGCAGTCATACGACCTCAACGACTACTTGGCGATGGCTCGCCGGCACTGGTGGATCGTCGTGCTCGCGCTCTTCATCGGCAGCGCCGCGGGATTCGAGTACAACCGCAGGCTCCCGCGTGAGTACGTCTCCACCGCATCCGTCCTGGTCTATCCGGCCGGTCAGGACGCCAACGTCACGGGCGGCCGCACCCGCGGCGAGATCAACCTCGACACGGAGGCGCAACTGGTCCGGTCCACCGCGGTGGTCAAGGGCGCCGGGCAGCTGCTCAACCTCCAAGAGGACGACGACCTCGCGGGCGACGTGGCCGTCGAGGTGCCCGCGAACACCTCCGTCCTGCAGATCAAGTTCAGCGCGACCGACCCGTCCGCCGCGCAGGCCGGCGCCCGCGCGTTCGCCGAGTCGTACCTGCGCAACCGCGAGGAGAACGCCAGGGCCACCATCGCCGCCCAGACCCAAGTCCTGCAGGACAAGGTTTCCGAGCTGACCGACGAGTTGGTACAGATCAACACCCAGCAGGCCGGAGCGTCGCGGACCTCCAGCGAATTCGCCAACCTGGAAAGCCGGCGCGAGGCCGCGCTCGCGCAGATCAGCCAGCTCACCAACAAAATCAACAACCTGACGACCGAGACCGTGAGCGGTGGCATGATCATCCGCGACGCGCGCCTTCCGGGCCGACCCGTCAAACCGAACACGCCCATCAACATTTCCGCGGGTGCGCTGCTCGGGCTGCTCGCCGGCATCGGGCTGAGCGCGCTACGCCAGCGCCTGGACCGCCGGGTGCGCTCCGCGTCGGAGGTCGGCGGCCGGTGTGGCGTCCCAGTCCTCAGCGAGATCACCGACCGGGCCGTGCCCGCCGACGACGTCTACCCGCCGTTCGGCGACGGCGGTCGCGCCTTCAACCGGCTGCGCAACGAGGTGGTGGCCGCGCTCGGCCAGGGCGAGCAGGTCGTCGTGGTCACCGGCGCGTCGCGCGGGCAGGCGGCGACGCATGTCGCGGCGAACCTCGCGGCCGCGCTGGCCCGGACCGGTACCGACGTCGTGCTCATCGGCGCGCACACGCCCGACTCGCTGGCCCGCCTGCTGGGGGTCGTGCCCACGCCCGGCGTGTCGGACGTGCTCGCGGGCCGGGCCAACCTGGGCGAGGCGACGCAGCGCGCCCCGCG
>NZ_QJUG01000376.1 GCF_003426775.1 Allorhizocola rhizosphaerae | reverse complement strand
TTGCGCGGTTGTGGCCGGGCGCGAAGCGAGCCGGGCATAGCCGCTGCTGGAGATCCGGTTTTGACTCTGTTCAGGCGAAGCCGTGCTTGTTGCGCGGTTGTGGCCGGGCGCGAAGCGAGCCGGGCATAGCCGCTGCTGGAGATACAGCCGCGAACACGGCAGGATGGCGGTCATGACGACCGTGGGACTCACCGTCGCTCTCATCGGCGCTCCGCTGCTGCTTGGGCTCGCGGGCCTGGTGCTGCCGCAGCGCAACCGGCCTGCCGGGGCCGCGTTCGGGGTGTTGGGCGCGGGGCTCGCGCTCGCCCTCGTGACCGTGCTGCTGATCGGCTTTGATGGGCCGCGGGAGGGCAGTTTCATCTGGGTCGAGTTTGGCGAATTCGAGATCATGGCCAGTGTGCTCGTCGATCGACGGGCACTTTTCATGGCGCTCGCGGTGGCGGTGGTCGCGTTCTGCGTGCAGGTGTACTCGATCTCGTACTTGCGCGGCGACGATCGATACGGGCCGTATGCGGCGCAGGTCAGCATCTTCACCGCGGCCATGCTCACGGTCGTGTTCTCCGGCGACCTGATCATGCTGCTGATCGGGTGGGAGGTGATGGGCGCCTGCTCGTACCTGCTCATCGCCCACGATCGGAGCCTGCCCGAGGCGCCTGCCGCGGCCGTGAAGGCGTTCCTCGTGACGCGCGTGGGCGATGTGGGCTTTCTGCTCGGCGTGATCTGGCTGGGCGCGAAGGTGGGCAGCTTCCGGATCAGTGAGGTGCTCGACGCGGTACCCACATTGGACTCCACGACGATCACGGTGGCGGCTCTGCTTTTGCTGGCGGGCGTGGCGGGGAAGAGTGCGCAGTTCCCGCTGCACACGTGGTTGCCCGATGCGATGGCCGGCCCGACGCCGATCTCGGCGCTCATCCACGCGGCCACGATGGTCGCGGCCGGGGTTTACGTGGTGGCGCGGCTGTTCCCGCTTTACGACGCGAGTCCGGTCGCGCTGAACGTGCTTGCCATCATGGCCGGGATCACGCTGCTGCTCGGCGCGCTCGCGGCGACCGGCTCCGACGACATCAAGCGGGTGCTCGCGTGGTCAACCGTGTCGCAGCTCGGGTACATGATGGCGGCGCTGGCGGTGCGCGCGGTCGATGCGGCCATGTTCCATCTGCTGACCCATGCGGCGTTCAAGGCGCTGCTGTTCCTCTGCGCGGGTTCGGTGATCCACGCGGTCGGGAGCAATCTCATGTCGCGCATGGGTGGCCTGCGGCGGGACATGCCATTGACGTTCGTCACCATGGCCGTCGGATTGGCCGCGCTCGTCGGCGTACCCCCTATGGCTGGTTTTTGGAGCAAGGAGGCGATCGTCGCTGCACTTTCTCAAAGACCTTTTCTCTTGTACGCGGCACTGGCCGGCATTGCGGTGACCGCATGGTATTCGACCAGGCTGCTGGTGCTCACCTTCCTGGGAGAGCGGCGCGTGCACGGGCATGAGCCCGACCTCGCGATGACCGGACCGCTTGTGCTGCTTGCGATTCCGGCCGCAGGGCTCGGTCTCGGGGTTTATCTGGCGGGCGATGACCTGGCGCATCTGGACGGCAAGGCGGTGCTGCCGCTGGTGCTTGCGGCGGCGGGCATCGGGCTCGGCTGGCTGATGTGCCGCAGGCGTGATCCCATGGCGGGGCGCGGCTGGGTCGGCGACGGCTTCGGGCTCAATACCGTCCAGCGGTGGGTGGTGGTCAGACCCGTGGTCGGGGTCGCTAGAGCAGTGAGAGCGATGGATGTGTCGGGGGTGGATGGCATAGTCATGGGCATCGGACGCCTCACCGAGTCGGCGGGGGCGGGGCTCGCGCGATGGCATCGCGCTGCCCTCCCGCGCGCGTTCGCGGGCGTCCTTGCCGGAGCGTTCCTGTTGGCGGTTGCGGGGGTGACGGTCGCGCTATGGTAGACCTTCTGCTTTGGACACTCGCCCTGCCTTTGGTCGGGGCGGTGATCGCGCTCGTGGTGCCGGATGCGCCGGGGCGCATCGTTTCCGTCGTGGCATCGGTGCTCACGCTTGTCGCTGTGGTGCCGCTCGGGTTCGACAGGCCGGCAGGCATGTGGCACGAGCTCGACATCCCGTGGGTTCCGGCGTTCCACTTGCGCCTGCATCTCGGGGTCGATGGCATCTCCTATCCGTTGGTCGTGCTTACCGCGCTGCTGACGGTGCTGTGCTGTGCCTATTCGGTGTGGCACACGCCCGCGCCTGGACGGGGCAACGTGCTTGGCGCGCTGCTGCTCGTGATTGAGGCGGGCATCCTCGGCACGTTCCTGGCGCAGGATCTCGTGCTGTTCTTCATCGCATTCGAGGTCGTGCTGCTGCCCATGGCGGCGGTGATCGCCGTGTGGGGTGGCGAGGGCAGGCGGCGGGCGGCGCTCAAATTCGCGCTCTACACGCTCGCGGGCTCGGTTCTTCTGCTGGTCGGCGTCGTGGTCGTGGTCGTGCAGGCGGACACGGCCGACATGGTGAAGCTGACCGAATCGCCGACGCTGCCGGCCACCACGCAGCTTTGGGTGTTCGCGCTGTTCGCGCTCGCGTTCGCCATCAAGAGTCCACTGTGGCCGCTGCACACGTGGCTGCCCGACGCGCATACCGAGGCCCCGACCGTCGGCAGCGTGATCCTGGCCGGTGTGCTGCTGAAGATGGGCACCTACGGGCTGATCCGGGTGGGCATCGGGGTCACGCCGGAGGGGTTCGCCAAAGCGGCGCCGGTGCTCGGCGTGCTCGCGGTGGCGGCCATCGTCGTGGGGTCGCTGGTGTGCCTGGTGCAGACGGAGCTGAAACGGCTGATCGCGTATTCGTCCGTGGGGCATATGGGGTTCGTGCTCCTGGGCATCGCGACCGGGTCGGCGGTTGGGCTGCAGGCCGCGCTCATCGGCAACATCGCGCACGGCGTGCTCACCGGGCTGCTGTTCTTCGTGGCCGGTGCGATCAAGGATCGCGCGCACACCGGGCAGCTGGCCGAGCTCGGCGGGCTGCGAGAGCGGGCGCCGTGGCTGGCCGGGATACTGGGGGTCGCGGCGCTGGGCAGCCTCGGGCTGCCGGGGCTGGCGGGGTTCTGGGGTGAGGCGTTCGCTGTGGTCGCGGCCTACCAGCGGGGCGGTCTGCTGTGGACGGTGCTGGCGATCGTCGCCGCGGTGGGCGCGGCTCTGACCGCGGCCTATCTTTTGCGGATGCTGCGCCGGGTGAGTCACGGCCCGGTCGCGCCCGCGCTGGCGGCGGCCGGCGAGGTGCGCTGGCCCGAGGCGGTCGCGTGGGCTCCGCTGATTTTGCTCGCGTTCGTGCTGGGAGTGGTGCCAGTGCTCGTGGTTGACCTCGCCGCCGGTGCGGCCCTGATCTCGGGAGCGCTCGGGCGATGATCTGGCCTTTGATATTCGCTGCGGGCACGGCGGTGGCCGTGCTGGTGATCGACGTCGTCGTCCCGCGCTGGGGCGCGCCCGCGTTCACCGCGCTGGGTGGTGCGGTGGCGACGGCTGTGTGCGCGGCGATCGTCCCCAGTGGACGATTTGAGCTCCTGCTTTGGGAATACGACAACCTCGCGCGAGTCGTGGCCGTGCTGATCGCTGTGCTGACCGTGCTGGCGCTGGTGCTTTATCTGCCCGCGCTGCGGGACGGCGACGCGCCCGCGGGTGAGACCGGGTTCCTGTTGGCGTGCGCGATGACCGGCGGCGTGGTGCTGGGCGGCGTGCGTGACCTGATCACGCTGATCGTGGCGCTGGAGACGCTGACCCTCCCGCTGTATGCGTTGGTGGCGCTGCACCGGCGACGGGCCGGGCACGGTGCGCCGGCCGCGGTCACGTTCTTCACCACGAGCGTCGTGGCCACGGCGGTCAGCCTGCTCGGCGCGGCTCTGCTCAACCTTTACGCGGGCACGGTCGAACTGCCGGCTGTCATGCGGGAGTCCTCAATGATCGCGGGTGGGCGGCCGCTGGCCGTGGCGGGGCTCGTGCTGCTGCTCACCGGGCTGGCGTTCAAGGTGGCGGCCGTGCCGATGCACGCGTGGGCACCGTCCACCTACGACGGTGCGCCCGTCCCCATCGCGGCCTACCTTTCGACCGCGTCCAAGCTGGGCGGGGTGGTCGCGATACTGCTCGTTGCCGCGGCGGCGGTCGACGGCGGGCTCGCCGCCACGGCGGGCGTCACACTGGCCGTGCTCGCGACGCTGTCGCTCGTGATCGGCACGCTGGTCGCGCTGCGTCAGCAGCGGACCGTGCGGCTGCTGGCATGGTCGTCCGTGGCGCAGGCCGGGTTCATCCTCGCCCCGCTCGGCGGCCTGGCCATCTCGACCGCGCCCGAGCTGCTGTCGGCTGCCCTGGCCTACACCATGTTCTTCCTCGCGCTCGAGTTCGGTGCGTTCAGCGGGGTCGCCGCCCTGCGCTCCACAAACGACGGTGGGGTGCTCGACGACCTGCGTGGCCTGGGCCGGGCCGCACCTTGGCGCTCGGCCATGTTTGCGCTCGCGCTCATCGGGCTCGCCGGGCTGCCGCCCGCCCTGGCCGGGCTGTTCGCCAAGTTCACGGTGCTCAAAGCCCTGCTCGATGTCGACCTTTGGTGGCTGGCCGGCGTGGTCGCGCTCATGTCCGTCGTGGGCCTCGCCGTGTACTGGCGCCCACTTTCCGCCCTTTACCGCACCGCCCCCACCACCCCGCCCA
>NZ_QJUG01000375.1 GCF_003426775.1 Allorhizocola rhizosphaerae | reverse complement strand
CGCGGCCGCTGGCGGCAAAGACCACGTCACCACCTACTGCACCGGCGTCACCGCCAACCCGCCCGCCGCCACACCCACACCCTCCCACCCCACAGGCGCGCCCACCCCGGCCCGACAACAACACCCAACCGCCCAAGCCGGTAGAACGTTTCACCACTCCGCCCCTGGGCGATCGACTTCTTGCACGCCGCAGCCTGTTATCGAAACGAGACTATTCACTCTATGTAAGTATGTGTGTGCGTTGCGATGTCTGATCTGTGCCGGTTGAGCTGGCCCTGCGATGCCTTACGAGACTCGTTATTGGACGCGTATCGGCTGCAAGGTTACGCATTGAATATCCAACTAGGACTATGAGGCACGCGGTGGATGCTAAGCGGGACAGAAAATGTCGGTGGTGCCGAATATGCTCCGACCCAACACGGGGAGCTGTTCCACCTGACGCGAATCCTGTCCATGGGACTCGGACGACAGGTGGAATTTCTGCGCGGCTGCGGTGATCGGCACCGCAGCCGCCATAGTTCCCACAAAGGGATCTCGGAGGATTCTTGTGAGAACTGGACCAAGTTTAGCCATCCAGCTAGGCATCGTCCTAACCCTAGGTGCGTCAGCGGCGCTGACGCCCGTTGCCGCGTTCGCGGAGCCATCCGCCGCGGCGGTGCCGTTCACCACGGTCACGTTCGGTGAAAGCAGAGGACAGGGCGTGGCTACCACCCTGTCCGAGCAAGTGGCCCGCTCTCGAGCGGACCGCTCGCGTGGAGCATCGGCCAAGGCCGACTTCCTGCGCAGAGCTGCCGCCGATGGCAAGTTCTACGAGACTGGCAGCGTCGACTACCTCCGCCTGGAGCGGGCGGACGGTGTCGCTGCCGACGTCGTCGTACCACACGACTATCGCCTCGACTCGGTCGACCTTGGCTTTGGCCAGATGTCCGGTGAGAAGGGCAACAGCGCCGTTGCCACCGCCACAGGCGGCGAGGTGGCCAACCCCTCGGCCCCCTTGTATCCGACCGGCCCGGGATTTGAAACCTACGCACAGGTCAGCCGCGGCTCGTACCAAATCTTCGTCTACTACTCAAACAGGAGTGGGAAGATCTACTTCGACTGGTCGAAGTACAAGGACCAAGACACCACGCATCCCGATTATGAGCTGTGGGCATACAAGAGATGGGCGGTCGCGACGCCGCCGGGCAGCCCCATGGACACCGTGCAATCCATGGGGATGCGGTCCTATCCCACATCGGCCTCGCAGAACGTGCTGAGAGGCTGGAATGAACTGCAGCCGCTGCCGGGCAGCTACGCTGGCAACTGCGCGGGCAACAGCATCGGCCTGAACATCGCCAACATCGGTGTGTCCTTCAACGCATGCCAGCACTGGCGAGTCGACTGGAATGACCTGCCGTGGAACGCCGGTGACATGAGTTTCAACTGGTGGCAGAATGGCCCGTTCTATCAGGCAGGCCATCACAACATGGCTGCCCTGTTCTCAGTGCAGACCTTCCCCGGCACGACGCCCTACTACAAGGACTTCTACAAGGTGAAGTTCTACTACGCGCCGACCGACTGCGCAGCCACCGATAAAAGCGCCAACTGCTACTTCTAAATAGAGGCTGGCTCGTGGTCAAGCGTCCATCACGGAAAGGTTCCCGGGGGGCAAAGCGCCCCGGGAACCTTTCCCTGCTCGTCATCTGCTGCCTCATCGTTGCTTGCGCCGCAGTGGCCTACGCCGTCACCCGGCCGGGAGCCAACATCGGTCCCGAGCCTCAACAGACGCAAGTCAATTCGACCGGCACCGCAACGGTAGCCACGGATCCGCCTGTGGCGTGCACGGTCGAAACCACGATCTGCGGCACCGTGCACGTCACCGGCGCCGGTCCGATCAGTTACGGCGTCTTCCGTGCCGGGAAAACGCCCGCCGACCTGGTACTCATGGAAGTCGGCGGCCCGGGCGCCAACGCCTTGGCCCGTACTGATCGGCAAACACTGGGACTGCCGACCCAAATCGACAAATACGATGTTCTGCTCATCAACGAGCCGTGGGTCAGCGCCACGGCAACACGGGAATGCACACGAGCGATGACCGAATTCACCAAGTCGGTCATCCTCGCGAGCACGCCATCCGCCAAGCCGATCGGTGCACAATGTTCTCTACCGGTATGGACTCAAGACCGC
The DNA here is from genome assembly GCF_003426775.1 of Allorhizocola rhizosphaerae. Taxonomy (GTDB): domain Bacteria; phylum Actinomycetota; class Actinomycetes; order Mycobacteriales; family Micromonosporaceae; genus Allorhizocola; species Allorhizocola rhizosphaerae. The sequence goes on along the minus strand of NZ_QJUG01000375.1, from coordinate 2,517 downwards.
TACACGACGGCGCTTAAAGCCGTCCTTGCGCAGCTAGGCCGACCGTTAGCCGGCATCGTCGGCCACTCCTATGGAGCGCTGCCTGCTGCGGCGGCCGCGCTTGCCTTCCCTCACGCCTGGCTCATCCTCAACGCACCCATCGCCACCCCGGACACGCCGGGGTCCGAAGTAATGAGCCAACGCATCAAGTCGATCAATCAAGAACTTGATCGCAGCTATCAAAGCCACTGTGCCGCGCTTGGACTTGACTGCGGCTCAGCCGGGCACGAGATCGCCGAGAAGGCGATCTCGACCATCACCACCGTCACCGTGCCCAGCCGAGCCAACGCGCTGTCCAAAGGCGACTTCGCCGCCGCCATCATCGGCTCCCTCTACGGTCTTGGCGAGAACGCCACCTGGCTATGGACGACCATTGCCAAGATCGCATCGCTTGATGAGGTGACGCGAGCCCAAGTTGCCCGCATGGCCGATCAAATCCTCATGCGCTACGGCGACAACCAGATTTCCGAACGGCTTGCCGCCTTCATCAAAGGCACCTGCAACTCCTACCAGCAGTGGCCCATCCAGCGACCATCAGGCGCCGTGCTACACACGTTCTTCGACCACGTGACCTACCAGTGTGGGCTCGCTGCTCCGGCAAGTTCTCCATGGGATGTAAGGAACCTGCGCGCTCGGCCACGGAACGCATGCGTCTACAGCAACCTCACCGACCCGGTCACACCATCGATCTGGGCCCACAAGTGGGTGGAAATATTCGGCGACGACGTCGCAGCAAACACCTATACCCATCAGGGGCACACAACACTATCGGTAGCCCTTAAGCTCACCCAAGACAACTCATGCGCGCTGTTGAATGGAGACACGCGATGACAGCATCGCCAACCCAGCCGGATCTTTCCACCCGCACCGGCTCCATAATCACGGCCGCGATCATCGCGCTAGCCGGATGCACCGCACCGGTATCAGACCCCAACCCACCGGCACCGGCCAAACAGCAGCACAACACGCAGGCCAACGGTACGACCTGGCAGCAGGCCACCATAGAGTTACCGGTCGGCTCCGGCATGGACTGTCCCACCGGGCGCACGCAGCTCAGCCCAGCGCAAGCACCCAGCGGTCTTACCGCATGGGCCAAGGGTGACGGTCCCGCCAACAACTTCACAGCCGACGTACCCGCGCTGGCATCGGGCGACCTCAACGGCGACGGTGCGAGCGAAATGGTGCTTCGAGTACGCTGCACATCGCTGGAACCGTCACAGGAGCAAGACCCGGGCCTGCCCGGGCAACTACTTGTCGTCAAAGCCGTCAGCGACACGCACCTCGTGGGTCTGGGCTACGTTGGCCCGGCCTACGCGCGTTACCTCAAGGCCGAGGTCCTCGACGGCCAGCTGCGCACGCAGGTCTGGTACGAATCCGAGCGCAGCACCTCGATCTACGCCCCTGCCCACATGCGCATCTTCAAGCTCAACGGCACTAACTTCACCCAGGTCAACGGCCGAACCGCACCGTTGGTGCTGTCTGCTGCCAAAGCCGGTCAAGGCTCACCAGTCACGCTCCCGGGCATCCACGCCGACCAAAGCGTGACCTGCGCCGCCAGCAACCTCGTCTTCGAAGGCGGTCAGGCACGCACCCCAGATGCAACCTATGGCGTTACGGGCAACGCACAGCTTGTCGATGTGGACAGCGATGGCAACCAGGAACTGCTCACCGAGATCAGCTGCACAACATCTGGTGCTACCCGCACATCGCTGTACCTCCTACGACAGGACACCAACGCGCTGGTCGCCATCGATGTACCGGTAGCTAACAATGGCATGGTCTCCATAAGCAACGGCTGGAAGTTCACCGGCAACGTCTTGACAGTCACCACCACCAACCTCCAATCGGGAGAACAACAAAAGCACACCATGAACTGGGTCGGCGATGGCTTCAGCGGAAAAGTCGGCAGCTTCGGTTGACCGCCAGGCCCCACCGTGTCCCACCCACCGAACAGATAACAGCCACGACCAGGTGAGGCCGGTCATCACCGAGATCTGCCGTCTGAGCTGGACACCTGAAATGACAGCGATGATGGGATATCCGCGTGGGTCTACACGAAGGTGCGAGCAGCGTGCCGGAGCCGTGACATCGGTCGGCCGGCGGCCTATCCCTGTTCGGATGGAATTCGATCCTGACATAGAACAAAATCTATGCCCTCCGGCACGGCCTCAAGCGCGGCAGCGCATGCCGAAGTGCTGCTCGTCCCGTCGCCCCCTTTTCGGATCCCCGCCGCGGCGGAGCCGTTAGCGCCCGGTCTCGGCTGAGGCATGACGGACCATCGACGGCCTATGCTTATCCCGCGCGGATAGACGAGCGAAGGGTGGGTTGATTGGACTGACTGGATCCCCATGATCAGGTCCATGGTTTGTGAGAGTCCGATGCCCCAGAATGGGGCAGGGAGGACTGATCACGAATGGGAACACGACGTCGGCACACGCCTGAGCAGGTCATCCGTAAGCTGCGGGAGGGCGAGAAGCT
>NZ_QJUG01000374.1 GCF_003426775.1 Allorhizocola rhizosphaerae | reverse complement strand
CGCCCGGGGACCATCCCCGCGTGCGCGGGGAACATGGATACCACTCGTTGGACTTGAGCCACGGGTAGGGACCATCCCCGCGTGCGCGGGGAACATGGCTTCTCTGGCCTCTGTGGCGGATCAGGAATTGGACCATCCCCGCGTGCGCGGGGAACATGCGACGACGAATTGGCTGAGCAATTGGCCGACCGGACCATCCCCGCGTGCGCGGGGAACGTGCCCGCCCGGTGGGGGGAAAACCGTTCTGTCCCGGACCATCCCCGCGTGCGCGGGGAACATTTTCGTCTACAACCCTGGTGGTACCGGAACCTGGGACCATCCCCGCGTGCGCGGGGAACATAAGTTTTGGGCCTCCGGCGGCAACCCGGAAGCCGGACCATCCCAGCGTGCGCGGGGAACATTGGCGTCGTCGCAGTCCTCGCAGCAGCCCGGCAGGACCATCCCCGCGTGCGCGGGGAACATCGCGGCGAGGTGTTCGATGTGCTCGACCGCTCCGGACCATCCCCGCGTGCGCGGGGAACATTTCTTCAGGTGCCGTTCCAGGTCGTTGGCCTGGGGACCATCCCCGCGTGCGCGGGGAACATGAGCAATACCGCTACGACGTGGGGATGATGTTGGGACCATCCCCGCGTGCGCGGGGAACATGCCGGTTTTGGCGCGCGGTCCGCCCATTTCGGGGGACCATCCCCGCGTGCGCGGGGAACATGTTGCGTGGCGCAGACGCGCCCTGACCCGCCGTGGACCATCCCCGCGTGCGCGGGGAACATTGCATATCGCCGTAGGTTACTACGAGGGAACCGGACCATCCCCGCGTGCGCGGGGAACATCTTGGGGCTGGATTCGGTGAACGCGGCGGACTCGGACCATCCCCGCGTGCGCGGGGAACATACCGATCCGGCCGAGCTGCCGCCCATGGACACGGGACCATCCCCGCGTGCGCGGGGAACATCCTGCGCGATGGGGAAGGGGTGACAGTTGGGCGGGACCATCCCCGCGTGCGCGGGGAACATTGCCCACGCCGGCAGGAACGGCACGCCGCCGATGGACCATCCCCGCGTGCGCGGGGAACATGTCGCCGCTGGGTGAGATCTGGTGGCTCAAGCCGGACCATCCCCGCGTGCGCGGGGAACATACTTGTTGACCTCGGGCGGTGAAGATCCACTCGACGGATTTCGTTCACTATCGCGTTGACCACAACCACCAACTGGTACGACGACTTCTTCTTGCCTCCGTCGACGTGGCACCGATGAGACACCATTGCGCTCACGGTTGAGTCTGTCAGCCACTGTTGGAACCATACCGGCCAGCGGGAGGCTCCGAACATGACCCAGCAGTTACGGGCAGCCTCAAGGCGGCTGTTCGGACATACCTCCTCCCATGAATGTGCCCCGGGATTGATCGACTACGGCATGAACGAGCTTCGTGGCCGCTTCGGGGTCGAGCCCGTCCTCCGGGTCCTCGGCGTGAAGCCGTCCACCTTCTACGGATGGGTCAAGCGGGAGCGGGAACCAGGCGAACGGGAACAGCTCGACCGCGGCCTGTTGTCGGAGATCGTCGACATCCACGAACGCTCCGGCGGCACCTACGGCAGCCCGAGAGTGCACCAGGTTCTGCGCCGCCGTGGCATCAACGTCTCCCGTAAACGGGTCGAGCGGCTGATGCGCGCTCACGGCCTGCACGCTGCGTTCCTGCGCCGGGGCTGGCGCGGTGGTGCCACCCGGCAGAACCCGAAAGCCGAACCAGCACCGGACCTGGTCAACCGTAACTTCCCCCGTGCTGCGTCAAGGCAACGTCCTCAACGCCGCCACCGTCGCCGACAAGCTGGTCGCCGCCGCCACCCTGCAACACATCGAAACCCCTGCCCAACAAGCCACCGCGACGATCGTGCGTGAACTGGCCACCGACATCCTCAACCTCGACCGGCGCCGGCCGATGTCGACGCGTGCGCTTCGCCGCACCGTGGTGGCTGACGCCATCGGAAAGATCCATCAGCGGTCGAGGGGCGTCTACGGCAAACGCCGGATCCGGGCTGCGCTGCTGGAAGAGCACCAGATGATCGTCAACATCAAGCTCATAGAGTCGATCATGCGTGAGCGCGGTCTGGTAGGTCTGCCGCGCCCGCGTCGTCGCCGGCCGGATTTGCTGGGCGTTTCGACGCCTGCCCGGCCTGGAGCTGATCGCGGGTGCCGAGCCGAGGAACTGCTCTAAACTGGGCACGAAGTTACCGAAGGACAGGCCGTGCAGGTACGGCAACGGCAGCACCTGGAACCAACCCACGGTGAGCGGCGGCGCCACGGCGGCAGGATCTGCGACCGGGACCGTTTACGCTCGCCGTGTTCTCGTCGACGCATCCCGTTGGCTTTCAGCCAGCGCCCAATGACTTCGATCTTGAAGTCAGCCGTGCTGCTTATCTGCACTTCACTCGACGGGGTGACGCGCGGCTTCCTGAGCATCGGCCATGCACCCGACCAGCCCGGCCGCTTCCGGCGAGTTTCAACGGCATCGGGCATCCAACTAGGCAGAATGTGAGGGTGTATCGAGATTGGAAGCTTGACGCCGACGAAGTCGTGGCACTCCCGCTGGATGAGCTCGCGCTGCTTGTTTTGAGAGATGCTCACGACAACGAGGAGTTGAACTGGGGCAACTGGCTGAACGACGCCAAACGCGCTTATTCCGATCGTCTGGATGCATTGCAGGCGTTGGGCGAGGCATGGGGGTGGCTGCAAAGCCATGGGTTGATCTCGTGGAACCCATCGCAAAGCCATGAGAGGGCGTTCGTCGTCAGCCGCAAAGGCCAGCAGGTGCTGCAAGACGGCATGCCATGGCTGCGGGCGGTGGAGCGCCTTGACATCAGCTTGGTGCCGGAGTTGGAACGTACTGCCCGGCCTCAGTTTCTCCGCGGTGATTTCGAGACCGCTGCCTTCGCCGCGATGAAGGAGGTCGAGGTCCAGGTCCGAGCAAAGGCCGGGCTGGGCAACGACCTGTTCGGCACCGCCCTGATGCAGAAGGCTTTCCGACCACCGAAGAACGAGACCGATACCGGCGGGCCGCTTTACCGGGCGGTCTTGGAGGCAGGCGAGTCGTTGGCTCAGATGTACCTGTTCATGGGAGCAATCGGCCTGTTCAAGAACCCGACGAGCCACCGTCGTGTGGATTTGAGCGACCCGACGGAAGCGGCCGAGATCGTGCTGCTGGCGGACCTGCTTCTGCGTCTGCTCCGGAAGATCGAGCTGCCGAGTGCGGACGAAGGGTGAGGTGAGGGTGGTGTGTTCATCAGCTGCTGGCCTCCCTGGGTTGTGGGAGGCCGAGCTGGATGAGCGGGCCGTCTTGCCTGGCGCTCGGCCTGGTCGCGTTTGGACCGTACGGGCACCGCGAAAGCCAAGAGGTCATCGCCAAGCAGCTCGGCGTCAAGGACGTCAGCTTCGCACAACTGGCCGATTTCCTCGGCATGGACTTCTTCCCAGCCATGATGTGGCTGTGCACAGGATTGGTCGCCACAACCGGCGACGGCGATCCTGAATGGCTACGCCGCTACCGATGAAGTCATGTGCGGGCTGCTCAACTTACCCGACCCAATCAATCGTCCGGCTTTCACATATGGCGTTGCCGCGATGTCTATCTGGCTTGGTATATGGTGTTATCGCGGATGAGCGCCCACAGGACGTCCACGCGTCGGCGGGCGAGGGCGAGGACGGCTTGCGTATGGCGTTTACCTTCGGTCTTCTTGCGGTTGTAGAAGGTTCTGGATGTGGGACAGATGCGGATGGCGGTGAGGGTGGATTGCCAGAACACCCGGCGTAGCTCGCGATGGTAGCGCTGCGGCCGGTGCAGGTTGTCCACAATGTGGCCGGAGTCGCGCCGGACCGGGGCGAGCCCGGCGTGTCCGGCCAGCTTCGCAGCAGAGGTGTATTCACGCATCCCGTTGGTGTACACCAGCAGCTCGGCTGACAGGATCGTGCCGAAGCCTGGCAGGCTGATGATTGTCTTGGCGAGTGTGTGCTGTTGCAGTTGCTGATCGATGGTCTTGCCGAGGTCGCGTAGGCGCCGGTAATAACCCCACGTGCTGCGGTTCAGGCCGACCACCCGACACGCCGAGCGGGCGCAGTGCCCGCGAACGATCAGCCCTTCGACGATCGCGGCTTTCCTTTTGGGCCGGTCACCACCTGCGCGTCGAACAGCTCGCACGCATCCCGGGTCAACGCCAGCTCCGCCTCCAACCTGGCAATCCGCAGTTGCGCCGCCGCGAGCTCATCGGCCTGCACGCTGGGCACCCCATCGCGCACGCCCGCGTCGACGAGTGCCTGGGCCTTCCACCGAAACAAAGTGGCCGGCGAAATCCCCGTCTCAGCAGCGACTTCAACGACAGGCTCACCCTCGCGCAGCCGTTTGCGACCTGCCGGCGCAGCGAAAGAGAATAGGACAGTGGCATGGTGATCCTCCCGAGTGATCACTATGCCTCAACTCTCACAACCGTGGACCATCCTCAGGGGACCAGATCATGTGGGCCCAAACCGGATTCCAGTCAGGACGGCCGAACACGCGAGGCAGCGCAGGATGCCGCTTTCGCATGGCGCGAGCTGGTGTGTCAACGTCGCCCGAATGCTGACCCTTTCTCGGCGCTCGAAAGCTGACCCCCTGCTTGATGGTTAGTTGTTATGGTTAACGATGGTCGTGGTGGTCGGCTGGCGGTACCTGCCGACCGAGGTCTCTGTTGCGGATGCGGTA
>NZ_QJUG01000373.1 GCF_003426775.1 Allorhizocola rhizosphaerae | reverse complement strand
CGCCAGCCGATCAGCGCGGCCACGCCCGCACCGAACAGCGGCCCGAGCACCGCGCCGAGCTCCTGCGCCGCGCCGAGCCAGCCGAGCGCGGCCGCCCGCTTCGCTGAGGGGAAGACGTCGGCCACGAGCGCCATGGTGACCGGCAGCAACGCGCCTCCGGCCAGGCCCTGCACCGCCCGCCCGGCCACGAGCAGCGGGAGGCTGGCCGCCAGCGCGGTGATGAGGCTGCCCAGCGCGAAACCGGCCAGGCAGCCCAGGATCACCACGCGCCGGCCGTACCGGTCGGACAGCCGCCCGAGCAGCGGCATGCCCGCCAGGTACCCGAGAAGATATCCGGTCACGAGCGGGGTGGCCCGCTCCAACCGGTTGACCGGGATCTGCAGCTCGTTGACGATCTCGATGAGGATCGACACCACGACGTAGGCGTCGAGCGCACCCAGCAGGACCGCCAGCCCGCCGACGCCTATCGCCAGCCGGTTACGGGGCACTGATGGTCACCGGCGCGTCGTAGTTCGTGAACACCACCGTGACCTTGCCACCCTCCGGGAACGTGAACTCGGCCTTGGCGATGCGCTTGGAGTCCTCGTACAGCCAAACCATGCCTTTGATCCCGGTGATCGTCGTGGGGATGAGCGCGGCCAGCGCGGTCGTGTCCGGCTCGAACGACACCTTGCACGCCTGCTTGCCGTCGACCTGTTCCTTGCCCTCGAACTTCGGGTTTTTGGCGGTGCGCAACAGCTTTGCCGCGCCCCGGTCGGGGTCGAGGATCGCCGACGGGTCGTAGACGCTGGCCGCGACGGACAGGGGCATCTTCTGGTATCCGCCGGTCGGGCCCTTGAGGAACAGGTCCTGGCCGACGATGACGAAGGCCACCTCGGTGACGAAGCCCAGCTGCTCGACCTTTGCCGTGCCCTTGGCCGAACCCTCGCGGGTCAGGTCGCCCTCGGCCTGCTTGACCGGCAGGGCGGCGATCTTGCCGTCGACGGTGAGGGTGAAGTGGGCGCTCTTGACGTCGCTCATCGCTTTGTCGCCCTCGGCCATCAGCTGGGGGCCGGTGGGCTGGTCCGACGGGTTGGCGTTGTTGTTCTTCTTGCTACACCCCGTGATTGCTATGGCCACTATCGAAAGCGCCGCTAGGGCGCGTATGGTCCGAGACATACCGTGCATGCTAAGCACGGATTTCAAGCGACTAATAGCCGTCGACGACTTCGTTATCCAATGGTTGGCCGGAGCGCCAGCGCTCCACCTGCGCGGCCACCATGCGGTAGGCGCGCGGCAGCAGCCCGCGCACCGAGCCCGCCACATGCGGCGTGAGCAGCAGTCCAGGGACTGTCCACAGTGGATGATCGGGCGGCAGCGGCTCCGGGTCGGTGACGTCCACCGCAGCCGTGATGCGGCCCGTTGACAGCTCCTTGGCCAGGGCATTGGTGTCGGCAACCGGACCGCGTGCCGCGTTGACGAGCAGGGCGCCGTCACGCATCGCCGCGAGGAACGCCGCGTCGATCATGCCCCGCGTGGCCGGGGTCAGCGGCACGAGCAGCACGACGATGTCGGCAACGGGCAGCAGCGACGGCAGTTCGTCGATGGAGTGCACGCCGTCGCGCGCCGAGCGGGCGACATATGTGATCTCCACCTCGAACGGGGCCAGCCTCGCCGCGAGGGCACGCCCGATGGAGCCCGCGCCGACGATGAGCACACGCTTGCCCGCCAGCTCATCGGTCGGGGCGAACCGCCGGTAGCTCCACTCGCGACGCTCCTGCGCGCGGGCGAACTCGTCGAACCGGCGCAGCGACGCCAGGATCGCGCCCACCGCCCATTCGGCCGTCGACGAGTCGTGCACCCCGCGGGCGTCGCACAACCTCACCGAGGTGGGCACCTTCCCCGCCCAGGCGTCGGCCCCGGCACTGAGCAACTGGATCACATCGAGGTTTGGCATCCGCCCGGCCAGGGAAACGACATCGCCACCGCTCAGGAACGGCGGCACCCAGAACCGAACCTCGCTCAACTCACCGGGCAGGTCGGCGTCGGGGCCGGTGAACACCTTGACCTCGACGTCATCGGGAAGGAGGGCGCGTCCGGCGTGATGGGCGATCCAAATGGTCACGGGGATAGGCTAGTGCGCATGTGGAACCGCCGCGCGCAGCCAGGACTTTGCGCCTTCATGACGCCTAAGCGGGTCCAGATGATGGTTTTGGTTATCGGCCTGAGCCTTGTGTCATGCGACAAGGGAGGTCAGCCGGAGACCGTGGGCAGCGTGCCGGCGCCAGTGCCGCAGGGCTCGGCCACCCCGTCGCCGCAGCCCGGGGAGCCGTCGCCGCAGCAGCGGGTGACCACACAGGACGTGCTGGTCAAGGGGTTGCGCGCGCCGTGGGAGGTCGCCTTCCTGCCCGACGGCAGCGCGCTGGTCACCGAGCGCGACACTCGGAAGATCAAGAAGATCACCAAGGGCCCGGGCCACGACGCGCCCTACGCGGTCTCCGACGTCGGCCTGATCGAGGAGGCCGACCCGGGCGGCGAGGGCGGCCTGCTGGGCCTGGCCGTGTCGCCCAACTACGCGCAGGACCAGACGCTGTTCCTCTACTACACGGCCGCCAACGACAACCGCATCGCCCGCTGGAAGATCGGCGCCAAGCCGGAGCCCATCGTCACCGGCATCCCCATCTCCGGCGTCCACAATGGAGGCCGGATCGCGTTCGGTCCCGACGGTTTTCTGTACGCGACGACCGGCGACGCCAGCACGCGCGGCCTCGCACAGGATCTCAACAGTCTCGGCGGCAAGATCCTGCGCATGACGACGGACGGCAAACCCGCCCCGGGCAACCCGTTCAACACGCTGGTGTGGACGCTTGGGCACCGCAACGTGCAGGGCATCGCATGGGACGGCTGGGGCAGGCTGTGGGCCACCGAGTTCGGCAGCACACACCTCGACGAGATCAACCTGATCGAGCCGGGCAAAAACTACGGCTGGCCGCAGTTCGAGGGCGCGGGCAACGATCCCAAGTTCAAAGATCCGGTGTTCGCCTTCCCGGTGGGCGAGTCGTCCTGCTCGGGCATGGCGATCTCCAACAACAACGTGCTGGTCGCGGCGTGCCTGCGCGGGCAGCGCCTGATTCTGGTGCCGATCGGCAAGGACGGCCCGGTCGCCCAGCCCATCCCGCAGCTGGTGCGCGAATATGGCCGGCTCCGCGGTGTGGTCAACGCGCCCGACCACTCGCTGTGGTTCATCACCAACAACCACGATGGCCGATGCACCTCGAACTGTGACATCCACGCCGACGACGACCGCATTGTGCGGATCACGGTAGGCCCATGATCCGACTGGCAAAGCTACGCGGGGCGTTCGCCCTGGCCTGCGTTGCCCTGGGCGGGGCACTGATCGGCCTGATGCTGGCCGCGGCGACCACGGTGGACATCGGCCCGTTCAACGCGACGTTCTCGGTCCGGCCGTCGCTCACGGGCGACTCCGAGATCGTGATCCCGCCGCTGGGCGTGGTGCATTTGGACACGCATGACGGCCCGGCGCACCTGGGAGTGCGGCTCGACGGGCTCGACCGGACGCGGACGGAGGCGCTGTTCAACAACCCGAGCGGGATCCAGCGGGCCAGCCGCACGGCCGTCGAGGACGTGGTAAACGGGGTCGACCGGTTGATCCTGCGCACGACGGCGGTTGGTGTGCTAGGCGCGATGCTCGCCGCGGCGGTGATCTACCGTCGGGTGCGGCGGGTGGCCCAGGCGGGTGGGGTGGCCCTGGCCGTGCTGTTCGGCAGCTTCGCCGCGGCCGGGTTGACGTTCCACCCGGGCGCGCTGAAGGAGCCGCGCTATGACGGGCTGCTGGCCAACGCGCCGACGGTGATCGGCGACGCGCAGCGGATCGCCGACCGGTACGACGCCTACGCCAGACAGCTGGAGAAGATGGTCGTCAATGTGGGCGAGCTCTACAGCACGCTGTCGACCCTGCCCGTGTACGAGCCCGGCGACGGCTCGATCCGCGTGCTGCACGTGTCCGACCTGCACCTCAACCCGGCGGCGTGGCCGGTCATCCGGTCCGCGGTGGAGCAGTTCCGCATCGACGTGGTGGTCGACACGGGCGACATCAACGACTGGGGCACCGAGGCGGAGGCCAACTTCGTCGCGTCGATCGCCCTGCTCAAGGTGCCGTATGTGTACGTGCGCGGGAACCACGACTCCGACCTCACGCAGCGGGCGGTCGCGGCGCAGCCCAACGCGGTCGTGTTGGACAATGGCGTGAAAACCGTCGCGGGGCTTACCTTTGCCGGGATCGGTGACCCTCGGTTCACGCCTGACAAGAACGCCAATCCGTTTGGTGGGTCGGGGGAAGGCCAGCGCAGCATCGACGCCGTCGAGCAGACCGGCCGGACCCTGGCGGGCACCATTCGCGAGAGTGGCGCGCCGGTCAACATCGCGCTCGTGCACGATCCGCGGTCGGGGGAGCAGTTGGCGGGCGTGTGCCCGATCGTGCTGGCCGGGCATGCCCACGAGCGCAAGGTTTCGGTGCTCAAGGGTGGCACGACCACGCTCATGGTGCAGGGCTCGACGGGCGGCGCGGGATTGCGCGGGCTCGAAGGCGAGACCCCCGAACCGCTCGCGATGTCCGTGCTCTACTTCGACCCCAACGCGGAACTGGTCGCCTACGACGACATCACGGTCGGCGGCACCGGCCTGGCCGAGGTCTCCCTCAAGCGCCACACCGTCGAACCCCCCACCACCCCAGCCCCTTCCCCCACCCCTTCCGGT
>NZ_QJUG01000372.1 GCF_003426775.1 Allorhizocola rhizosphaerae | reverse complement strand
GGCGCTGGCGGTGCACGGCGATGCGGTGATCGCCCGGGGGGCGCGCGAGGCCGTGGCCGCCGCGCCGCCGCAGGAGCGGGCGCTGCTCGTGCAGGGGCCGCACAAGCCGGCCGCCGATGAGGTCATCCGGGCAGAGGTGGCCGGCTGGTCCCTCTTCAAGGCCGGTTACGCGACCGGGCGGCAATTTGGCGGCGGTACGGGCCAGGCCATCGGCGACGCGCAGGGTGTGGTCTACGCGAGCGTGATGACGCTTTCAGGGCTGCGCGAGCACGCGCGGCTGGTCGAGGGTTCGTGGGGCCCGGCCGTCATGGGCGCGGCGGCGGCACGCGTTCTCGGCGTCAAAGCCGGGGGCACGGTCCCACTGATCGATCGGCGGACGTCACTTGTGACAGAGGTCCGCATCGATGGTTTGTTCGAGCCGATCCGGGCGGAGGACGCGTTCTGGTTGCTGGCGCCCGAGACGGCCCGTGGCTCGATCGGCAACACCTACGGGCCGATCGTCATGGAAGACATCGCCTTCGAGTCGGCCGCCTGGGTCGCACAGCCCGATCTGACACGGGCCACATTGGACGATCTGGCCGCCGTGCGCGCACACGTGCAGCGCCTTGCCGGGCTGCCCAAGCGGATGGGCATGGGCGACGGCGGACAGGCATACACAACGCTCGACCGGTTGGTCGAGCGGGTGCAGCGGGCCGATCTGGTGGCGCGGTCGTCACTGCTGACCCCCATGCTGCTGATCATCGTGCTCGGCGGGTACACGCTGGTCCTGCTCGCCGGGCTGCTCGGCGAGCGGCGCAGGCCCGAAGTGGCACTGCTCAAGGCGCGCGGCGCCGACCGGGTGCAACTGGCCCGGCTCGCGGCGGGGGAAGGAATGCTGATCGCGCTGCCCGCATTCGCGGTCGTGACACCGTTCAGCCCGTGGGGAGCCGCGGCCGTGGGATGTGTTTTAGCCATGGTGGTACCGGCCGTGTCTCATGGGCCGCGGGCGTCTCGCCCCGGTCCCCGCCGGCAACGGCGGTCGGCTGCGGGTCCGCGTGACCTTCTCTCGCGCCCGCCTGGCCGTGTGAATGGCGCGAGCCTGCTGGAGGCCCGGCCCAGCCGGGCCACGCTGATCCAGCGCGCCGGGATCGACCTGCTGCTGGTCGCGTTCGCCGGGCTGGCCTGGCTGCAGCTGCGACAGTACTCGTCCCCGATCACCGGGCTGGGCATCGACCCGCTGCTCGCCTCGGCGGCCCCGCTGGGTGTGCTCGCCGCATCCGTTGTGGCGCTTCGGTTGCTGCCCCCGCTGACCGGGCTGGGGCAGCGGCTCATCGACCGGCGGCACTGGTTCGCCGCGCAGCTGGGCATGTGGCAGGCCGGTCGCCGCCCGCACGCCGGGCCGGTGCTGCTGCTCGCGCTCGCCGTCGCGGTGAGCACCCTGGCGTGGGCCCTCGCGGGCACGGCAGCACGGTCCATTGTGGACCAGGCCGACCACAGCGCGGGTGCTGACTTGCGGCTCAGCGAGACCTCCGGGTTCGCTCCTGCGGAAAGGGAGACGGCGGTGGCGGCACTGCCCGGCGTGGCGCTGGCCGTGCCCGCGTGGCGCAACACCGTCTCACTGGGCGAAAAGTCCACGGCGTCAACGCTTTTCGCGATGGACCTGGAGCAGGCGGCCCGCGTGATGCGGTTCCGCGACGGCGTGCCGTTCGCCGATCTCGTGGCGCGGCGAGGCAACGGGGTCATCCCGGCGCTCGCCAGCACGAAGGCGTTCGACGTGCTGCACAAGGAGGTCGGGGAGGAGGTTCGCCTGCCGGTCGGGCGCAACACGGTCTCGGTCGCGCTGCTGCGCGAGGTGCCGAGCCTGCCGGGGACCCAGGGCGAACCCGCGATCCTGCTCGATCTGCCGTCGCTTGAGGGGCTGAGCGTGCAGGAGTGGTGGATCCAGACCGTTCCCGGATCGCACGCCGACGCCGCCGCGGCGGCACGGCAACTGCCCAACCTGCGCGTCCATGACCGCATCGCGATGGCCCAACAGGCCGGACAGGACCCGTACGGCGTCGGCGCACGCCAGGCCCTGTTCATCGCGGCGTTCGGGGCGATCGCGCTCGCCCTGGTGGGCGTGGCCGTGGACGTGCGGGCGACGGGGCGCCGCCGCCGCGACGAACTGGACGTGTTGCGCGCCCTCGGCGCGAGCCGCCGCACACTGACCCGCGCACTCGCAACGGAGCAGGGATTCCTGGCCGGCCTTGGAGTCGCGGTCGGCGTCGCTGTCGGGATTGGAGTGGCCGCGAGCATGGCACCGTTGGTGATTCTCACGCCTAGCGCAGGGCGGCCCGATCCGCTCCCCGTGCTGAGCGTGGATTGGCGTCCCGTCGCGGCGACCGCCGTGGGAATCCTTGTGCTGTCGGTGTTTCTGTCCCGCCGGATGAACAGATGAGAGCGCTCGCGCGGATGCGCGCCAACATCGGGCATCTGACTCTGGTCGCGGTGCTCACGCTCATCGCGGGCGCGCTGCTGGTCGGCGCGCCGCGCGTGGCCAACCGGCTGGAGGACGAGGCGCTGCGCGCCCGCATCGAGAGCCTGCCGTTTCAGGTCAAGGACGTGACGTTCCATTTCGGGCCCGCCGGGCCCGGGGGGCTTGGGCCGCAACACGCCGCCGCCCGGCTCGAACAGCAGCTGCGCGCGCTCGATCCCGCGTTCGCCGACCGCGTCGGCATGTCGTGGTATGCGGTGTCCACGAATCGTGTGGCCGCAAATGATACGGGCCTGCCGGCGCGCGCCCTGTTCGGCCTGCGCGAGGGCACGGGCATCCGCGAGGGCATGCGCTTGACCGCCGGGCGCTGGCCCGACAACTCGCTCACAGCCGGCCTGGCGAGCGCAAGAGGAGGCCACACGGCCTTCTGGCCGACCGCAAACGGCGGGAGGCCGAAGCGAGACGCCCGCGGCCAGGAGGAACCGCCCCGGCTGGAGGTCGCACTGACCGCGGCCAGCGCACGCGTCTTGAACCAGGCGGTGGGCAGCGACTTCACGCTCGGCCTGTTGCCGGTGCGCGTTGTCGGAATCGTCGAGCCCACTGATCCAAGAGCCCCGGTGTGGGAGCCGGAACCGTTGGCGCTCAAGGCATATGCGCCGCAGAACGATGGCGAGTCCTTCCTGGCCTATTACCTCACCGATGTCGCGGGCATGAGCCGTGCCCATCAGGCCGGCATCCCCGTCTCGTTCGAGTGGCGCTACCGGATCGGTCTGTCCAGATTGGATGCCGTGGCGGTCCCGTCGCTTATCAAGGCGGTACTCGACGGGCGGCGCGCGGGAATCGATGAGAGTTCGGCGGAGACGGGCCTGGACACGGCGCTCGCGCGCTTCGCCGACAACGCCAAGGCCGCACAGTCGCTGTTCGCCATAGTGCAGGCGGCCACGCTCGCGACCGTGGGTGGGCTGATCCTGCTGGCCTCGAAGCTGGCCGTGAACCGGCGGCGGCAAGAGCTCGACCTGCTGCGCGCCCGGGGCGCGTCACTCCGCCGGGTCGGCCGGCACACACTGGTCGAAGTGTTGCCCATCGTGCCGGTGGCGGCCGCGTTGGGTTGGTGTCTGGGCACGCTCGCACCGGGCCGTCCAGCCGCCACGGTGTTGGCGCTTGTCGCGACGCCGGTGATCGCCATGTCGTCGTTCCGGCGTCCAATGCGGACGGTGTTGTGGGAGATCGGGCTGGTGCTGCTCGCGGTCCTCGGCGTGTGGCTGCTGCGCCGCCGGGGGCTCGACCAACTCGACTTCTACCTGGTGTGCGTGCCTGTGCTGCTGGCGGCGGCCGCCGCAATCGTGACACTGCGCGCGTTGCCGCTCCCGCTGGGCCTGGCCAGGCGCATGGCCGCGCGCGGCCGGGGCGCGGTGGGCTTCCTCGGGCTGACCGGAGCGGGCCGTCGCACCGCGCTGGGGCCGATCGCGGTGCTCGTCGTCGCCGTCTGCACGGCGGTGTTCAGCATCGGCGTAGCCGGCACTGTCGCGAATGGACGGACGCTCGCAGCGGGGCACGACATCCCGGCCGACGCGGTGGTCAAGGGCTTCTACTTCGCTCCCGACACGGCCGAGGCCATCGGAGCTCTGCCGGGCGTCACGGGCGTGGCCCGGTACGCCGCGATATCCGCCCGCGACATCATCTCCTCGCGCGGGCCGGGGGCCGAGCGGTTGGGCCAGGTGTTCGTGTTCGTCGTGGACACGCGGGCGCTGACGAAGGTGGCCTCCGGCAAGACCGTCATCCCGCAAACGGATGGTGCGCTCGTCTCGACACAGGTGGCGCTCGACCTGGGCGCGCACAAGCGGGCCGTCGTCGATCTGCAGGGACGCGACTACGACTTCGACGTCGTGGGCGTCGTCGACGCGTTTCCGGGCATCCCCCGCACCGCGACGCGATTCGTGGTGCTCCCGTGGGACGATAAGCCGTTGAACCCCAACGGGTTCTTCGTGTCGGGCGCGATCGACCCGGGCACGCTCATCGCTGCCGGCAACGCGGGCCAGGCGCGCTGGGGTGTCAAGGAACCCGTCACCGAAGTCCACACGTGGGCGCAGCGCCGCAGCGAACTCGAACGCACGGGGGTCAACGGGGTGCTCACGTTCTCCTATGGCATGGGCGCGCTCGCGGGCGTCGTGCTGGCCCTGCTGGCGGTCGGGTTCGCCGTGCTTGCGGGCGCGCGGGCGCGGGGCAAGGTGCTGTCCCGGCTGCGCACCATGGGCCTGGCCGCGGGGCAGGGACGCCGGCTGCTGCTCGTCGAGCTGGCGCCGGTCGTGTCCGCTGCGGTGGTCGCGGGCGGCGCGGTCGGG
>NZ_QJUG01000371.1 GCF_003426775.1 Allorhizocola rhizosphaerae | reverse complement strand
CGTGCCGTTGGCGACCACCTTGCTCATCAGCGCCGAGTACTCCGTGGCGATGTCGTCGCCGATGAACTCGGCCATGTTGGTGAAGCCCATGACGCGGTGGTAGAACTCCACCCACTCGTCCATCCTGCCGAGCTCCACGTTGCCCACGACGTGGTCGATGGCCTGGAAGAAGCGGCGGTCGGGCCGGCGCACGATCGGCGCGGCCTTGACGAAACCGGGCATGAACGGGCCGTCGTATTCGAGGCGCTCGACGAGCGTGTGGCGGGTCTCGCCGTAGGTCGCGACGGCTGCGACCCGGACCGTGCCGTGCTCGTCCTTCTCGACGGTCGGCTCCTGCAGGCCACGAGCGCCGTGGGCGACGGCGTAGTCGTAAGCGGCGTGCACGTCCGGTACCTCGAGTGCGATCTCGGTGACGCCGTCTCCGTGCCGCGCATGGTGGTCGGCTCCGGGTGCGTCGGCATGCACGGCTCCGCGCAGCACGAAGCGGGCCGAGCCCGACGTGAGGACGTATTCGGCGTAGTCGCGGTGGCCCTGCTCGGGCCCGCGGTAGGCGACCAGCGTCATGCCGAACGCGGTCGAGTAGTAGTGCGCCGCCTGCTTGGCGTTGCCGACCAGGAAGGCCACGTAATCGATGCCCTTCACCGGGAACGGATCATGTGTCTGAGCAGCTTGAGCTTCAGCAACAGCGGTCATAAGGTGATGGTGCTCACGGCGGGCCGAGTTGTGCAAATGCGCCCCTGGAGGCTGGGCATAGTGCGCAAGATTGTGCCAAGATTCGGGCAGGAGGTGGGCAGATTGACCAATGCTTTGGACGAGCTCGATGCAAAGCTGATCGAGCTGCTCGCGGCCGAGCCGCGGATCGGTGTGCTGGAGCTGTCGCGCCGGTTGCGGGTGGCGCGGGGCACGGTTCAGGCGCGCCTCGACCGGCTCATGGTGCGTGGGGTGATCACCGGGTTCGGGCCGGAGCTCGACCCATCGGCGATCGGCTATGGCGTGACCGCGTTCGTGACCCTGGAGATCCGCCAGCACGAGGGGCACGACATCGTGGGTGTGCACCTGGCGTCGATCCCCGAGGTGCTGGAGGCGCACACGATCACCGGGCCGGGCGACATCCTGTGCCGGATCGTGGCCCGGTCCAATGCGGACCTGCAGCGGGTGATCGATGAGATCGTGGCGTACCAGGGCATCCTTCGAGCGTCCACTTTGATCGCACTTGCGGAACAAGTCCGATATCGCACGATTCCTTTGGTGCGCAAGGCTTCCCGGCTCCAAACGCCCGGCGAAGCGGCCTTTTGACGCTATCCTCGGCGGATGGCTCAGAGAAGGGTCAGCATGGGCTGGCTCGGCTGGATCATCGCCGTGGCCTCGGCGATGACCCTTCTGGTGAGCACCGGTCTCTGGAATCCCTTCCCCGGGCTTTGGGAATGGGTCAACGCCGAGCGCCCACTGTCCGAACCGGAGAGTCTGTGGCAGGTGCGGCTCGACAGGGTACCCAAAAATATTTATGTCCTTGAAAAACACCTCGTCCTTGAGCATGGCGAATCGGTGGAGGTGCGCGGCCGCTCGACCGGGCGGCAGGCGTGGAAGACGGCCGCCGACTGGGCCGCGACCGCCGGCGGATATGTGGTGAGCGGCAAGCTGCTGGTCAAGGGTTACGAGGTGCGCGACCCGGCGACCGGCGCGGTGGTGCGCAAGGACGAGAAGGCCGCGGCGGTGTGGACGTTCGCCGACGCGATGATCGACGTGTCCTGCCGGACCTCGAAGGACTGCGAGCTGATCGCCCGGGTGCCCGACAGCGGCAAGGAAAAGTGGCGGGTCCTGTTGCCCGGCATCGGGTTCGTGCTGTTCGCCGACAACCCGGGCCTGACAGGGGCGGGGCCGCTGGGGATGCAGGCGTCGCAGGCGCCGATGCCGCGACTGCTGGGCTTCCCGATCGACAACCGGGTGCACGTGGTGGACACCAACAGCGGCAAGGCCCTGCCGGTGGTCGAGCCGGCGGAGCACACGGCCGTGAACGTGTTCGGCGGGCGGGTCATCCACAGCACCGCGACACCGCGCAACGGCCGGTGCATCCTGAGCGTGGTCGGGCGGCAGGGCCACAGCGGCAACGAAGTCTGGCGGCGCGACGGTTACAGCATTCACGAGCTGGGCGGGGCCGGATGCCAGCTGCGCGGCGAACCGGTCGCGGGTGGCAACGCGATCGTGGCGATCCGGCCCGACGGGCGGCAGGCGCTGCTCGACGCGGGCGACGGGCGCGAGGTGCTGGTCGTGGGCGACGACGAGAAGGTGCTCGCGACCGACGGGGTCCACGCCGTCACACGCAAGGGCTCGCAACTGGTCGGCTACCGGTTGGGGCGGGCCGGTCCGCTGTGGGAACGCGAGGCGCACAAATCGGCGGAGGTCGTGATCACGCGCGGGGTGGTGATCGTCTCCGACCGCTCACCCAACCGGGTCGTCATCGTCGACCCGGCGACCGGAAACGAGCGAGGTCAGGTGCGCAGCAGCGGGCGCGTCGTGGCGTTCGACACCGTGGGCTTCCTCCTAGCGGACAGGAGAGAGCTCGGCTATTTGGAGTTCAGTACTCTTTCTCAACGTGACTGACTTCTCCTATTCACCGTTGCTCCCCCTGGGCGCAGACACCACCGACTATCGCCTGGTCACCGACGAGGGCGTCGACGTGGTGAGTGGACCGGGTGGAAGGCAGTTCCTGACGGTCGAGCCGGACGTGCTCACCCAGCTGACCGCGGAGGCGATGCACGACATCGCCCACTTCCTGCGGCCGGCGCACCTGGCCCAGCTGCGCTCGATCATCGACGATCCGCTGTCGTCGCCCAACGATCGGTTTGTCGCGCTGGACCTGCTGCGCAACGCGAACATCGCGGCCGGGGGGGTGCTGCCCATGTGCCAGGACACGGGCACGGCCATTGTGATGGGCAAGCGAGGGCGGCACGTGCTGACGGACGGGCGCGACGAGCAGGCCATCGCTCGCGGGGTCTTCGACGCGTACACAAATTTGAATTTGCGGTATTCGCAGCTCGCCCCGATCACGACGTGGGAGGAGCGCAACACCGGCACCAACCTGCCCGCGCAGATCGAGCTCTACGCGGAGGACCCGGACGGGCATTCGGACGCGTACAAGTTCCTGTTCATGGCCAAGGGCGGCGGCAGCGCCAACAAGTCATATCTGTACCAGGAAACCAAGGCCCTGCTGAACCCCGCGGCCTTCATGCGGTTCCTGGATGAGAAATTGCGATTGATCGGTACCAGTGCCTGCCCGCCGTATCACCTGGCTGTGGTGATCGGGGGAACGTCGGCGGAGCACGCGCTGAAGACCGCCAAGCTGGCCTCGGCCAAATATCTGGACAACCTGCCGACGTCGGGTTCGCTTCTGGCGCACGGATTTCGGGATCTTCAGCTGGAGGCCGAGGTCCTGGAGCTGACGCGGGGGTTCGGGATCGGGGCGCAGTTCGGCGGGCGGTACTTCTGCCATGACGTGCGGGTGATCCGGCTCCCGCGGCATGGGGCGTCGTGCCCGGTGGCGATCGCGGTGTCGTGCTCGGCGGACCGGCAGGCGCTGGCGAAGATCACACCGTCGGGGGTGTGGCTGGAGAAGCTGGAGACCGACCCGGCGCGGTTCCTGCCCGACGTCTCACTGGAGGATGGCGAGGTCGTGCAGGTGGATTTGAACCGGCCGATGACGCTCATCCGGGAGGAGCTTTCCCGCTATCCGGTGAAGACCCGGCTGTCGCTTAGCGGGCCGCTGGTCGTGGCGCGCGACATCGCACACGCGAAGATCGCCGCGCGGTTGGACGCGGGCGAGGCGATGCCTTCGTACCTGCGCGACCACGCGGTTTACTACGCGGGGCCGGCGAAGACGCCCGAGGGGTACGCGTCGGGATCGTTCGGGCCCACGACGGCCGGGCGCATGGACGCGTATGTGGAGAAGTTCCAGGCCGCGGGCGGATCGCTGGTCATGCTGGCCAAAGGCAACCGCAGCAAGCAGGTCACGGATGCGTGCGCCCGGTACGGCGGGTTCTACCTAGGCTCGATCGGCGGGCCGGCGGCGCGGCTGGCGCAGGACTGCATCCGCAAGGTCGAGGTCCTCGAATACCCGGAGCTCGGCATGGAGGCCGTGTGGCGGATCGAGGTCGAGGACTTCCCCGCGTTCATCGTGGTCGACGACAAGGGCAACGACTTCTTCGCCGAGACCTCCAAACCGGTGCTGACGATAGGCTCGCCGGCCCGGGGTTGAGGACGGGCGGCGTGATCGCCGCGGAGGACCTGCCACCGCAGAAGGCACGGCTGCTCCTGCTGCTCGCGCTGGCACGGTCCGAGAGCCCCGCACAGGTCCCGCAATGGCTCCAGCGCCACGGCGTGCCGGAGTTCACGCCGGGCGCGCTGGACTGACGATCAGGCCAGCGCGCGGGCTATCACTGCCGCGGTCTGCTGGACGAGCGGGCCGACGGTGGGCTCGTCCAATGGGGACAGTGAGACGACGCCGACGCTCGCGGTCAGGTCGGGCACGCCGAGCACGGGGGCGGCCAGGCCGTGGGCGCCCGGCTGCAGCTCGCCCGCGCTGGTCACCCAACCGTCGCGAATGGACAGCGCCCGCCCGGCCGCGCCCTTGTCGACGGGGTGGCGGGAGCCGACGCGATATGCCACGTGAAACATGGTCGCGCTCGGCTCAACCACGGCGACCGCCACCGCGTCCGTCCCGTCGGCGATCGTCAGGTGGGCGGTCGCGCCCACGCGGTCGGCCAGGCGGCGCAGGGCGGGCAGGGCGGCGTCGGCGAGCAGGGGCTGGG
>NZ_QJUG01000370.1 GCF_003426775.1 Allorhizocola rhizosphaerae | reverse complement strand
ACATTACGGAGATCTTGACGCACTGGCATGCGGGAAGATCGATCAACGAGATGTCGCTGAGCCTTGGCGTGGACCGCAAGACGATCCGCAAGTACGTGCAGCCGGCGATCGCGGCGGGGATGAAGCCGGGCGGGAAGTCGTTGCCCCAACGAGTGGAACGACCTGATCGGCCGCTGGTTCCCGGAGCTGACCAACACCAGGCTGCGGCAGATCACCTGGCCTCAGATCGACAAGCATGCCGACTACATCCGGGCGCAGCTGGCCGCGGGGGTGCACCAGTCGACGGTGTGGCAGCGGCTGCGCGACGAGCACGGTGTGGAGGCGTCGGTGGCGTCGTTTCGACGGTGGGTGGCCGCGACCGTGCCGGAGGAGACCCGCCGCGCGCAGGTCACGGTGCTGCGCGATGAGGTCCCGGCTGGTGAGGAGGCCCTATGCGGCTTTCCGCATAGGGCCTCGCGGCCCGGGAGGTGCTCTTGCGGGATGAACGCGTTGGCAGGTTCCCGTCCGACCTCGACGCGAATCTCACGGCGTCGGGTGGCGACGTACTCGCGGACCATCCAGTACGACACCACCCCGGCCCCGTCATGTTCGTCAAGCAGTCGATCGAAGATCCGCTTCGCCGTGTGTCGCTGCTTCCGCGGCGCGTCGAGGTCCGAGCGCAGCCAGTCGTCGATCACCACTCGGTACGCGTCAAGCCGTGAGCCGCGTTTGGGCGGTTGCTTTCTCTCCTTCGGCCATGCAGATTCCAGCGCCGCTGTCACGGTTCGGAAGCCGACGCCGTGCTTGCGCTGCAGCGCGCGGTTGGACATCCCAGATCGGGCATCCCGTCGGATCGCCGCGTACAGGTCGACCCGGGAACGCGGCTGCGTCATCGGTGGCACTCCTGACGTGAGCACGCCGTGGGCCCGACTTTCGGCACCGGGCCACCGCCCGGGAACGGTGACCGCATGCGACCACAGCCCGGAATCACTGGCCCTACCGAGGTGCCCGGTCATGTGCTGCGCAGGGCTTCGGTGGGCGGTACTGAGTCGGCCCGGAGTGCGGGGTACGACCGACGACGGAGCCGATGAGCAGCGAGTAGGCCAGGTCGAGTCCCACTGAAGCCCAGGTCAGTACAACGGCCCGGCCTTGCGTGGTGACGAAGACGTTGGTGACGAGCACGCCCAGAATCAGGCCTGTGATGCCGCCGACGACATCAACCTCGACACCACCTGTCCGCCCCGTGTCCCTGGCGCGACGAAGATCTGCTTGCGCGGTGCCTAATCGGTCTTCCCGCAACACCTCGCGGGCCCCTCAGTGTTCGCTGCTGAAGAACCGTAGCAACAGCGGGCCGACGGTCTGTGGGTCGACGACGTGATCCGGCCCCTCGAGGGTCTCCCGTTGAGCACGGGGTAATAGGTCTGCAAGCTCGTCGGCTGCGCGGTCGAAGAAGTCCGAGGGCAGGCCTGCCATGTAGGGGACCGTGATCGGTCCTCCGGTGATGACCAGGACCGGTTGGGTGACCGTTGCCAGTCGATCGGCCGGCAATTGGTAGCGGTTGAGGAAGACGCTGTCGTGGACCAGCGTGGGCACGAGGGCGACCGAATCTGCCCAATGCGCCGTCTGCTTGCCTGCCGCTTTCCTGGCCGCGATGTTGTCGTCGGAGGCGCCGGTCATGCGCATGAACAGTTCGAGAACCTCCTCGTCTCGCCCGGCGTCGAAGGCGCGTCGGGTGTCCGCGATGTACTCCTCGAATCGCGGGCGTATGTCGTCTCCGACCGCGTAGGGCACCTCCCACACGGCGATCGTGTCGATGGCTGACCCTGCCGCGGCGGCTTCCAGCGCCAGCGCGCCGCCAGAGGACGCCCCGAACACGTGCGCCGAGCCGCCCGCCTCCGCGATCAACGCATCCAGGTCCTCGATCTCCCTTTCCACGGCGTAGGGCTCGGTGAAGCCGCTCGCGCCGCGTCCCCGACGGGCATAGTTGTAAACCGTGAAGTGCTCGGCGAGAGCAGGTACCAAGGAAGCGTTCTCGGCTCCGTCGTCCTGTGCGCCGCCTACCAGGACGACAGCCGGGCCGCTTCCTTTCCGGTCGTAGGCGATGATGGTGCCATCGTTTGATGTCACGCGAAAGGCCATCTCGTTCATCTCACATCTCCGTTCGAGAGGTTTGTCTCAGCGCCTGAGCAGCGTGCCGACGACGGCCTCGGTGCGCGACCACCGCGCCCTTGCGATCACGGCCGCCACGACGAGAAAGGCGAGCGGCAGCCAAGGGCTCTGCTCGAGCACGAACTGATCGGTGATGACAGCACCGGTCAGCAATGCCGCCAACCCGAGACTGGCCAGGCCCGCCAGAGCCGGGATCAGAAGTCCAACCCCTCCCGCGACCTCCAGCGCTCCGACCAGGTACCGGAGCCACTGGCCAGCCCCGATGTCGGCGAACATGTCCACCATGACCGGGTCGCCGGCGAGCTTCGAGATTCCGCCGCCGGCGATTATCGCCGCCAGCACGACTTGCAGAATCCAGACCCCGATGCTGCTCGCCCGCCCGGACGTGTGCGCAACGGTTTCCGAGTTGTTCTTGGGGATGGTGCTCATTCGGCTCTCCTTGTCGTGTCCGGGCCTGGTACCGGTGATGGCGTTGGCCGAGTGGGCCGGGGTTGTCGGAGTTGATTTCGACCAAGTGCTCGCGGTAGCGGCATCTACTTCTTGTTGCGGTAGAGGACCATGGTGATGGGACCGAACACCGCGACGAGAAGTACGGACGAGACGAGCACCCAGCCGATTTCCCCGGCGGGCACCGAGCCGTGCATCAGGCCACGCACCACGGTCGCCAGATGGGTGATCGGGTTGACCTCGACGACCGCCTGCAACCACCCAGGCATCGTCTTCGGGTCCACGAAGATGTTGCTCACGAACGTCAGCGGGAACATCACCATCATGCTGACCCCCGCCACCGAGTTCGGCGTGCGCAGGATCAGGCTGAGCATCGTCCACAGCCACGACAGGCAGAACGAGAACACCAGCAGCAGCACCACCGACAGCACCACGCCGACGGCGCCACCCTCCGGCCGGAACCCTAGGACCAGTCCGAGCGTGATCACGATCGCCGACCCGATCGAGTAGCGCATCACATCGCCGAGCAGGGCGCCGACCAGCGGCGACGGTCGCCACACCGGAAGTGACCTGAACCTGTCGAACACCCCCTTCTGGATGTCGGTGTTCAGCGTAATGCCAGTGTTCATGGTGATCATGACGTTCGCCTGCACCAGGATGCCCGGCAGCAGGAACTGCAGGTACTCCTGAGTCGACCCGGCGAGCGCACCACCGAACAGGTAGGTGAACATCAGCGTGAACATGATCGGGAAGATGGTCACGTCGACGAGCTGCTCCGGGACGTGTTTGATCTTCAGCAAAGCGCGCCAGCCGAATGTCAACGAGGTGAGCACCGGGCCGGGGCGCGACGGCCGCTCACCGGCCAACAGCACACTGCGCAGCGCGTCCTCGGTGACCGGCGCCGACGCCTGCTCCGCGGTCGTGGCATTCATGCGGCATCCTCCTCGGGTGTCTCCTCGGCGGCGTGTCCGGTCAGGGTGAGGAACACCTCGTCCAGGCTCGGCTGACCGAGCGCGAACTCGGTGACGTCGATGCCGCTGCGGGACAGCTCGGCCAGGGCGCGGGCGACCCGCTCGGGGTCGGAGATCCGCGCGGACAGCGCGGCCGGGTCAGCGGACGGCTCGACCGGCACCTCGAGGACGCCGGCGAGGACCCGTTCGGCCTCGGCCCGCTGCTCGGGCGCACGTAGCCGTACGTGCAGCGAGCCGGCGCCGACCGATGCCTTGAGCTCGCCGCTCGAGCCCTCGGCGATGACCTTCCCGTGGTCGATCACCGCTATCCGGTCGGCCAGCTGGTCGGCCTCGTCGAGGTACTGCGTGGTCAGCAACACGGTGGCGCTCTCGGCGACCATGCCCCTGACGATCTCCCAGACCTGGTTCCTGCTGCGCGGGTCGAGCCCGGTCGTGGGCTCGTCGAGGAAGATCAGTTCGGGGGTGACGACCAGGCTCGCCGCGATGTCGATGCGCCGGCGCATCCCGCCGGAGTACTTCTTCACCTGCCGGTCGGCCGCCTCGGCAAGACCGAACGCGTCGAGCAGGTCGGTCGCCCGCTCCCTGCCTCGGCGGCGTGAGTAGCCGAGCAGTCTGGCGAGCAGCAACAGGTTCTCCACCCCGGTGAGGTCCTCGTCGACCGACGCGAACTGCCCGGTGAGGCCCACCCTGCTCCGCACCGCCTGGGCGTCACGCACGACGTCGTAGCCGAGCACTTGCGCCTCTCCGGCGTCGGGGCGCAGGAGCGTGGCCAGCATGCGGATCGTGGTGGTCTTGCCCGCCCCGTTCGGACCGAGCACGCCGTACACGCCCCCGGCGCTCACGGCCAGGTCGACACCGGCGACCGCGTGGGTCTTGCCGAAGCTCTTCTTCAACGCTCTCGTCTCGATCGCGAGCCTTCCCATGGGTTCGATTCCTTCTCTCGGTGTTGCGAACGGATTGGTTGAGAGACTAGTCCAGTTTGACTACTTGGCCAGAGTGCACGAGGAGGAAACGTCTAGTCAAGGTTGATTAGACGCGCATCTTGAGGTGATCGGGGACCGTTCGCCACGAACCCGGTTCACCGGCCATGGTGTAGGCGCCCTCAGACAGTCGTTTGCTCAGGCTCTTCGCCCACTCCAGTTCGGTGCGTGCGTGTCCCGCCCACAGTTCGGCCTGATCGCGGACGTGCTCGGGGGCGTCCCGATTGGGGTACTCCCGCCACTTGGCCTGCACTACGAGCTC
>NZ_QJUG01000037.1 GCF_003426775.1 Allorhizocola rhizosphaerae | reverse complement strand
CCACCTCGGCCTCGGCCAGGCGCGCCCGCAGCCACATCCGCGCGGCGGCGGCCGCGCCCGCGGCTGCGGCGGCGAGTCCCACCGCGGCGGCGACGACGTATGGCTCCACCCCATGGTCCCTTCTGCTGCGCGACCCCGCCCGACCACCGCGTTCATTGATCGAGGGCAATTCGTACCCGGCCACTTGGGGTTATGATGCCCCTCGAAAGTTGCAAATGCAAGGGCGAATGCACGTGCATTTGGTCGGTGCAGCGGACGGAGGGAATTAAGTTCGTGACTATCATCGGCAACACCGACGCGCCGTTATCCCTGCTCAACTGGCGCAAGAGCGGTCGCAGCGGGGCAAGCGGCAACTGCGTTGAGCTGGCCCGCCTGCCGCACGGCTCGGGCTACATGATCCGCAACTCCCGCAATCCGGACGGCCCGGCATTGATCTTCACGGCGGACGAGATCGCCGCCTTTCTGACCGGCGTGCGGGACGGCGATTTCGACGATCTTGTCGAGCAGTCATCCGCCGCGAAGGATGCTGCGGAGGATAGTGACATGCTGACGTGTCAAGCCGAGCAGTAGCCAGCGACCACGGACGGATCGGAGGTTTGGTGCGTTGACGACGCCACCAAGGGATGGTGGGGTGTCCGGCGGGCCCACCGTGCTGCGCATCATGCTCGGTGCGAATCTTCGACGGCTGCGCGAGGCCAGAGGGATCACGCGCGAGGACGCGGGCTGGCAGATCCGCGCGTCGGAGTCCAAGATCAGCCGGATGGAGCTCGGCCGCGTCGGCTTCAAGGAGCGCGACGTCGCCGACCTGCTCACCTACTACGGCCTGGCGAAGGGCGAGGAGCGCGAGCGCCTGCTGGTGCTCGCCCGCGACGCCAACGCCCCCGGCTGGTGGCACCGCTACGGCGACATCCTGCCCGCGTGGTTCCAGCCCTACATCGGACTCGAATCGGCGGCCTCACTCATCCGCTGCTACGAGATCCAGTTCATCCCCGGGCTGCTGCAGACCCGCGACTACGCCAGGGCCGTGGTCATGCTCGGCCACGGGCGCGCACCCGAAGACGAGATCAAACGCCGGGTCGAGCTGCGCATGGAGCGCCAGCAGGTGCTGACCCGGCCCGACCCGCCACAGTTCTGGGCGGTCGTCGACGAGGGCGCGCTGCGTCGCCCCGTCGGCGGAAGAGAGGTCATGCGCCGGCAGATCCAGGCGCTCATCGAGGCGACCCAACTGCCCAACGTCCGCGTGCAGGTGGTGCCTTTCCACATTGGAGGGCACGCGGTGCACGGCGGCGGCGCGTTCAGCATCCTGCGCTTCGCCGAGCCCGACCTGCCCGACGTGGTCTACGTCGAGGAGCTCACCAGCGCGCTCTACCTCGACAAGCGCGACGATGTCGACCAATACGCGCTCGTCATGGAGACGCTGTGCATCGAGGCGGCCCAGCCCGACGAGACGCCCGAAATCCTGCACCGCATCGCCGCCGACCTCGACGCCGCCTGATGCGCCTCTTCTGCGCCTCTTCTGCGCCTCTTCGCGGCACCGACCGATGTCTGATCAATCAGGTGACTGACCGTTCCCAACTGGTGGACGTGCCGCTACCCTGGCAGCCGTGAATGAGACGCCGACCGACGCCAGCGACGCCCTGTCGCGTTTGGACACCTCCGTCGCACACTCCGCCCGGCTGTGGAACTACCTGCTGGGCGGCAAGGACAACTTCGCGGCCGACCGCGAAGCGGGGGAGCAGTTCCTGGCCTTCATGCCCGAGCTGGTGCAGTCCGCCCGATACAACCGCGAGTTCCTCGGCCGGGTCGTTCGCCACCTGGCGGGCGATGTCGGCATTGGACAGTTCCTGGACGTCGGCACGGGCCTGCCCACGGCCGACAACACGCACGAGGTCGCGCAGCGGACCCGGCCCGACGCCCGCATCGTGTATGTGGACAACGACCCGATGGTGCTCGTGCACGCCCGCGCGCTGCTCACCAGCACACCCGAGGGCGCGACCGCGTACATCGACGCCGACATCCGCGATCCGGAGAAGATCCTCGCGGCCGCGCAGGAAACGCTCGACTTCACCAAGCCCGTCGCCATCATGCTGCTCGGCATCGTGAACTTCGTCGTGGACGACGATGCGGCGACCTCGATCGTGCGCACGCTGGTCAAGGCCGTCCCGTCGGGGAGCCATCTGGTCATCTCGCACCCCACGGTCGAGGTGCACCGCGAGGCCGTCGAGCGGGCGCTGGCCATGTGGAACGAGAGCGGCTCCGCGCCGATGTGCGTGCGCACGCCGCAGCAGATCGCCGAATACTTCGACGGTCTGGAGATCCTGGAGCCCGGCCTGGCGACCGTGTCGCAGTGGCGGCCCGACGGCAACGACACCACGCCGGTCACCGAGTGGTGCGGCGTGGCCCGCAAACCGTAGCGGCGTGGTTCTCACTGCAGCGGCCCGCCCTGTTCACGCGGCTCGCGCCGGCACAGCGAGTGCTGATCGCCGGCGCGGGGGCGGTTCGACGTCTCCGCCGGGCTGCCGTTGATGGTCGCGCTGACGGGCGGCCCGGCAGCGCGGCACCGCCCGATCCCCACCGTCGCCCGGCCCCGGGTCAGTCGCGCCCGCGCAGCAGTGAAATGCGAAACGGGCGCAGCTCACCGCGTGCGTAACCGCCCGCGATCACCGGATCCTCCTCCATGATTTTGCGCGCGGCGGCCTCGTCGGGCGCCTCAAAGATGGCGATGCCTGTGTTGACCGGCCCGAGCGTCGGCCCGACGAGCACGATGACGCCCTCGGCGAGCAGCCGCCGGAACCGCTCGAAGTGCACGCCCCACACCGAACGCTCCTCGTCGGTCATCGTCTCGGCGAAGTTCTCGCGGGGAGCATGGATGAAATAAATCCACTCTGACACGCGCCCATTATGGATGTGGCAGTCTGGATTGTCGTGGACGACAAACAGATCCTTGGCCGCATC
Organism: Allorhizocola rhizosphaerae; assembly: GCF_003426775.1. GTDB lineage: Bacteria > Actinomycetota > Actinomycetes > Mycobacteriales > Micromonosporaceae > Allorhizocola > Allorhizocola rhizosphaerae. The sequence continues at coordinate 47,253 of NZ_QJUG01000037.1, read as the reverse complement.
ACCGAGCTCGTCGAGGAGGAGCACCGGCTGCGGGAGCGCCGCGAGGCCGGGCAGGTCGACACGCAGCAGGAGGCCGACCGGCTGCGTGATCTCGAAGAGTCCCTCGACCAGTGTTGGGACCTGCTGCGCCGCCGCCGCGCGGCCCGCGCCCAGGGCCAAGACCCCGACACGGTCAACCCGCAGCCCAAGACACAGGTCGAGGGCTATCTGCAGTAGCCGGTGAGGCAGCTGAACCGGGCAGTCTCGCGCAGTGTGCCGGTCAGCGCGGCGCGCAGCTCGCGTTCGAACGCGCCCGCGTTGGCGCCCAGCGCTGCCTTGGACACGACGCTCGTCGAGTACAGGTAGCCGATGAACCCGTCGACGCTCCAGACGTGAGGCACGTGGAAAAGGCGCTCCTCGACATCGGCGAACCCGGCCGACCGCAGCACCTTTTCATGTGATGCACGCTTGGCAGGAGCCACCTGAGGCCTCCACTTCGCGACAATCTCCACGGCCGTACGCTGCCACGGCTCGGTCCCGCGCCACACGCTGTCGGTGTTGACGACCGCGATCGCCCCACCCGGCTTGAGCCATGTCCTTGCCCGCGCCGCGACGAGCGCACGATCGAGCCGGTGAAAAGCGTTTCCGACGGTGACCAGATCCAGTGTGCCCGGCTCGAACAGGAGCTCCTCGGCGGCCGCCACGATCCACGTCAGACCCGGCGCCTTGCGCATGCCGGCCGCGACCATGTCCGGCTCCAGATCGACCGCGACCACCTCGCCGAACCGCTCGCTCAGCGGGATCGCCAGCTCGCCCGTGCCGCACGCCAGGTCCAGCAGGCGCTGCCGCCCCGGCACCAGCCGCAGCAGATGGCCGAACAACGCGCGCGGATATGGGATCCGGTGCGCCGCATAGTGTTCCGCCGTCCCGCGGAACTGCCGCTCAGTCACGGTCCTCGGCCAGCTGGATGCGCACCGCCACGAGCCCTCCACGGCCGTCGTAGTCTGCATAAGCCGGGAAGAAGCCGTCACCCCAGCTGGTCATCGCGAACGTGATGTCCGCCCCGCCGACCGCGATGGTGCCGGATTCGGTGTCGTCATCGGCGCGCACCTGCCGCATCACCTGCCAATGGTGTGAGTGCGGCCGGAAGTCCAATCCCAGCTTGCGCTCCGGCCTCTCGTCCTTCCATGCCTGGATCGCGATGGCCCGCTGCCACCCATCCCGCGCGGGCAAGTCTTCCCAACCGTAGGAGCCGTCACTCCCCACGCGCGGCGCGCTGAAGTGTGCTGCGGCCTCCTCGGCATTGGGCCCACCCCAGAACACGACATCGGCCAGACCGTCCAGCGGTCTCTCGTGCTCCCAATGGTCAAGGGCGTCCACATCCGCGAACGCCAACCGCGCCGTATCAACGCCGACCAAGCCAAGCGAACGCGTCGTCACGACGGGCCGATCGCCGGTCCGCACGACCATCTGCTTCCAACCATGCGACCGGCCGGCCGAACGCTCGGCGACCACCTCAAACGACTCGCCCGTGGGCACCTCACCGACGGCGACCGCGGGCAGCCCGAAGAAGACGAAGCCCGCCAGCCGCTCACCCGCGCACCGCCGGGCGCGCTCCCGATGGGCAACACGCCGCGGATAGGGTTGCAGTGTGGCGTTCCAACCGCCTGCGCGGCAATGCTCGTCGAACAGCCCGATCCATTCGCCGATGCGATCAGCCGGAATATCATAGTGGTACCGCATGGGCCTGCGCTCAAACGAAAGCGCCGCCCGCTCCGCGTCGGGCCCGGCAACCTCGAAGTCCATCGATCCGGCGATGTTGGCCGCGAGCGCCTCGTCCTCGATTCCCACGTCCACGGGATCGATCTCCGACGGTGACCGGCTGCCCGACCACATGCCGAGGCAGCCGCCGTCGAGCACGGCCAGGACACCCGACGGGCACGTCACCGAGCCCAGCCGCACGATCTCACCCATGACCACGCAGTCTATGCCGTGATGGCGTAACCGCTCGCCTGCAGCCTGAACAAGGACGCATAGGTCCCACCCGACGCCATGAGCTCGTCGTGGCTGCCGGCCTCCGTGAGCCGGCCGTGGTCGAGCACATAGATGACATCCGCGTGCCGCACGTTGGCCAGCCGATGCGTGATCAGGATGGTGGTCCTGCGCCCCTGCCGGCCCCGGATCGCCTGAAACAGCGCGTCTTCGGCGCGCGGGTCGAGCGCCGAGGACGGCTCGTCCATGATGAGCAGGTCCGCGTCGCGCAGGAATCCGCGCGCCGCCGTGATGCGCTGCCACTGCCCGCCCGACAGGTCCTGCCCGTCCTTGAACGTGCGGTCGAGCAGCGTGTCGTACCCGTGCGGCAGCTCAAGAATCATGTCGTGCGCGACGGCACGCCGGGCCGCGCCCTCGATGCGGTCGCTTCCCGCGTCGCTCGTGATGTCGCCGAGCGCGATGTTCGTCGCCACGCTGAACGGCCAGCGGTGGAAGTCCTGCGACACGATGCCGATCCGGCGCTGCAGCCCGTCCGGGTCGAGCTCGGCGAACGGCCGCCCGTTCCACGTGACGGTGCCCGCCTGCGGCTTGCGCAGCCCGCACAGCACAGCGGCGAGAGTGCTTTTGCCCGAACCGTTTTCGCCCACGAACGCCACGGTCTGCCCGGCCCGGATGGTGAGCGTGACGTTGTCCACCGCGGGCGCGTCACGGTCCGGATAGGACAGTGCGACCGCCTCGGCCGTGATCTGCGCGAGTGGCCCGGGGTCGAGCATGCCGGGAGCCGCGGGCATGTGCGCGGCGGCTCGCTGCATGAAGCTCGTGTAGTCGCCGAAATGCTGCCCATCCATGTATACCCGGTCGATCTGAAACGTGACCGTCGACAGTGCCCGCTGCGCCGCCTGCACCGCCACGACGCACGTCGCCGCGGCCGCGAGCGGGATACCTCCGCCCAGCAGCAGTGAGCCCAGCAACACGTACACCGCCGTGGTCGCGATGCCGCCGACCACCGCGCCCACGGTCGTCGTCGTGGTCACCTTCCGGGCGAGCGCCAGCTGGATCGCGGTCTCCGCGCCCATCACCCGGTCGTACAACTCCAGCAGGAACCCACGCAGCCCATACGCCCGCAACTCGGGTGCGCTGTCGCGCTCGGCCATCTGCCGGTGCAGCATCCACAGCCGGCGCCGCCGCGCCGAGCCCTGCAGATACACCCGATAGCGCTGATGCCCGGCGGCCAGCGCGGCCCACCCGTTCGGCACCGTCGCCACGAGCAGCGCGACCAACAGCAGCGGATGGATGACGGTGACCGCGACCGCCACCGCCGCCAACCCAGCAAGCCCCGCGAACAGGTTCATCGCGCCCTGCACGAGCGCGATGGCCGAGTCGGTGCCCCGCGACGCGCGCTCCATGTCGTCGGCGAACGTGTCCTCGTCGAACGCGTCGAGCCGCACCGCCGTCGTGGTCTCGAAAAGGCGCCGCTGGATCTCGCGGTCGACCCGGGGCGTGAGGCCGTTCTGCGCGTACCCGGTGACGATGCCCATGCCCGCCCGCAGCCCCGTCGCCGCGGCCAGCCACACCAGCGCGGGCAGCGCGGCGACCACCCGGTCGGGTGTCGGGCCGCCCGCGAACAGCTCCACGAGCACCCGTTGCGTGGCAAGCAACCCGAACGCCGCCGTCACTCCGGACACGACGGTCGCGAGGGCGACGACCAGCGTGCGGGTGCGGTCGGCCCGCCAGCTGATCGCCACGGCGATGGCGACCAGGCGCGGCAGCTGCCCGAACACCGCGAACGGTCCCGCCTCCGAGCGGGCCTTCATGCCCGTCTCCCACCAGGTGGTGCGCAACTCCGGCAGCACGGCCTGTGTCGAACTCACGTTTAGTCCTCCCCTGTCAGTGGCACACTATGGCGATGAGCGGCCAATGGATGCACCGGCTACAACACGTGCTCGCACCGCACTCACATTCGCATGACACGTCGAGCAAGGTCGATACCGAGTTGGAGACGTCACGTCAGGGCATGCGCGCGCTGTGGATTTCGCTTCTGGTGCTCGCGGCGACGGCCGTGCTGCAGGCGGTCATCGTGGTGTTCTCCGGGTCGGTGGCGCTGCTGTCCGACACGCTGCACAATTTCGCCGACGCGCTGACGGCGATCCCGCTCGGGATAGCGTTCCTCATCGGACGGCGCGCGGCCTCTCGAAGGTACACATATGGATATGGAAGATCTGAAGATTTAGCCGGTATCCTGATCGTCCTCGTGATAACGGCGTCCGCGCTCTACGCGGGTTATGAGGCGTTCCGGCGGCTACTGAGCCCACAGGACGTGCGCCATCTGTGGTTCGTCGCGGCCGCCGGCGTGATCGGCTTCGCGGGCAACGAGATCGTGGCGCGCTATCGGATCGGTGTCGGCAAGCGGATCGGCTCGGCCGCACTGGTCGCCGACGGCCTGCACGCCCGCACCGACGGCTTCACCTCGCTCGCCGTGCTGCTCAGCGCGGGCGGTGTGGCGCTGGGCTGGGGTTGGGCCGATCCCGTCATCGGTCTGCTCATCACGGTCGCGATCCTGGTCGTGCTCAAGGACGCGGCCCGCGAGGTGTACCGCAGGCTCATGGACGCGGTCGATCCGGAGCTGGTGGACAAGGCCGAGCAGACGCTGCGGGAGACCAAGGGCGTCAACGACATCGGTGCGGTGCGGCTGCGCTGGATCGGCCATCAGCTGCGCGCCGAATGCGAAATCATCGTCGACGCTGATCTGACGGTCGCGCAGGGGCACGCGATCGCGGCCGACGCCGAGCACCGCCTCATCCACGCCATCCCCCGCCTGACGGCCGCGCTGGTGCACGCCGACCCCCATCCCGGCCACCGCGAGGCGCACCGCGAACTCGACCACCACCGCGATCATCACCACGAAAAGCACGATCACGGACACTCCCACTAAACGGGTCGCGAAACCCATCGAATCGACCTATCGTTGTGCACCGATATTCGGAGGTGCACATTGTTCAAACTCGCTCTCGCGGCCGGGGTGGCCGTGCTCCTGCTCACCACGACAGCCCCCGTCCAGGCCCGGCCCCAGGAGCCGGAACCGTTCAAGGGTCAGGGCCAATGGCTGGAGGTCTTCTCCGAGGACGGCACCATCAGCCGGGTCCGCCAGACGCAACCCATCCCCGATGAACCGGCCCTGTCCGTCACCGCCGCAGCCGTGACCCCGATCGAGGTCAACGGGCCGAGCTCGACCAAGTTCGACCTCGTGTTCGTCGGCGACGGCTACACCAGCAGCCAGCTGGGCACCTACGCCCAGCACGTGCAGAGCAAGTTCAACGAGATCATGGCGTTCGAGCCGTTCAAGAGCCACCGCACGCAGTTCAACGCGTGGCGGGTCGACGTGATCTCCTCGCAGTCCGGCGTGGACAATGACCCGACTCAGGGCGTGCTGAAGAACACCGCGCTGGACATGTACTTCTGGTGCAACGGAATCGAGCGCCTGCTGTGCGTCAACCAGACCAAGGCACAGCAGCAGGCCGCTGCCGCACCGGACGCCGACCAGATCCTCGCGCTGGGCAACAGCACCAAGTACGGCGGCGCGGGCGGCGGGGTCGCCACGGCCTCCGGCGGCCACGCCAGCGCGGGCCAGATCGCGATTCACGAGCTCGGCCACTCCATCGGCAGGCTCGCCGACGAGTACGACTACGGCGACGGCGCCTGCTACACCGGCGGCGAACCGGTCGAGCCCAACGTTTCCAAGCTGACCGCGGCCCAGATGCAGGCCAGCGGCACCAAGTGGAGGAACTATCTCGGCCAGTCCACACCGGACGGCGGGACGATCGGCACCTACGAGGGAGCCCGCTACTTCACCCGCTGCATCTACCGGCCATCCGTCGACTCGATCATGCGCACGCTCGGCCGCCAGTTCAACTCGCCCAGCCGAGACGAGATGATCAAGCAGTTCTACATCGAACGCTGAACCCGCCAAGAGGGGACAGGGGTCGTATCACGACCCCTGTCGCCGCAACAGTAACCGGATCGCGCCGCCGCGCCGCGTCTTGCGGTGCAGCCCGACCCAGCGATCCGTGGTCGACTCGGCGACGGCGCGCGCCAGCCGGCCCTCGGAGAACGTGCTGCTGCCGTCGAGCGTGAGGGTCTCCTCACGCGGCTTGGCCGGCTCGGTCATGCGAGTGACCAACCAGGACTCCACCGCCGCCGCGAGGTCGTCGATGTCGTTGTCCTGCTCGGCAATCCGTCGCCGGGCGTCGATCCACGCGTCGACCACACGGCGATCGCCGCCGCATGCCTTGACGAACGTGGCGATCGTGGCCTCGCGGGGCAGGGATCCCCGGGACAGTGCGGTCGAGATCGTGCTGCGCGGCAACTTCTCGCCCAGCGCCATGGCCCGGTCTTCCAACTGCCGATATGTCAGACCCACCCAGTCACGCAGGGCGCGCATCGCCTCGATGAACTCGGCGGGGGTGCCGATCCCGTCCGGGACCGGCATGGGGGTATGAGCAGACGCGTCCGTGGACATGGTGGGTCCTCATACCCAGAATGCTTCGGACAATGCCAACACAGGCCAGATCATAGCGTGAGCACGACTGCGCCTCCGGTAATTCCTTCGGCGCGCACCGTTCCAGCGCAAAAATGGGCATCGTCAAAGGAGATCCGGCTCTTTTCAAGCCGAGAAGCTGACAAATCAACGGTTCCGTCCAGGTGCGCCCCGGCGAAACTGACAATATTGCGATTCATCCGGCAGTTTGACAGGTCGATCCGGCCCCGGTCCTGGCGGGCGCGGCTGAAATCCATTGTGCCGCCACGGAACTCACTTCCGGCGAAGTCCACTAAAGCGGTGCAAAACTGTGCGCCCGCGAAAAGCACCGTCGCCCGCTCGAAACGGGCGCCGGTGAACCGGCACATGTCACCCCTGAACTGCGCGTTGGTGAAGTCGACGAGGCAATCGGCGAACTGCGCGCCGGCGAACGACGCGTCGTGAATGGACGCCCCGGAGAGATTGATATCACACCCGCGCCACGAGCGGTCCGCGCCCGGCTGCAGATGCTCCCGGATCAAGTTAATTGTGGTGGTACGGATCGTGAGCTCGCCGAACGTACCCCCTGAGAACGGTCTTCTTAAATATGCACATAGTGCGTCAATGCACGCCTGGCGCCCGGCCGGCCACTCGTCGGCGATGGCGGCAAGCTCGCGAACGGCACGAAGCCGCAGCTCAGGCACGCCCTCGTCGAGCTGAATCAGCGCGGCCGCGGCCCGGGTCGCCTGCCCGCCAACCCGTCCCGCCCTCACCGCCCTGGGCCTATGGCCGGCCCAGACCATCGTGGCGCCAATGATCGCCCACAGCGCCCACAGCATCGGCGGCGCGGTGCGTGCCGTCGCCAGCGCGCCCAGCAGCACCGTCGCCACCACCAGGTAGGGCAGCTCGCGCGACGCGATCACCGCGCCGCTCCGGCCGCCGAAACCGGCACGTTGAGCCAAATGCCGGAGCGCCCCCCGTGCCGATAGGGCTCGACATGCAGCTCGACCAGCCCCGGAATCGCCTGGAAGGCGCGCAGCCGCTCGTCGCGCTGCACCGGCCCGTCCACAATGGATTCGGCGCTGCCGTAGGCCTCCCAACGAGCTTGGATCCTGAACCGCATCTCGCCCCTCCCCCTATCCATTACGCAGCCAGACCAGGCCCAGCAGGGCCACCGCGAGCCCGCCCACCGCCGCCGACAGCACCGTGAGCTGGGCGGATGCGCCCGCCCGGCCGCACACGAACAGCGCCATGGCCGCGACCCCACAGGCGGCCACGCAGACCACGGCGAAGCTGAACACCGGCGAGAGGCGCCGGCCCACCATCACTGTCCGAAACCGGTTCGGCAGCTGCACATCTATCTCCACCCGCTCCAGGGGTGTCTCCCAAGCGCCCCGTCCGGGCTGCTCGTCGGCCAGGTCAAGTTCCCTGCCCAGCTCGGGATCCGTCATTGCCCTCAAGCTCTCCCTCAGCGATTGCGCCGGCTCCCCCAAGTCGGCAAGTGACTGAGCGTGAGAGTACACGGAGCGTACATATAAAGCACACTGCCAATACAGCGATTACGCACGAGCTGTCCGTAATCGCGGCAGCTCTCAACCTCGATCGTTGGTAACTCTCAGTTACCGGAAAAGGTGGTTACCAGCAGGCATGACCAGCGGCTACACTAATGAGTGAAACGACGCACATCTTGTACGACTTTTGTTCTTACGAAAGTCGTATTCTGGACATCTGATCGCACCACGCTAGGAGATGGTCACCGATGAGCACCCCGACCGCATCGCTAACGCGCATCACGGCTAACTTCACGCCGCGGGCGGCCGGAGCTCTGGAGCGCATCGCCGAGAAAACCGGCGATTCTAAGACAGACATCCTCAATCGGTCAGTGATGGTCTACGAGGTGGTTCTGGAGTGGCTGGAGCGCGGCGACGGCAAGGTGCACGTCGTCTTTCCCGACGGAACCGAGGAAGTCGTGCGATTGATGGGCTAATTTCCTAAATATGAAAGTTTTGTGGGTATCGGCCGTTCTCCTGGTCGCCTCCTGCACCACGGCAAACGCGCCCCAGGCGTCGACGCCCGCCGAACCGCCGGCCGCCGCGGCGGCGGCCGCGACACTCGTCGTCACGCCTGCGGACGGCACGGGCGACCTTCCCATCAGCACCGAGATAGGCATCGACGGCCCAGCCGACTCGGTGAGCCTCGCCGACGAGCAGGGACACGCGGTCGCCGGGCGCATGCGGGCCGACGGCTCGGCATGGGTCCCCGATCAGCCGCTCCGCTTCGACGCGCGCTACACCGCGACCGTCAAAGCGCACGGCGGCGCGGCGGTCACCACGACGTTCCACACGATGCCCCCGCCGGCAAACCGCGTGGGCACGGGCATGTATCTGTTCGACGGCGAGGAATACGGCGTGGCCATGCCGGTCGTGGTGGAGTTCACCTCAGACGTGCACGATCGCGCGGCGGTGCAGCACCGGTTGTTCGTCGAGACCGTGCCGCACCAGCCGGGCGTTTGGCACTGGACGGGCCCGCGCCAGGTCACGTATCGCGCCGAAAACTATTGGCAGCCGGGCACGGTCATCAAGGTGCGCGCCGCACTCGACGGCACACCGTTCGGCGACGGCGCGTACGGCGACACCGACCGCTCGGCCACTGTCCACATCGCACAGTCGCGAGTGGAGCTTTTCATCGACAACGCGACGAAACACTTGACCGTGCAGGAGAACGGCACGCCCATCCGCTCGATGCCGGTGAGCCTGGGCAAGCCCGGCACGCCGTCGTCGTCCGGCACGATGGTCATCATGGAGAAGAAGGTGCAGACCGTCTTCGACACGACCGGCGAGCCCGGTGACCAATATCGGGCAGACATCTCGTACGCGCAGCGACTCACGTGGGGTGGCGAGTTCATCCACGCGGCCCCGTGGTCGGTGGCCGATCAGGGATTGAACAACGTCTCGCACGGCTGCGTGAACATGTCCTGGGGCGACGCCGAATGGCTCTTTGGCGTGACACATGTGGGCGATCCGGTCACCGTGACCGGCACAGAAGCCCAGCTGGAGCCCGGAAACGGCTTCACCGCGTGGAATGTGCCCTGGTCGGAGTATGTCAAGGGAAGCGCATTGCCGGTGCGGTGAACGCCAGGCAGTATGGAAACTCACCACACCACACCCCTCGATTTGAAATGGTGAGCGGACATGCCAACTAGGCGGCAGACTCTGACCGCCCTCGGCCTGGCGGGGGCCACCACCGTAGCCGGTCTGAGCGCGTGCTCAAAAGACAAGCCATCGTTCAACGACGGCCAGCCGAAGGAGCCGGAGCCCAAGGCCAAGGCCGCGATCACGAGCCCGGCCGACGGCGCGGCCGACGTCATCGCGGCGGCCGAGATCGTCTACACGTCAAGCGAGGCCACGGACACCAAGTTCGAGCTCACCGACTCGGCGGGCAAGGCCGTGCCCGGCAAGATGCACCCCGACGGCAAGGGCTGGATGCCCGACAAGATGCTGGCCTACGGCGCGACCTACACGGCGACGGTCACCGCGACCGGCGACGACGGCAAGGCCGTGACCGCCAAGAGCACGTTCACCACGATGGCCCAGCCCAGCAACGAGGTGCGTGTCACGAGCTTCATGTCCGACAACACGCAGATCGGCACGGCCATGCCGCTGATCTTCCAGATGACCCGCGACATCCCCAAGGACGCGCGGGCCGGGCTGCAGCGCCGCATGATGGTCACCACCGAGCCGGCGGTCGAGGGCGTGTGGAACTGGTACACCCCGCGCGAGCTGCACTGGCGGCCCAAGGAGTTCTGGAAGCCGGGCACGAAGATCTTCGTGGACGCCCGGGTGGGCGGCGTGCCGTGCGGCGACGGCCACTTCGCCAAGCGCAACCTGACCCTGACCGTGAGCGCCGGGCGGCAGCTCATCATGACCGTCGACGACCACTCCAGCCCCAAGGTGATGGTGGTCACGGTCGACGGGCAGGAGATCAAGCGCATCCCGGTCAGCCTCGGCAAGCCCGAGTGGCAGTCGTCCAGCGGCGTGATGGTGATCATCGAGAAGAAGGCGCACGACATCTTCGACACCCGCAACGACCCCAACGCGCGCGAAAAATACGTGGCCGAGGTCGAGTTCGCGCAGCGCACCACCTGGAGCGGCGAGCACATCCACGCCGCGCCCTGGTCGGTGCAACACCAGGGCGTGCGCAACGTCTCGCACGGCTGCATCAACATGTCCACCGACAATGCCCGGTGGCTGTTCGAGCAGACCCGCGTCGGCGACCCGGTCATCACCAGCAACACGGGCGCCACGCTGAAATACGGCGACGGCTGGACCGACTGGAGCAAATCCTTCGAGGAGTATGCGAAGGGTTCGGCCATCCCTTACGAGCCCCCCACGGCCCAACCCTCCCCGACCGCCAGCCCCTAGCCGGGCCCGCCCGCTTCACCGGGCGCGGGCACGGGTCTTCGGATGGTCATCGGTTTCGGCGAGGATCAGGTCCAGGACCTGCCTCAGTGCTGCGGCCGGACCTTGCTCTGGATGATCTCCTCGAACGTCGTCATGCTCGTTTGGGTGGCAGCCGGTACCAAAACTCATCGGTTCTGCCATGGTGGAGACATGAGCGAGGATCAAGAGTTTGCCTCGACCCGTTATTGGAAGTCGCCCAACACCCTCGACGAGGAGGTGCCACCCGCCCAGGGCGGCGACGAGGAAGGCAACGCGCGGCGCATTCGCGAGATCGTCGAGGCGGAGCCGAAGCCGGGCGAGGCCGTGCCAGCGCCGGAAGAAGCGCCGTCCGACGAGGGACGGCGCGAAGAAGGAGGGTGATCGACGGGACTTGAACCCGCGACACCCGGGACCACAACCCGGTGCTCTACCAGCTGAGCTACGACCACCATGCGAAACCGCTCGCCTATGATAGCCACACCCCGGCACCATCTGTCGACGGGGTTAGGTTTCCTCAGTCCAGCGTCATCTGGGCCGCGATCCGCTTGGCCTCCTCGACATCGGGCCCGGGCTGCGGCACGAAGATGGCCTCGCGGTAGTAGCGGAGCTCACGGATGCTCTCGCGGATGTCGGCCAGGGCCCGGTGCGCGAGGCCCTTCTCGGGCTGGCCGAAGTAGACCCGCGGATACCAGCGGCGGCACAGCTCCTTGACCGACGAGACATCGATCATGCGGTAGTGCAGGTAGGCGTCGAGCCGTGGCATGTCGCGGGCGATGAACCCGCGGTCGGTGGCGATGGAGTTGCCGCACAGCGGGGCGGTCTTGGCGTCGGGCACGTGGCGGGTGATGTATTCGAGCACCCGGTCCTCCGCCTCGGCGAGCGTGACGGTCGACCGGCGCACCTCCTCGGTCAGGCCCGAGCGGGCGTGCATCTGCTGGACGACCTCCACCATGCCGTCCAGCGCGGCGTCGTCGGCGTGGATGACGATGTCGACGCCGTCGCCCAGGATGTTCAGTTCGGGGTCGGTCACCAGCGCCGCGACCTCGATCAGCGCGTCGCGCGGGGTGAGGCCCGTCATCTCGCAGTCGATCCACACCAGGGCGTCGCTGCGGAGATCCGCCTTCGACCGTGATGAATTGACGAGGCCGGCGGCATCAGCGGAAAGATCTACCACGCGACGAGCCTACGGCCAACGCGGTCGTCACAGCGAGCGCAGGGCCGAATTCCTCAGCCTTGCCAGGCTCAGCGGCCTCGACCGGCGACGGATCCGACGCGGGCGCATGTGGGGGCGCTCACTGCACTACTGTTTCGCGCATGCGCCGGTGGGTGATCCTTGCTCTCATTACCGCCGCGGCTACGGCCGTCTTCTTTCGGCTGGCCGGGGCCGGGCACAACTTCTTCGACATGAAGATCTACATATCGGCGATGCGGTGGTGGGCGGCGGGCAACGATCTGTACGACTACGCGCAGCCCGACTTCCTGCAGGGCAAGCTGTACTTCACCTACCCGCCGTTCGCGGCGCTGCTGCTGTTCCCGTTCAGCTTCCTGAAGCTCGGTGTGACCGCGGCGCTGTTCACGCTCGGGACCATCGTCGCGGCCGGCGTGACCACGTTCTGGATCTTCCGCGCGCTCGGCATGGAGCGCTGGTGGCTGTACGCCGTACCGCTGGTGCTGGTGCTGGAGTCGATGCGCGAGGGCATCTCGTTCGGTCAGATCAACATGCTGTTGATTATTTTGATCGTGTACGACTTCCTGATCCTCGGCGCCAAGGGGAGCAAGTGGACGGGTGTCGGGATTGGACTCGCGACGGCGCTCAAGCTCTTCCCGGGCATATTCATCGTGTACTTCCTGGTCACACGGCAGTGGCGGGCGGCGATCGTCTCGTCGGCGACCGCCGCGGCCGCGACCCTGCTCGCCGCGGCCATCGCGCCGCGTGCCTCGTGGGACTTCTGGACCGGTGCGCTGTGGGACACGGCCCGGGTCGGGCGCACCGACTACACGGGCAACCAGTCGCTGCTCGGGATGCTGCACCGGCTCGTCGTTCCCGATCAGCCCAACCGGGTGGTGTGGATCGTGCTCGCGCTGGCCGCGGCCGGGTTCGGCCTGTGGCGCGCGGCAAAGGCGAACTCGGCGGGCGACCGGGTCGCGGCGATGGCGCTCACCGGCCTGGTCGGCGGGCTGATCAGCCCGATCACCTGGCCGCATCACCTGTACTGGTTTGTGCCCGCGCTGGCCTGCCTGCTGGCGGCGCGGCAATACGTGCCGCTTGCTGTGGGCTATCTCGTCAGTGTGGGCGGTGCGGTGTCGCTCGTGGACTGGGGCCCGAAGCAGATCCCCACGGACACGCCAACCACATTCATCCTGCGTAACGTGCTCGTCCTGCTGAGCATCGCTTTGTTGTTCTTGACACCGATAAAACGGGATTATCCCACAGTCGGCGCAAAGTAGACATACTTGTCCATTCTGGTGGATTTGCCTACTCTTGAGGGTACGGAGCGGCGTCTCCTCTCCGGCGTCTCCTTAGGACACCGTTCCCCCGGTGAGAGTGGCCTGTCCACCCGCGACAGGCCACTCGCCGTGTCAGGGCCGCTGCGGATGAGATCTGAGCCAGGCCGCGGCGAACCAGCAGTGCGGGATGACCTCCAGATTTTCGGCGCGGGCGGCGGTCACCGCGGCCTGGACGATCTGCTCGCCGATGCCGCGCCCGCGCTGCGCCGGGACGACCTCGACCCGGTCGAGCGTGATCACACCGTCTGACCTGTGGTAATCGCAGATGCCCACCAGCTCGCCCGCTTCGAGGGCCTCGAATCGGCTCCGCTCCGGGGCGTCGACGACAACAATCTGTGTCACATCGCCGACAGTAGCCCTCGCCGGGACACGCGGGCCAACACGGCCTTGGCGCACGGCTCAACCAGTTGCCGGCGAGACGAGATTGACCATGAAGTTGATGCCGCGGCACGCCGTCGAACATGGACTTAAGCTCATGATCAGCTGGAGGGGTGGGGGTCGGGGGTGGAGGCTTCGGTTCGCTGCGTGATGTGCAGGTGCACGCCCGCGACCGGCATGGGCCGGTTGTCGGGCACGTCGCTGGCGGGTGACGTCTCTTCGGCGGGCTCGGCCGGAGGCCAGGGTAGCTCGGCCGGTGGCGGGTTTGACTGCACCGGCGGAGTGTACGGCCCGATCGGTTGATACGCGACGTTCACCGGCGGGAACTGGGCCGATGGCGGCGGCGCGGGCGGCAGTCCGGGTTGGACACCCATGGGCACGGGTGGCGCGGGCAGTCCCGCTTGGACGGCCGCGGCCGAGTCCATGACGTACACGATTTCGCGCGGCCGCTGCGGCCAGGCCAGCGCGGCCAGCCCGAGCAGCAGGAGCACCGGCCCGAGGATCAGCAGTCCCCACGCCGTGGAGTTGAGCCAGCCCGCTGTGACGGCCACGTCGACGCGCACCGGCTCGCTGCCCGGCTTGGCCACGATCACGAGGGCCACCTGCCGGTCCCGGTCGTGCGCGGGTCGCCAGCTCAGTTCGCCGGTGCCGCGGCGGAGCCAGAAATCGCGGTCGGCGGGACCGGGCGCGGCGGCGCCGGTACCAGAAAAATGTTTGTATGTCAGGGAAAGCGGCCCTCGGCCGAGGGTCACCCCTTGCAGTTCGGTGTATCCGACCCCGGCCAGGAACGAGGCGACGGCACCTGGTTCGGCGATGCCGATGAAGCCGTCTGTCCGCACGCGCAGCGTGGTCTGGTCGGCGCGGGCGATCGGCGCGTCGCGGCGCAGCACCGCATCAATGTCGGGCACGACAACGATTCGTGACGCGGACTCGATCGGCGCGAGGTCGGCGTGGAAGGCGCCGTCCGGGCTGCGGTGCTGCATCGCCCACCAAGCCAATGCCCCGGCCAGCAATATCGGGACGGCGAGCAAAAGTGTCACCATGCCGATTGAAACCCGTAAGACGCGCATGCCCAGGCCTTCCCCAAAGTTACGTGGGTCCAACCTGGACAACGCGCCCGAACAGGTGCGGATGCGGCTACGCGGACTCCCGTCGGGAACGCGTCAGCGCGAACCCGGCGAGCAGCAGTCCCACGATCGCCAATCCGAGTGCCGACCAACCGAGAATGTCGGTGCTTTTTTCTTCCGTGGCAACGGGTGCGGTGGTCGCGGCTGCCTTGGCCACCTTCAGCACCGGCGCCGGGTGTTCGAGCTCGACGCCCTCCTTGGGCTCCTCGATCCAGCGCACCACCGTGCCGTCGGAGTAGGTCTGCAAAGCCTTGAACACCAACTGATTGACGTTGTCGGGGATGCGTCCCATGGACACCGGGAATTCCTGGAACTCGCCGGGCTTGATGGCCGCGCCCTCCGCCGCCGTCCACGTGATCACCGAGACCACCTCGGTGATCTGCGTACCGTGGTTGTCGACCGGCTGGCTGAGCTTGCGCTTGCTCACGGCCACCGTCCAACCCGGAACGGGCATGGTCGAAACCGAGGCCAGCGGCGCGTTTTCGGGCAGGTGCACCTCAAGCTTGGTGGTGCTCTCGGTGTCGGACTCGTTCGGCACGCGGAACGCGACCCGGGCATACCCGCCGCCGGTCGCCTCCCTCGGGTTGACCGTCACGTGCGCGGACGCGGGGGCGGCGATGGCGAGGATCGCCAGCGTGGCGGCGGCGACCGTCAGCAGTCGTTTCACTTGATCTCTCCCATTACTTGATCTTTATGGTCGTGGTCACCGAGTCCTGATCGATCTCGGTGGTGCGCAGTGTGAACTTGAACACCCAGTCGCCGGCCGTCGGAATGCTGGTCGAGCCGGTGGCGTGGCTGTCGGTGAGCCTGAGCATCGGCACGTCGACCGGCTCGACGCCCGCGCTGGGCAGCGCCACGGTCGCCTTCCACTCGACGACCTTTAGGGGCTGACCCTCTGGGGTGTATGCGTAAAGGTGGATCAGGTTGTTGCCGCGCTTGGCCGGATCCACCTCGATCTGGAGCCGGAACAGGTTGGATTCGAGCGTGGTCGCGAAGATCTGACCCTGCCCGATGGCCGGGGCCTGTGCGATCGCCTCGGCCGTGCGGGCGGGCGTGGTCTGGGTGAGCGCGGCGGTCAGTCCCAGCACCACGGCCGCGATCGCGAGCTCGGTTTTGACCAGGGGCCCGATGGTCGTGCGGTGCTGCGACACGGCGCGCCGGGCGAGCATCGCCGCACCCATCACCAACGCGACGAGTGCGAGCTTCACCAGCAGATAGCGCCCGTAGGTGGTCTTGTAGAGCGCGGTCACCGTGCCGACTTCGATCAGCGCCGAGATGACGCCCGCGAGCAGGACGGTCGACACGGCGAGCCCGGCCCACCGCGACCAGACGGGCAGGATCGCGTGCAGCTCCGTCTCCGTGGCCTTGCGCAGCAGGAACAGCGCGAGCATGGCCAGGCCGCCGAGCCATGCGGCGACGCCCGCCAGGTGAAGCGCATCGACAACGATCGACACAGGGGGTACCGGTGAACCGGCCGGATGACCGGCGAGCGGCCAGGTGACCGCCCCGATCACGGCCAGGCCGAGCACCAGGACGCGATCGACGATGCCGCCCGTGCCGTTGATCAGCGGGCGCAGCAGGATCGCCGCCACGGCCAGAACACCGAGGCGCACCAGCAGCGCGATGCCGAAGGGACTTGCCATGACCTCTTCAAAACCCAGTCCTGTGTACGGCCCTTGCAGCGCAAGCGACCCGACGGTCGACAGCGTCACGAGGCCGAAACCCAGCCACAGCAAGCGTTTCGGGCCCGCCCGGTCCAGCCGCGCCGGCCACAGCAGGGTGAGCACCAAGACCGCGCCGACCAGAAGCACGAGCCCCGCGTAGCCCACATATTTGGCGATACCGATGAGCCAGGTGATGGTCGTGTCGTCCTCTTCGGAAGCCTCCTGCGTGGGCGTGGCCGACGGCTCCCCGATCGAAAACGTGAACCCGCCCGGCACGGGATGGCTGTCGGCCGAGATGACGCGGAAGCTCACCAGATAGGTCCCGCGGGGCGGGTTGTCCTTGAGCCCGATGCGCAGGATCGCGCCCTCGACCTGGGGCGTGCCGGAGTCCGCCCGCTTGCCGTCCGGCCCGATGATCCGGATCTTGTCGTTGACCGGTGTGATCGCCTCGCTGAATGTGAGCTCGACCTGCTTCGGCGCCACCTGGATGGTCGTGCCCTGCACCGGGTTGGTCTTGACGAGCGCGGCGTGGGCCTGCGCCGGGGCCGCAGGAAGCAGGACCATCGCGCCGATGAGTAGGGGAAGGAACCTCCTCATGAGTGGGCCACCCGCATCGGCGCGATCCGGCTCAGCGCCCACAGCAGGCCCGCCTGGGCGAGCGCGGCGACGTGGCCCACCTCGTGCGCGAGCTTGGTCACCCCGTCGGCGATATCGAACGCGCTGGTCAGCGTCAGGCACCCGGCGAGCACGAACGCCACGGGCAGGTATGCGCGGGCGCGCTCGGGCCACCGGGCGGCCAAAGCGAACCCGACCGCGAGCGCGATGTCGAACGACGCTGCCTCGCGCGTGACGTGACCCACGTCTTGCACACCGAGCAGCACCGGGATCGCGAGGATCAGCTGCAGTGCGGCGCTGAGGCCGAGCGCGATCTGCAGGATGCGCCTGCGCTCTGTCTTATGAGGCCGTGGAATCGCCGCGAGGATGGGAGCCGTGAGGTCGGGCACGTCGACCGATTGCAGCCGCACGGCACGGGTCACGTCCTGGGCGGCGGCCAGCCACCCCCGGCACGCCGCGCACTCGGACAGATGCGCGTCGATTCGAGGGGCGGGGATGCCGGTCTGTTCGCCGTCGAGCCGGGCCGACAGCGCGACGCGAAAATCATCACAGGTTGCGCGCATGACCGGGTAGTCGTGCCTAAGCCGAGGAAAGTTCCCACGGTAATGTTTGCCACGTGAGTCTGGACGCCGCGACCGAATGGGCCATCGCCGCCCGGTCCGGCGATCCCCTGGCGCAGGCGGCCTTCGTGCGGGCGACCCAGGCCGAGGTGTGGCGGTTCGTGGCCGCGCTCATCGACACATCCAACGCAGACGATCTCACGCAGGAGACCTATCTGCGGGCGTTCCGGGCGCTGCCCCGGTTCGAGGCCCGGTCCAGCGCGCGCACCTGGCTGCTGGGCATCGCGCGGCGGGCATGTGCCGACCACCTGCGTGCTTCCGGCCGCCGCAGGCGGTTGGAAAAACGGCTGTCGCTGAACGTCGACGAAGCCCATCCCGATCATGCAGACCGGATCAGCGCGCACGCGCTGCTGCAGAAGTTGTCGCCCGAGCGGCGTGAGGCGTTCGTGCTCACCCAGCTGCTGGGGCTCACCTACGAGCAGGCCGCAGCCGTGCTTGAGGTGCCCGTCGGCACCATCCGATCGAGGGTCGCCCGCGCCCGTGCCGATCTGGTCGCCGACGTCGTTACAGCCTTGGCGGCATAGCCATGGGTTGGACTCCGTTCAGGCGAAGCCGTGACTTTGGCGCGGTCCGGACCGGGCGCGCAGCGATCCGGCCCGAACCGCTGCGGAGAAGAAAGGTTTTGACTCCGTTCAGGCGAAGCCGTGATTTTGGCGCGGTCCGGGCCGGGCGCGCAGCGATCCGGCCCGAACCGCTGCGGAGATGAATATGAAGCGTTTCTTGCCTTGGATCGGTTTGCTCGTGCGCTTGGGGCTCGCGGGCGTGTTCATCGTGGCGGGCGCGCTGAAGGTTACCGACCTGCCCGCGTCGGGCCGGGCCGTCGTGGCCTACGAGCTCATGCCCACCAACGTGGCCATGACCGTCGGCGCGATCCAGCCGTTCTTCGAGCTCATGCTGGGAGCATTGCTCCTGATTGGACTGGCCACCCGCGTCACGGCGCTGATCAGCGCGCTCACGATGGTCGCGTTCATCGCGGGCATCACGTCGGCCTGGGCGCGCGGCCTGAACATCGACTGCGGCTGCTTCAGCAAGGGCGGGCACCTGCCGCCCGGCGTGACACCGAATTATCTGCCGGAGATCCTGCGTGACATCGGGTTCCTGGCCATGGCTATATTTTTGATGCTGTACCCGGTCAGCCGTTTCTCCCTCGACGGCTGGATCAATAAACCCGAGGGGGATGTGCGAACAGATGATGAGCAAGCGTGAGGATCGTCGGGCCGCGGCGCGGGTGGTGCGGGAGCAGCTAGCCCGCGAGAAGCGGCGCAAGCGGGCCATCTGGACGTCGGTGACCGCCGTGCTGGTGATCGTGATCGGCGGGTTCATCGGCTGGGGGGTGTATGCCAACCAGAAGGCCGGCAAGGTTAACGTCCCGACCGGCGCCAACAAGGATGGCAACGCCGTCGTGACGGGGTCGGGGCCGGTGGTGGTCGAGGACTACATCGACTTCATCTGCCCCTACTGCAAGGTGTTCCACGACGACGCCAAGGACGAGCTGACCCGGTTGGTGAGCGAAAACAAGATCACACTGGTGACTCATCCGGTCGCCTATCTGGACCGCTTCTCGACAAACCGGTATTCGACGCGCTCGTCGGCCGCGTCCGGGTGCGCGGCGGACGGCGGCAGGTTCACCGAATACGTGGACGCGCTGTTCACCAACCAGCCGGCCGAGGGGTCGGCGGGGCCCGACGACGCGCAGCTGATCAGCTTGGGGCTGCAGGCCGGGCTCACCGAGGAGTTCAGCCAGTGCGTGAAGGACAAGCGATACGTGACTTGGGCCAAGAAGGTGTCCGACGACGCGGGGGCGGCGGGCGTGACCGGTACCCCCACGGTGTTTGTCAATGGCAAGAAGGTCCAGGCGAACGCGGCGGCTATAGTGGCAGCAGTCAATGAAGCCGGGGGTGCGGCGCCCACGCCCACGAGCTAGAGCTAGGTTCCCCTCATGCTGCTGCGGTTGGTGTTGGTCGTGATCGCGCTCGTGCTGTCGACCCCGGTTCCGGCGCACGCGCACGGGGCGGACGCCCCGGACGCGACCAACTACCTGTCGCGGATCGTGCAGGCGCCAGTGTTGGCCGGCCTCGAAGTCAAGATGATCGAGGCGGGTGCGCGGCTGCAGCTGACGAACCGGAGCGGGCGCAATGTGGAGGTGCTCGGCTACCAGGGCGAGCCATATCTGGAGGTGCGGCCGGACGGGGTGTACGAAAACATCCACTCCCCGGCGACATATCTGAACGTGACGATTGCTCACGTGGATCCGCCCGCGCATGCCGACCCGACGGTCCCTCCTGAGTGGAAAAAGGTCGCGCAGGAGCCGGTCTACCGGTGGCATGACCAGCGGGCGCTGCCGCCTGCCGGGGTTGCGGAGCCGCGGGCCGACACGCCGCAGCACATTCGTGATTGGACGGTACCGATGCGGGTCGACGCCACGCCGCTGTCCGTCAACGGTGTGCTGGAGTGGATGCCGCCGCCGCCCGCTGGGCTGTGGTGGGGTCTGGCGATCGTGGGCGCGGGGTTGGTCGCGTTGCTGGGGCTGGTGCGGCGGCGGATCACGCCCGTGTTGGCGGTGTTGGTGATGCTCGGGAGCGCGTTGGCGTTGGGGTATGGCGTCTCGCGGGAAGTGGACGCGGGCAACCTGACGTTCGGGGCGATCGTCGGGCAGTTGTTCAGCGCGCAGCTGTGGTCCACCGTGACCGCGCTCGCGGCGATCGCTGCCGCGGTGTATGCGTTGGTGCGCACCGAGGGCGACTTCGCGGTCGCGCTGGGCGGGGCGGCCGTCGGGCTTTTCTCGGGCATGGTCAACGCGGCTGTGTTCCATCGCGCGATCACGCCCGTGCCGTGGGACGCTTCGTTGGCGCGCGTGATCATCGTGGCCGTCATCGTGCTCGGGGGTGGGGCGTGCTTCGCGGCGATGCTGCGGCTACGAGCGGCCACGCCACCAAGGGTCCCGGCCGGTCAAACCGAGTAGGCGCTCGAACGGGCTCGCCGTGGGCGGAACTGGTACCACATCGGCAAGAATTTTCCACTGACGGGCCGTCGGACCCATCTGCTCGGCGAGCGCCGAGAGCCTGGCAGTGATCTCCGGTGCGGCCTCGTATTCGCGGTCCGTGGCGCGGGCCAGGTCCCAGACGTGAATGGTGAGGTCGAGCACTGCCAGGGCGCCGACGGTTTCCTGCGGCAGCCCCATGCCGGGCGACACACCGTCCAATGCGGACGGTTCGGCCCACGCCTTCACGAGGATCGCCGTTTCGTGCTCGAAGCGGGCACGCCAGTCGCCGGCCCGCACGTAGCCGGGCGTCGTGCTGAAGTCGAAGGTCTGCTTGACCGCGAGCGACTGGAAGCCGATGATCACGTGGAACAGGTGGTTGATCAGCTCGCGGACAGTGAACTCGGCGCAGGGCGTCCCCCGATCGAACTGGCTTTCGTCGATGCCCTGCACAATCGGCACCCCGGCGGTGGCCGCCTGGTGCAGCAGGCGGCTTGTGCTGGTCGTCATGGGCGCAACGGTATTGTCGGGGGGTCGCGATAGCTTGAAGAAATGCGACCGCGCCAGGACACCAGGGGGATCGTCGATCCCGCGGGCATGATGGCGCGCGTCGACTTCCGGCGGCACCTGCCCGCGCCCGCGCTGCGGCCGTTCATCGAGCACTATTGGCTGATCGACTGGGACCTGGAGCAACCGTTCGAGCAGCAGGTCGTGCCGCATCCCTCGGTCAACGCGGTGTTCGGGATCTATGGTGACGTGCGGATCGGCGAGATCGCCGGGGTGGGGCTCGACCTGTTTTCGATCAAGCTCGAGGGGCGAGGCCGGGTCACTGCCGCGCAGTTCCGCCCGGGCGCCTTCCAGCCGTTCTCTTCAAAACCGTTGACCAATCTTCGGGTGCCGGCGGAGGAGCTTTTCCCGTCGGTGGAGTTCGATTGGGAGGCGCCCGACCGGGTGGCCGCGCTCGACGCATACTTGCTGGCGCTCGCGCCCGCGCAGATCGATCCGGCGACGGCGCGGGTTATCGCGCTGGTCGACCAGATCCGCCACGACCGGAGCATCCTGCGGGTCGCGCCGTTCGCCCGGCGGCAAGGCATGACCGTGCGACAGCTGCAGCGGCTGTTCGCCGAACGGGTGGGGGTCAGCCCGAAGTGGGTGATCCTGCGGTACCGGATACACGAGGCGCTGGAGCGCGCACTGTCCGATGTGGATTGGGCATGGCTGGCGGCCGAGCTTGGCTACAGCGACCAGGCCCACCTGGTGCGCGACTTCACCGCCACTGTTGGGCTGTCGCCGACCGCCTATCGCCGCCTGCTGCAGGGCTGAGGCGCTGAGCACCTGCTCAGAAGTGTTGTCCGTAGCTTCGGCGGCTATCCCGGCAGTGACCTGGCCACGGTTTGTCGACGTTCCGGACAGGCTTTTGGCGACCTGCTTAGAGGTCAAGGCACATCATGGGCGGCGCCGTGCCGGCCCGAGGTGCGTCCGGTCGTCAGCAGGCGTTAGACGCCGGGCGTGGGCCTGGGCCGTGCCGGTCGTCAGCAGGCGGTAGACGCCGGGCGTGGGCCTGGGCCGTGCCGGCCGTGAGCGTCGCGGGCCCGCGACGGAACCAGCCCCGTGGTGCCGTCCTCAAAGTCACTGGTAAACACCACATCGGACGGTTGCGCCACGGCGGGCGCCGGGACCAACCCGCTCGCCACGACAGGCTCAGCACGCTGACCGCCGCGATCAACCGCTGTCTCATGGGCGACCCGCCTCTCGCCGGTGCTCCGGAACTTCCGGCACCATGTGGCTGAAAGGCGGTGCACAAGCGCGTGGAATCCCACCTTTCGTGGAATTGGCGGGAGGCGTACGGATCGAAACTTTCGGACGACGACCGGCCATCAGCTGACCTTCTCGAAGAATGGTGGCAGACTTGGCTTGTGCGCGTTCAGTACGGCAACAACCAGCAGGATTGGACCGTCAACCGGCGCTGGCTACCGTGGCGGCCGTCTCGCATGCCCCCGAAGCGGGCGTCGCGCAACGGTTCTGAGCCCTCGCTGCTGACCGACATGTTCGGCCATAACTTCCTCGGCGCGTTGCTCACCTACCTGGGCGTGCTGGTGCTCGTCGTGCTGCTCGTCCTGCTCATCGCCCAACGGTTCGTGGTGCTGGCCGTGATCCCGCTCGTGCTGGTCATCCGGCTGTTCCTGCCCTGGTTCGTCGTCGCGCGACGTGACGACCGCCCCGCGGACGTTTACTACGGCAAGGCCCAAACCTGGTTCGCCGCCTCACGCCTCATCAGGACCGTCGAGCAGGAAATCCGCGTAACCGGCGCGCCGGCTTCCCTCACCCCCGCCCGCGAACCCGCTCGCCGCTCCTGACTCGCCTGCCACGTCAGTCAGGGCATGGTGGTGACGTGGGGCGAGAAGCCGAACGGGAGCTCCAAACGGTGACGCGCCAGCAGGTCGGCGTCGGCGAGCAGCTCGCCGGTCGGGCCGTCGGCGACAATGCGGCCCTCGTCGAGGATGACGGCGCGCTCGCAAAGCTGCAGCGCGTATGGCAGGTCATGGGTGACCATCAGCATGGTGACGGGCGCGGATGCTTGGCCGCTTTCGGTCAGGCCGCGCTCGGTCAGGCCGCTTTCAGCAAGGAGGCCGCGCTCGGTCAGGCCACGCTCGGTCAGGCCACGCTCGGCGAGACCGCTTTCGGTGAGACTGAGCAGGATCTCGGCCAGTTCGCGGCGCGCCTGTGGGTCCAGATTGGACGATGGCTCGTCGAGCACGAGCAGTTCGGGGCGCATCGCGAGCACGGTGGCGACCGCGACCCGGCGCCGCTGGCCCAGCGACAGGTGGTGCGGCGCGCGGCCCTTGTGGTCGAGCATGCCCACGGCCGCGAGCGCCTCGTCGACGCGGGCGTGCAGCGCGTCGCCGCGCAGGCCCAGGTTGGCCGGGCCGAACGCCACATCCTCGGCGACAGTGGGCAGGAACAACTGGTCGTCCGGGTCCTGGAACACGATGCCGACCCGCCGCCTGATCTCGGTCAACCCGGCCCGGTCGGCGGGATCGATGCGCTGTTCGCCGACCGTGACCGAGCCGGCAGCTCCCGGCATTCGCGGCGCGGGAAGGATCCCGTTGAGGTGCAAGACGAGGGTGGTCTTGCCCGCGCCATTGGGCCCCAGTAGGGCGACCCTCTCGCCGGCCCCGATCCGCAGATCGACGCCGTGCAGGGCCTGGTGCCCGTCCGGATAGGAATATCTTAGGCTTTCGATCCTCAGGGCTTCCATGGGTACCCTCCAAAAAGGAGCAGGACCACGACGGCGACCAAGGGGATGGCGGCGCCGGCGGCCCACTGCCTGGCGGTTGCGGTGCTGTCGGCGTGCAATGCGGCCGGCAGCCGGCCGGTGTAGCCGCGGGATTGCATGGCGAGATAGACCCGCTCACCGCGCTCGAACGCACGGAGGAAGAGCGTGCCCAGCCCGCTGGCGAACCCCTTGATCTGCCACAGGAAGCGTGGATCGTCCAAGCGCGACACGCGGGCGATGCGCATGCGGCGGGCCTCGTCGGCGAGCACTTCGAGGTAGCGCAGCATGAACATCGCGATCTGCGTCATCGCCTGCGGCGCGCGTAATCGGTCGAGCCCGACGAGCAGGTCGCGGGCGGAGGTGGTCGCGGCGAGCAGCAGTGCGATAAGCACGCCGAGCGTGCCCTTGACCAGGATGTTCCACCCGCCCCACAGCCCGTCGACGGACAGGGACAGGCCCAGGAGGTCGACCCGCGGCCCGGACGCGAAGAACGGCAGGAGCAGCGCGGTGGCCACGAACGGCAGCTCGATCAGGCTGCGCTTGGCCAGCCAGGCGGCCGGGACCCGGGCCACGACCGCCAGGGCGAGCACCATCAGCGCGTAGCCCCCGAAGGCCACGACCGCCTCGCGTGGTGTCGCGACCACGGTGATGGTGAAGGCCAGCGCCACGACGATCTTCACCTCGGGAGCGAGGTGGTGCACCGGCGAATGCTGGTGCACATACATGGCGTGTGCGTGGCCTGCGCCCATCTCAGACTCGAGTCTCGGATGTCGATGGTGCGGACTCGCCGCGTGCGCGCCGGCGGCGCGCCCCCCAGAAAATGGCCAACCCGATGGCGAAGGTGATGACGACGCCGATCACCCCCGCGACGCCGGTCGTGCCCTCGATGCCGCTGATCCCGTAGTCGCCCAGCCAGCTGCCGGCGAGCTCGTGCTCCTTGGCGGTCTGCGCGATGCACTGCCCGCCCGTGATCTCGCCGGTGGCCTCGTCGACCGTGCAGCCCTTCAGGGTCGTGGCGTCGAGGCCGTCGGGCGCACTGGACGCGAAATAGCTCACCCCGCCCGCGAGCACGAGCGCCGCGAAGATGCCCACGAGCACGAGCCGGCGAGGGCTGGCCGTCACGGCAGTGGTCAGGCGCTGCCCACGCAGCGCGTAGACCAGGTCGGGCCGCACCTTGGCCACGGTCGTGACGGTGATCGCCGCGATCACGCCCTCGCCGATGCCGATCAGCGCATGAACCCCGGCCAGCGCGGCGGAGATCTCGCCATAGCCCACCGTCAGGGCCACGTCGCCGCCCAGGTAGTACTGCAGGACGAAGCCCTGCGAGGCCAGGATGACGCTGACCACGGACGCCACGAAGACGGCCGTGCCCACGCCGGATGCGTTGCGGGGCAACAACTTCATCAGTCCAACCACGACGAGGTAGCCCACCGCCGTGCCGAGCAGAGCCATGTTGGCGATGTTAAGCCCGAGGGCTGACAATCCTCCGTCGGCGAAGATCAAAGCCTGCACGACCAGCACGACCGAGACGCACAGCGCCCCCACCCACGGCCCGACGAGGGTGGCCGCGAGGGCGCCGCCGAGCAGGTGCCCGCTCACGCCAGGAAGCACGGGGAAGTTGAGCATCTGCGCGGCGAAGATGAAGGCGGCGACCAGGCCTGCCATGGGCGCGAGGCGGTCGGAGAGGTCCTGTCGCGCCCGGTTGATGGATAAAGCGAGCAGAATGACCGCTATGGCCGCGTAAGCCAGGGACACGGGGCCGTTGATGATTCCGTTGCTGATGTGCATGGCGAGGTCCACGGCATCATCATGACGCTTGTTGCACATAAGTTGCAACAAGAGGTTGATAGGGTACCTGGCATGCGCCTCGAACCTGGGATGAAAGCACCGGAGTGGGAGCTGCCGACCGTCGACGGCAAGACGCTCAGCCTGGCCGACCTCCGCGGGCGTAAGGTCGTGTTCTACGCCTACCCGGCGGCCATGACGCCCGGGTGCACCACCCAGGCGTGCGACTTTCGCGACTCGCTCGCGTCGCTGAGCGCTCACGGATACCAGGTCGTGGGCATCTCCCCCGACACCCCGGCCAAGCTGGCCAAGTTCGTGGAGCGCGACGCCATCACGTTCCCGCTCGTCTCCGACGAGGACAAGAGCGTGCTGAAGGCCTACGATGCCTACGGCGAGAAGAAAAACTATGGCAAGACCGTCATGGGCGTCATCCGCTCCACCTTCATCATCGATGAGGATGGCATCATCGAGCGGGCCCTCTACAACGTCAAGGCCACCGGCCACGTCGCGAAGCTCCGGCGCGATCTCGGCATCGACTAGCCGACCACATGCCGTAGACTTGCGCCTTGCGTGCGCGGGAGTGGCGGAATGGCAGACGCGCCAGACTTAGGATCTGGTGCCTTCGGGCGTGGGGGTTCAAGTCCCCCCTCCCGCACGAGCCCGCCGACCCTGCTCATTGACGTTCGGTCAATTTCGCCGTGGGCCACCATGCCAGCCGCGGGCCGAGCCCTGCGGACCCCACGTGAACGGCGGTGCACACAGATTCGAAAGCTCTCCAATAGGGTGCGCTGCGGCTCGAACCAATCATAATTGGCAATGGACGCACCCAGTTGGGCCGTGAAATGAACGCTATGGCGCCTCGTGCTCATCGCGCTTCGCCCACTCCAACCATTTCTGGTCAGCTTGCGCCAAGAAGGTATCGACGTCGAACCGATGCTCCCGCAGCCGCTTTTCGGCGACGTCGAGCTGCGTTTCCGTGAACAGATCCCGGTACCACGGAAGCAGCGCATGGGCTTCCGCGCTCATCTCCAGCCGGCGGCGCTCCCAGAGCGTGTGAAGCCGTCCGACGCGTTCCGGCCCTGTAGGAGACGGCGCGCTGCCTCTGCACCACCGAATTCACCGACCATCTAAAAGGAGCACAAGCAAGGAGCGTCGCGGTCCCGCCACTCAGCACGAATCCGGATTCCTGCGCGGCGCCGTATAGCCAGACATGCCGCCCTACCGATAGGCCACGCTAGGAGCGCGGACCGCAGCTGGCTATGCAGCAGAATTTGATGTAAAGTTTGCTGCATGGCGGACACCCTTAGCCCGAGGAAGTCAGTAACCCTGACTCCAGCCGAGCTCGAGCTGATCGAATTAGCCCGTGAAGCTGGGACCTCATGGAACGAAGCCCTTGTGCGGTTACGAGGCCCTGAAGCCACTCGGTCAGAAGCAGCAACCCTTCATGCGCTCATTGGCCTCGCGCTGGCAAAACTAGGCGACGAAGTAGCGCTACGCGATTACGAACACCTGGCGGCTTCTCGCGATGAAGAAGACGAGGCGTTTGACACTGCGCTTCGCCGGCGGAGGCATAGGTGATCACTCCTGCTCGTGGCCGCGTGTATATGGCCGATCTGGGTGAAGGCTTCGGGGACAAACCGTTTGTCATCGTCAGCAACAACGCTCGGAATACGAAGCTTGACGACTGCCTTGCCGCTCGTATCACCACGAGCCTAAAACCGGAAATCCCAAGTGTTGTCGATCTATCCAAAGACGATCCGCTTGTCGGCCGAGTTCTTTGTGACGATATCGTCAAGCTCTACCGGGATGAGCTGAAACGGGATGTCGGAGCATTGAGCGCTCAAACGATGGCGCGGGTGCGCGCTGGCCTTTGCCATGCGTTAGCCATTTAGGCGGACACCTAGAAGATTCAGCGCTTCATGATCAGGGTTCGAAAGAACTTGGATGAGGTGCACGCTGCTCGCCGAGCTTCGCTCGGCTTCGCCAGCAGCCACCATGCCAGCCGCGGGGCCGAGCCCCGCGAACCCCACGGTGACATCCGAAGCCCGGCACACGCGAAACCAACCCCACCCACGCTGCTCGCCGAGCTTCGCCAGCGGCCGCCATGCCAGCCCCTGTGTTCCGCAGATGAGGTGGTTGGGTCGGTCGCCGGGCTCATAGATGAGTGAGGTAGTGGTAGTTTCCGTCGCCGACGGAGGATCGCAGGGTCTCGAGGACAGCCCGTGGGTTGTCGTAGGGGCCGGAGATGTAATACGGCTTGCCCTCGCGGCCGAAGTCGATCGGGGTGGGCTCTGACGGAGTGCCGAGGTACGAGGCGGCCGTGGCGAAGTCGGCGGGCGGTTCGAATCCGAGGCCCCGGGCATAGGCGACCGCACCGTGCACGAGATGCTGTGCCAGCTCGACCGGGATGGTGATGGGCGCCGCGTCGTACGCCTCGAAGAAGGCGCGGCGGTAGGCGTCCACGGAGCCCGCGCCCATGGGCTCTGGTCCGACGACGTTCTTGACGCCCAGGCAGTACACATCGATGAGGAAGCCGCACACGGTGACTCGACTGGCGCGCTCCTGTCGTGCGATGAGGACGGCGGCCAAGCCCCCTGTGTCCGGGTCCGTGGCGCCGACCGGATCCGCTGCTGCCCATTGAGGCGCATCGGTCAAGCCGAGACCGCAGCTCCAACCGGGATTGACCCAGCAGCCCAGCAAAGCACGCTCGGACGGCTCAGACTTCTTCTGCTCAAGCTCGGCTATCTGGCGCACGAGCGGGGCTACGGCGGATGGGCGCAGTCTCAGCGCCTTGGCAATCTGTTTGGGCGCACAGCCCCGCTCACGCAACTGCCGGACTTGGGCGAGAAGTTCGTCGTCGTTCACCGTGCCATTATGGGGAGGCGTGAAGATCGACGACAGCCGACACTCCCTTCCATCCGAGATGACCACAGTGTCACCGAGTAATCGATAGACTCTGGCGTTTGCATCGTCTCGGGGAGATTGCCATGGGCAAGAACAGTCGTGACCGCCACAAGGCCAAACGCAGGGCGGCACAGGCGCAGCAGCGTCGCAGATCGGCTGACGCTTCAGGCCAAGGCGATCCATTCGGGCTCTTCGGCGCGACCGCCGGCATCCCGTTTCAGCTCCGCCTCGCCGAAGAGATCATCTCGGATGCGCTGCATGCCCGGCACCACAAGCGCGAGTCTGACTTCGTACGCCTCCGAGCTTCGTTGGCCGAGGGGGCCGTCGATGCGACCGGTGTCCAGGTGGTGAACCGCGCGCTGTTTACGGCACTGCTGCGCAGTATCAGGCAAACCTGGGAACGTGGCTGGCAACCGGCCGAGTTGGTGCGGTTGGCTCGCCGCGAGCTCACTGTCCGCCACGGTCGCCTGACGGTGGACGCCATCGCCGCGCAGATGCGTGTCTACGCGGCACCGACCGTCGACCCGAGATGGCAGGCCCAGCTGGTCACGCTGGGCGCGGAAGTCTGGTGGGATCACGACGACCACTATGTGGGTGCGTGGGCAAAACAGCAGGAGCTGGATCGCGCCGTCGCGATCGATCATCTGCTTGACCTGCTCTATTTCCTGCAGACCCTGCCGCCGATAGAGCGTATCGGACCGATACCGGGCGCCAACACGCCATCCGGGTCCGCGGTCGCCGGACCGGGTACAGATGCCGATCAGCGAATGCTTGCCCGGATACGGGCGTTGCTGGCCAAGGCCGAGTCCACGGACTTCCCGGAGGAGGCCGAGGCCTTCACCGCCAAGGCGCAGCAACTGATGGCACGGCACAGCATCGACCACGCGCTGCTCGCCGCCAAGGCCGGAGGCAGGGACGAGCCGATCACGCGGCGGATCGGGATCGACAACCCATACGAGGCTCCCAAGTCGCTGCTGTTACAGGTGGTTGCCGAGTCCAACCGTTGCCGATCGGTGTGGATGAAGCGCTACGGCCTCACCACGGTGGTGGGCTTCCCGGCCGACCTCGACTCGGTGGAGCTCCTCTTCACCTCATTGCTCGTTCAGGCCACGAGGGCGATGACCCAGGCCAACGGGCGGCAGGATCGACATGGGCGCAACAACATCCGCGCGTTCCGCCAGTCGTTCCTGACGGCCTACGCTTCGCGCATCGGTGAGCGGCTCAATGCGGAAGCGCAGGAGGTGGACCGGGAGGTGGCGGCCACATCTGCGGCCGGGATCAATCTGCTGCCCGTGCTTGCCGCGCGCAGTGATGCCGTGCAGGACGCGTTCGACAGACAGTTCCCCGACCTGACCAGTCACGCGACGCGGATCAACAGCAGCGAGGGCTGGGCGTCCGGCCGTGCCGCTGCCGACCGGGCCTCGCTGCACGGCCAGCAGGCTGTCACCGGTTGACGGTTTATCCCTGCCTGTGAGGAGGCGATCCAGCGCTGCAGGTAGCAAGGCAATGGCCATGTGCGAGCAGGACTCTGCCGCGCCCTTTGCCATTTGGCTGGTCGCCAGCAGACCAGGTGTCTCATGACCGGGGTTCGAAAGTGCCCCGCATGAGGTGCGCGGCTCGTTCTGCTTCCGGCGGCCTGGAGCCCGCGCCTGGTGGGCGCGGGCTCCGTGGTTGTTCATCCGGTCAGGAGGTGATGACCAGGTTGTTCTGCACGCTCGTGACGCCTGCGGCGTTCCAGGCCGTGTGCTCGGCTTCGCGGTATTCGGCGAAGGTGCGCACGTTGCCGCGCAGGACCAATTCATGGTCGTTGACGTCTATACCGATCGACTGTGGCGCAAGCTGCGCGTTGCGCTGCATCGCAGCCACGATCGCGGTCTTTGCCGGAGTGGATGACGCCGGCTGGTCGAGAACGATGTCGTTGCGGACCGCGGTGACGCCTCTGAGGTTCGCCATTGCCCTCGACGCGGCATCGCGCTGGTAGTCCCAGGCGACGGTGCCGGACAGGGTCACTTTGTGATCACGAACGACGGCCGTTACCGTCCTGGCGGGCACGTCCACGGTCCAGTCGAGCATGTGGCGGGCGGCCTGGGTGATGTCCGCGTCGGTGGCGTCACCGGTCGCGCCTGGGCTCCGCACGGTCATCTCGTCGGAGATGGCCGTGACGCCGCGTACTCGCATGGCCGATCGCTTTGCAGCGATCCTTTCCCGCAAGTTGGAGACCTCGCCCGACAGTTTCACGGTCCCACCGTTGGTGGTTACCTCTATGCGTCCAGCCTTGCAGCTGGGGTCGTAGCGCAGTTCCTCGGTGACGTTGGTCTGAATCTCCTGGTCCGTTTGGTGCAGTGTTTGTGTCACGAGTCCAACCATGGACCCTCGTGCGCCAAACACCAACGGCATTTGGGACAATTTGAAATAAATATTTAAAAACTTCAAAATGGCATGCATATAATATGAAAATCTCTCCCCTGATAGGTGTGCCAACTCGAGGCACGGGCCGGCCGGGACCTTTCCGAAGATCGCTGAAGCGCCGGATCCGTGACACTCCTATGTGGACGCACACCGGTCGGTGTACATGCGGTGCCGGGCGGGCATCTCACATGCTGCGAAGGCAGTACCGCCATGAGAACGTTGCGCTATACGATCGATTGAAAGAATTTGAACGTTTCAATCTTTGGGAGGCGTGATGAACCGAGCGCGGGCCTGGCGGCCGTTAGCACACCTGGGCGCTGTTCTTGTTCTTGCTGTTGCCGGTGCGTTGGGCGCGTCGCCGGCGGCGGCCGCGCCGGGCACCTCCCGGCAAGCCGCGACCACCTCAAGCGTGCCGGAGGTCTACCTGCAGTGTTCCCAGTACTCGGGTTTCTTCAACTGCTACCTGAGCTACACCTCGTCGACCCCCGTGCAGATCCGGTGGTCGACGCAGTACGGTTACGAGCCCGCGTTTGACAACCAGACCCAGATGTCCAGCTGGTGCATGTTCGGCAGTGAGTCGTGGGCTTCGGTGGAGGTGATCAACTCGTCCGGTGCCGCATACGCCGGTTGGAGTTCGCCCTGCTGGTAGTCCTGCGCACCATCCGGTCAGATCAGCAGCATGCGGCCGGCGCGGGCCAACTCGCCAGGAGGCGACTGGCCTGCGCGCCGCATGTTAATCACGTTCATCGCGTGGTGACGATCCCGCGATGAATCGCCACCCTGGCACAACATCGATAATCGCGAGTATCGCGTGATGGTCTTCCCGTCAAGGTAGTCGTCTACCGCGTTGGTATGACCTCATTTCAACTCAGCGCGAGATGTGGCACGACGGCGGCGGCAATGGATTCGCCCGCATGTCTCAGGTGCGTTTCTTGCCCCATTTGGACGACCCGCAGCTTGAGCGGCATATGCGCCGCTCGCTGCGGGAGCAGGCAAGCAGCGACCCCGATCCGGTCGCCCGCGACCTGGCAAGGATCTGCTCTCCGGCGCCGTGACGCTGCGCCAAGCGGCCGAGTCCCGGGTCTACGGCGAGCTGCTCGCCCAGCAGGCGCACGGAAAACCTGGACTGGTGGAACGCATTGTCCGACGAGGAACGCGCCGCGCGCACTGCGCAGAGCAACGCCTACATGCGCGGTCTGACCGACGAGGCCGAGGAGGAGTCGCCGTGGCGGTGAAGGTCGACCCCGATGAGCTGCGCGACTACGGCAAAATGCTGGTCCGCAATGGACTCTCGGCGGCGAAGGCACAGTCCTATGTAGATGAGTGGGGCGGGCTCCGGGATGGAGGCGGTCGCCTCCGAGGGCCTCTTCGCCAAGATGCTCGACATCCACGACTCAACCCGAAACGCGGTCAAGGACAGCGTGCTCCAGATCGGCGCACTGGTCCGCAACTCCGGCCAGGAGCTGGAAAAGGCGGCCAAATTTTACGACGACGCGGACGAGAAGGCCAAGCAGGACATCGACGCGAAGGCCAAGCGGCTCATGCACCTCGGCGGCAGCGGCACCACGGTCCGGCCGGCGGGCGCCAAGACCGCCAAGAACTACGTGGACGTCAAGGATACGGCGAAGATGTTCACGGGCACGCCGGGCTACACCGATGTCGCCGGGAACGACCCGATGAAGCAAGGCTTCGTCGGTACGCGTTTTGAGGTGCTGGAGCTCAGCAGCATCGCCAGCTGGATCTTCGGTACCATCCAGGGCCTCACCGGCCGCGATCTGCTCGACGAGCTCACGAAGCAGTTCACCGGCGACTGGGAGGGCCGGGCCAAGTGTCGCCAACGCGAAGCGGTTCATCGCCGTGATGGAGGGCGTCGCCGCCGGATTCACCGGCAGCCTGGGCAACTTCCTGGCCCGGATGCCCAGCAAGGCCTACGACCTGGCGGGGGTCTGAAGTGGACGATCGGCTGAACTCCGTGCGCGACCTGCTGTTGCGCCATACGTCGATGGTGGGCGTCGACCAGGACGAACCCTTCGAACACGACGCGGCCCGCGGCCTGCAGGAAATCGTGGGCATCCTGGTCGAGGAGCGGCTGCGCGGCCGGATGCCGACGGACGAGCTTTACCGGCTGCCGCTCTACAACTGAGCACCAGCGCGGTCATCCGACTCAACCCACCCGATTCACTCACGAAGCGCCCACCTGTCCACTTCGAGACTTTGGCACGAACGGGCAGGTCGAGATTTGGCGTGAGTGACTCGCGTATGAGTTTCTGCCCATCCAGCGTCTTCACGCACACCCGAGATCACCTTCCGCCATACTCTCCTGCCAAATGACTAGGTAAATTATGATCGACGCCGATCTATATTTTCCGCTACCCTCCGTTCATACACCGCGACTGGGGGTCAAGAGGCATGGAGCAGGCGCCGAAAGTCGAAGTTGATTTGGGTGAGCTGCGCTCGTTCGCCGAAATGCTGCGAGCCGATGCCGAACTCGGGCTCGCGCCCGGTGCGGCCCGAGCGGAAAGCGAGCTGCAGCACGGAGCCCGGTTCGGTCTGGCCGCGGTGGGCGGCCAACTGGCGGCCGGCCGTGAGGTGTTCGCGGCGGCACTGGAACGGGCGCGCGAGAACACCGCGCGGCAGGTGCGCGGCGCCCGGATTCTGACCGCCGCGATCGAGCAGGTGCTGGCAAACTATGCCGACGGCGATCAGATTGCCGCCTCACGCCTGGCGCACATCGAGTCGACCCTGTCGGAGGCCGTCAACACGGCCGACGCAGCGGCCCAACCGTCACCGGCGCGCCCCGGGCTCCAGCCATGACGACACCCGATTCGGTGCTGCACCAGCGGGTGAAAGGCACCTTCGTCGGACCGGTGGCACCGCGCCTCGATCAGCCGCAGCCGGCCGTGGTCGCCATCAACTGGAACGCCTACGACGTGCCGCGGCTGTGGGATATGGTGCGCCGCGACGATGATGAGGCCGCCTGGACCCAGGCCCGCGGCTTCGAGAATCTGGCTCAACTGTTGCTCGCCCACCACGACAGTCTGAAACGTCTGCGCGAAAGCCTGAGCAACGCCTGGAGCCCGGACACGAGTCCGGCGGCGGCGAGGTTTTTCGGCTTCCTCGACGCGCTGATCGACTCGCTGGCCGAGGACGCGGTGGCCCATGGGTCCACCAGTCGAGGGGTTTATTCGATTCTCACCACCCTCAAGACTGCCAAAGAGCGCGTAGGGCAGTTGAAGCAGGAGTGGGATCGTGTCACCACCGACTGGTTGCCCGAGTGGTGGGACCATGCCGCCGAGAATCTGAACCGGCGAGCGCGCGAGGTGATGCAGCGAATGGACGCCGCCGTGGGCGACTACCGCCAGCAACTGATTGTTCCATCGCAGTACGCCTATCCGACCTCGATCGGCTCGATGGCTCTCCCCGAAGAACGCTCGGGCTATCGAGCAGCAGTGGTGCGGAAGACACGTGATGCCGCAGCCGCGACCGGTGAGGCCGAGGCCGAGGTCGCCGCGACAGCACCACCTCCGGCGGTTCCAGGCATCGATCCGGTCATGCGGCGCGGGCCGCAGCTGCAGGGTGTGGCGAATGCGCCTCAGCTCGTCGCTGCGGTGCCCGGTGCACCCGTCTCTGTGCTGCCGGTGCCGCCCGGCAACGCCTACGCGCCCGGCGGCGGTGCCTACGTGCTGCCGGGGCCGGGAATCGGCCACGGCCGCTGGGTCTATCCGATGCCGCCGCC
The DNA here is from genome assembly GCF_003426775.1 of Allorhizocola rhizosphaerae. Taxonomy (GTDB): domain Bacteria; phylum Actinomycetota; class Actinomycetes; order Mycobacteriales; family Micromonosporaceae; genus Allorhizocola; species Allorhizocola rhizosphaerae. The sequence continues at coordinate 12,327 of NZ_QJUG01000037.1, read as the reverse complement.
CCAGAGCACCCCCACTCATCACGCGAACTCGACTATGTCACCATTGTCAACCATGAGACAGCATGCCAATACCGACCGTGGCAAGCGCACCATGGTGTGGCAGGTCGCGTCGGGTGTGCCACCGGTCATCGGCGAAGCCTCGGCGCAGGAGGCGCTGGCCGAGGAGCAACTGCGGCTGGCCGAGGCCGAGTTCGCCGACTGGTTCGCCGACCTGGCCACGCCCTGGACCGACGATCTCAAGGTGGATCTGCCGCGGACGGAGACCGGCTCATGAGGTTTCTTCTGCGAGTCATGCCTGCCGTGCTGGGACTCATCGTCATGGCCCCGTCTGGAGCCTCCGCAGAAGGAGCCTGGGCCGATCAGATCTCCGACGGCCAATGGTACGTCCAGACTCTGCGCCTGAATGAGGCGCACAAGCTGAGCACGGGCAAGGGCGTGCTCGTGGCGGTCATCGACACCGGGATCGATGCCACACACCCGGATCTGGCCGGGTCCGTGGTGGCTGGAGCCGACACCAGCCGCCGGGGTCCCGGCGACGGCCTGACGGACGACTCCGGGCACGGCACCGCCATGGCCGGTCTGATCGTCGGGCACGGCCAAGTCCGCGGTGTGGCGCCGGGGGCGACCGTGATGTCCATCCGGGCCGAGACCATCGGCGGCGGCTCACCCACTGCCGTGGGCGCCGCGATCAACTGGGCGGTCGAACACGACGCCAAGGTGATCTCGATTTCGCTGGCCTCGCCAGATGGCGACCAGGTGCTCAAGGCAGCCGTGGAGAAGGCCGTCGCCCGCGATGTCGTCGTCGTCGCCGGAGCAGGCAACACCGACCGCAGCCGCCGAGTCGGTTATCCGGCGGCCTACCCCGGCGTGGTGGCTGTCGGCGGGGTCAACCGGGAAGGCGCACACTCGCCGGCGGCCGTGTCCGGATCGGAGATTCTCCTATCGGCTCCGTGCGACAAAATCTCCACGCCCTATCTGCGGCATCAGCGGGCTGTGGGCACGGGCACCTCGTATTCGGCGGCTCTGGTGGCCGGTGCAGCCGCCCTCTTGCGCGCGAAGTTCCCCGACCTGCCTGCCCGCGACATCGTCAACCGCCTGACCGCCACCGCAGCGGACAAGGGACCGCCCGGACGCGATGCGCAGCATGGGTTTGGCGCGCTCGACATCGTGGCCGCGCTGACCGCCGATGTCGCGCTCTTGCCGCCGCCCGAGACTCGCAGTGATGGTGTAGCGGATGCCGGCATCGACACCGCCGCGCCCGTCCTGGCGCCGGGTGCTCGATTCCCGGTGGATCTGGCGCTCATTGCCGGCGGCATCGGTCTGCTGCTGGCGGCTGCCGTCACACTGCTTGTGCTGCTTGTGTTCCGCCAACGCCGACCATCGAGCCGCCCCTGATACCAGCAGGCGAGCCTAGCGATGGTTGTCGATTAGTCACACGCGAGGGGCAAGCATTCCCTATGGTGAGGGCATGCGGTGGGCCAGCGTGATCACGATGATGGCGGCGGGATTGGTCGTGCCAGAAGCGGCGGCCGCCGCTCAGGCGCCGTGTGTCGCCGACCCGGCCACTGTGGTCGCAAGAGCCCCGACGATCGCGTCGACATCGGCAGCACTGCCCGTCGAGCTGGTCGCCAAGCTTGACACTGCCGCCCAAGAGTCGTTCAAGCTCGCGGCCGCACCCGGCGCGATCGTGGGCGTGCGCACTCCCGAAGGCACGTGGACGGCGGCCTATGGCCACGCCGACCCCACGACCCAGACTCCGATGAGCACCGACATGCACATGCGCATCGGCTCGGTCACCAAAACCTTTACCGGCACGGCGATTCTGCAACTCGCGCAGGACGGCAGGCTCAGCCTGAACGACCCGATCGGCAAGTACTATCCGGGCATCCCCAACGGAGACCGCATCACGCTGACCCAGCTTGCCAACATGACCAGCGGGGTCGCCAGCTATTACACCGAAGAGTTTCTCGCCCGCTATTTCGGCGATCCGGCGACGGTGTTCACGCCGGACGAGCTTATCGCCTATGGCGTCGCGGCATCACCGGTCTTCGAACCGGGAGGGCGCTTCGACTATTCGAACACCAACACGGTACTGCTGGGAAAGGTTATTGAATCGGTAACCGGCGAACCGGCCGCACAAGCGTTGCAGCGCCTGATCTTTGCCCCACTCGGCCTCACCGCCACCTCACTGCCCGATGTGTCGCCGGCCATCCCGAGCCCGCACGCACAGGGCTACACCCTGCAGGGCGTCAAAACGCCGGGCCAGCCGGTCGATGCCACCGACTGGAACCCCTCGTTCGGCTGGACCGCGGGTGGCATGATCTCGAATCTCGCCGACCTGCTGACCTACGCTCGCGCGCTCGGCACCGGCCAGACACTACTATCGACCCGCGTGCAAACCGAACGGCTGCAATCGTTCCCGTCCCCGGCCGGCTACGGCTTCGCGCTCGGCTGCGTCGACGGCTGGGTGGGCCACACGGGCGAGCTCCCGGGCTTCAACACGACGCTCTTCTACGACACCACCACCGACACCTCGGTCGTCGTCATGGTCAACAGCGACATCTCGTCCGGCGAATGCCCGGAATCACCGACACTGTCCGACAATCCTTCAGACGTGCCGTGCTCGGCCCCCGCCACGAGAGTCTTCGTTGGCCTGTCTGAGGCCCTGGGCCATCAGTTCCAGCCGTTACCCGCCAGATGAGAGACCGGCCAACCATTCCAATGCCTGCGGCGCTTTATTCAGTACCGTGATGTGCCCGTCCTGCGTGGACAGTCTCCACTGGGCGTGCGGGATGTGGCGGGCCAGCCATTCGCCGTGGGAACTGGGCACCATCCGGTCCCGCCCGCCGTGCATCGGCAGCACCGGCACACCGATCGTCGCGGGATCGAACCTCCACCGAGCAACATAGGCCAGATCGTCGTCGACCTGCCCGCCCCCGGGCGCCGGGCCGACCACCTTGCCGAACCACGACCACTCCCCCGCCAGCGCCGCCCCATCGCCATCGTTGAGCCCGATGTCGCCCTCGGGCTCCTCGAACGCCTCCCTGGCCGCGCGCCCGCGCGTTGCCGCGCCCAGCGCGGCCTCGCCGACCGGTGCCATGCCCGCGAACCAGTCCAACCCCTCGGCACCCAACGGGGCCAACCCGGCCATGCTCACCACGCCGACGACCCGCTCGGGCAGCAGCGCCGCGAGCCGGTCGGCGTCGGCGAACAACGGCTCCGGCGGCATGCCCAGATTTGGCGTGCCATGATGCCAGAGCACCGGGAGCCCGTCGCCACCTCGGTCATAACAGTGCAGCGGGCCGACCTCGAACTCGTTCACAGCGGCAACCAGACCAGCGCGGCGAGCGCGCCCAGCAACATGAACGGGCCGTGAGCGATGGAGTCCTTGCGGGTGACCCGGCCGAGCGCGAGCATGACCAAAGCGTAAAGTCCGGCGAGCAGAAACCCGGCGACGGCTCCGTAGAGCGTGACCATCCCGCCGAACCAGCCGAGTGCGAGGCCCAGACTGAGCGCGAGTTTGCCGTCGCCCAGGCCCATGCCCGATGGGTTCATCAGGCTCAGCATCAGATAGCACGCGGTCATGCCGAGACTGCACAGCAGCGCGATGCCGAGCCGCCGGGGCTCGCCCGCGAGCGCCAGCAACACCGCACCTCCCAGAAACGCCGACAGCGTGAGCGCGTTGGGCAGGCGGTGCACGGCCAGGTCGATGAACGCCAGCGCCACGCCGATCACAGCGATCCACGCGAACGCGACTAGAGCGACCGGGTCGCGCACGCGCCAGGCCAGCAAACCCAGCACGCCCACCAGCACGATCTCCACCGTCCCCACCCGGGGCCCTACCAGCAGGAGCCGCCTGAGCGGCGGGATCGCCCGCAACGGTTGTCCAACGTCGACGGACCAGCGGAAGATGATCAGTCGCACCAATGGTGCGACCGACAGACCGGCCAAAACCACCAGGACACCCATATCAGGATCACCCAACGCTCACTTATCGAACACCCCTTGTTACATCGGTGGAGCTCATCGTACGATCGGCCCTCGGGAGCGCAACCCAGACCAGGGGGCACGATGGAGCCACAAGCCCATAGTGGACGCGCAACCGCACTAGCCGTCTTCGGGGTCGCGGCAATGGTCGCGGTTGGCGCGTGTTCACCGCGCATCGAAGATGTTGCGGCGCAACCGGCTCAGGCCCCGCCCAGCAGGTCCGTCCAGCTCAGCGCGGACCAGCAGGCGCTGGTCGACACCGCGTGGCAAAGTTACGTCAAGCTCAACACCATCTACATCAAGGCCGCGCAGACCGGCGTCTACGACTGGAACGACGACCACACGAAGCGCCCGTTGTCCGACTACGCCGCGGGCGCCTTCCTCACCGCGCTGGAACGCGACCTCGAGCTGATGCGGGAACAGTCCGCGGTGCGCACCGGTGACCCCAAGATCACCCTGCGCCGCGTCGTTTCCGTCAGCCCGACCACGATCATCATTGAGTCCTGTGTGGACGATTCAGGTACCGACACAATAAATAAGACAACGAAGAAGTCGGTGGCCGCTCCCGGACAGAACAAGAAATATCCCGTCACCCTCCGGGCCGGGCTCTACCCGGACAGCCGATGGCGCTGGGTCGAGTCCTACGCAGATCGGAGTTCGACATGCTAAGACGCGTCCTGACCGTGCTCACCCTCATCGGTGCCTATCTCGTCGTCGTGCAAGGCCCCGCACACGCTGATTACATCTACTGCCCGCCCGACAACGGACCATGCCGCATCGTCGTCGAAGACCCCGGCGGCGGGGGCGGAGGCGGCGGTGGGGGTGGAGGCGGCGGGGGCGGTGGCGGCCCCGCGCAGTGCCTGCACTCGCAGAAGGGCTGGGTCGACTGCCACACCAGCATGGGCTGGTTCAACCGGGTGGGCATCGACCCCGGTAACCTCTACGCCGAGTGTTATTTCAAGCGGATGAGCCTGCCCGCCGACGACCCGCAGTGGAAGGGCGACCCGGCCAACGGCTATATGTACGAGGCGTTCTGCTGGGAGGGCGCATCGGCGGGCTGGGTGCGCCAGAACATCGTCTATCTGACGAGCCCGCCGCCGGGCTATGAAAACCTCCTGCCGGACCCGATGACCCTTGCGGTGCGAGCGATAGCACTGTTGGGCCTCACCGGGCCGGACATTCAGACCGCGCCGCGCCGCGACGGTTCGGGCCTGGTCGGCCTGCCGGTGTGGATGTGGACGCCCGTGACTCCCGAAACGTGGGGTCCCAACAGCGCCCAGGTGTCGGAGCGGGGCGTGACCGTCCGCGCGGAGTCGCAGGCCACGCAGATCGTCTGGAACATGGGCGACGGCACGACCATCGTGTGTGCCAAGCCCGGCACGCCATACGATCCGTCTCGTGGCGACGCGCAGTCGCCGGACTGCGGCTACGTGGGATACAAACAGCCCTCGCGCAATAAGCCCAACGGCAAATACATCATCACCGCCACCACGACGTTCAACGTCGAGTGGGAAGGCGGAGGGCGCAGCGGCACGGTCGTCGTGCAGAGAACCACGACCAGCGACGTGACCATTCAAGAACTTCAGGTGGTGGTGGGATGACCGTGGTCAGCAATCCACCCCGTCAACAGCAGACGGGGCCGATGCCGATAGTCAAAGCCGCGCCTCGGCGCCGGTCGGTGATGCAGGGCGCGCTGGCTGTGCTGCTGATTGTGGCCGGGGCGTTGACCGCGGGCTATGTGGCGCTGCGTATCGGGTCCACGCACGACTTTTTGGGCGTGGCCAAACCGGTGGGCAAGGGCGCGGAGATCAAGGCCGACGATCTGATGGTGATCCGGGTCAACGACGCGGTCGGGCTCAAGCCGATCCCGCTGAGCCGGGCCAACACGGTGGTGGGCAAGCGGGCCGCGGTCCCGCTCGTGCCCGGCACGCTGCTCACCCCCGAGCAGGTGACCGACCATCCCGTGCCCGCGCAAGGCAACCAGCTGCTCGGGCTGTCCCTGTCCGAGGACCGGCTGCCGGTCGCGCGGGTGAAGGTGGGCGCGTCGGTGCTGCTGGTGGTCACGCCGAAGAAGAACTCGGTCGGCGGTTCCGGGGAGAACGCGGGTGACCTCGTCCCGCCGCGCACGATCGCCGGCACGGTGGTCGACGTCAAACCGGGCACGCGGCAGGGCGACACGATCGTCAATGTCGAGGTGAGCACCGCGGACGCGCCGACCGTGGCCGCGATGCACGCCGAGGACCGCATCGTGCTGACGCTTGCGGGCTGATCGACATGACCCTGATAGCCATGGTTTCCGCGAAGGGCTCCCCCGGCGTCTCGACGGCGGCGCTGGCGTTCACGCTCACGTGGCCCGCACCGACGCTGCTGGCCGAGTGTGACCCCGCGGGCGGGGATCTGCTCTCGGGTTACCTGGCTCGCTATGAACTGCCCACCGACCGGGGTGTGCTGCCACTGGCCAGTGCCGCCCTGCGCGGCACGGCCGAGCAGGACTTCCTGAGCCAGCTCATCGACCTCGATTCGCCCAAGCGGGAACGGCTGGTGCTGCCGGGCATCACCGATCCCGCGCAGGCCGCGTCGCTGCAGCCGGCCTGGGCGCACCTCGGTGACTTCCTGGCCAACCTGCCGCAGACCGTGCTTGTCGATTGTGGACGGTTGTCCGCGCCGCACCCGCCGTGGCCGGTGCTGGTGCGCGCCGATCTGGTCCTTTTGGTGTTGCGGGCGCATTCGATCCGGACGATCTCGCCCGGGGTGCCTGCGCTGTCGCGCCTGCGGCGCGAGATGAAGGACAGCCCGGCTCACCTGGGGCTCATGCTCATCGGCGGCGGCATCGCGGCGCGCGAGATCGCACGCCATCTCGTGACGCCCGTGCTCGCGCGGCTGGCGTGGGATCCGTCCACGGCGGCCGCGCTGTGCGGGTCGGGACGGGGCCGGCGCACGGGCCCGCTGATGCGCACGGCCGCAACGGCATACGGCTCGCTGCACGCCTCGCTGGCCGCGCGAAGGCAGGCGGCGCAACCGATCGAGCGGCGCGATACCGACACCCTCCCGGCGGTCAAGGCGGCGGCGCGATGAGCGACACGACATTCACGGCAGAGCGCGGCGGCCGCATCGCAGAGGCGGCGGCGCGATGAGCACCCCGCCGCGGTTTGTGCCCATGCCGGGGGCCGTGGAAGCGGCCGAGATGCAGCGGGTCAACGGGCACCACGCCGCGCCGCCCGCGCCGGTAGTGTCCGATGTGGACTATGGGGTGGTGCGCCAGCTGCAGGGCCGGGTCACCGAGCGGATGACGGCACTGCTGGAAGACGCGGCCAACGTGACGCCCGCATATCGGCGCGAGCTCGCCCAGCGGGTGGGGCGCGAGGTGGTCGCCGACTACGCGACGGCGATGGCCCACGCGGGCCGCCCGGTCAGCCCCGCGCAGGAAAACGTGCTCCTCGACGCGGTCGTGGCCGGCATGTTCGGCGCGGGCCGGCTGCAGCCCCTGCTCGACGACCCCGACATCACCAACGTGCACATCATCGGCTGCGACCAGGTGCTGCTGCACCACGCCGACGGCTCGCGCAGCCGGGGCGAGCCGATCGCCGAGACCGACGACGAGCTGATCAGCATGCTGCAGGTGCTCGCGATGCGGGTGGCCGCGACCGAGCGCCAGCTGTCGGAGTCCAACCCGGAACTGGACATGCAGTTGCCGGACGGGTCGCGAATGACCGTGCTGTACAAGGTTTCCCCGCGCCCGGTGGTGTACATCCGCAAGCACAGCCTGTTCACGGCCTCGCTTGAGGAGCTCCGCGACCGGTACCAGATGATAGATCATTTGCTTTTCCGGTTCTTGACGAAGGCGTTGGAGGCGGGCGCGAACATCATGATCGCCGGCCTGGCCGCGTCGGGGAAGACGACCCTGTTGCGGGCGCTCGCGAGGACCATTCCGGCGGGCGAGCCCTACATCACTCTGGAGGAGTCACGCGAGCTCGGGCTGCATGAGCCGGTCGGGAGCAACTGGGTCATCAGCTTGGAGGCGCTGCAGGGACACGGCGAATACGACGCCAGCGGCAAGCGGCGCGGCGAAAAGACGTTGCACGACATGATGCCCATCACGCAGCGGCTCGGCGTGCGGCGGGTGATCGTGGGCGAGACGCGCGGGCGCGAGATCGTGCCGATGCTGCGCGCGATGACCGTGAGCCGGGGCGCGATGTGCACGATCCATGCGCGGCAGGCGCGCGAGGTGATGGACTCGATCGTGCAGCTCGCCTGCTCGTATGGCAACGACATGGGGCCGGAGCAGGCGCTGCGCATGGCGGCACAAGGGATCGATCTCATCGTGTACACGACGGTTGTCGATGAGCGTGCGATCGGCGGTGGCGAGCACCGGTTCGTCTCGCATGTGGTCGAGGTCGGCGGCATGCGCGAGGGAAAGGTCGTCACCACAACGGTTTTCGGGCCCGGACCGGACGGGCGGGCCGTGCCCAAGCACCTGCCCGAGCGCATCCGCGAGGACCTGATGGACGTCGGATACGACCCGCGGGAGCTGGTCGCATACATCGAGGCGGGGCAGAACAACCGCGGCGCGTGGCGGCACGAACTGCACACGAAGCGGGTACGCCGATGACCGTCTATCTGCTTGCCGCAGTGAGCTTCCTGCTTGTCGCGGGCGGGGTCGCGATGGCCATCGCGTTTCTCATCGGCACCAGCAAACCGCCGCAGCCGGCGTCGCTGTGGCGGCTGAAAATGCGCAGGTTCTGGGTCGGGGCGGGGAGGACTCCGCGTGAGCGCCGCACCCACCAGATCCTGCTCGCCGTGGCCGTCATCGCGGCCGCCGCGACCTGGCTGCTCACCGGCTGGCCGATCGGCGGGCTCATCGTGCTGGTGGCGATCCCCGGCATACCGTGGCTGTTCTCGGCGACCAGCGCGGAGAAGCGGGCCATCGCGCGGCTGAGCGCGTTGGAGTCGTGGACCCGGCGGGTGAGTGACTACGTGCGCAACGGCATCGGGCTGCAGGCCGCGATCGTGGCCACCGCGCGGACCGCGCCGCCGCTGATCGACCAGGAGGTCAAGACGCTCGCGGCCCGGTTGCAGGCGGGCATGGACCCGGAGGCGGCGTTGCGGGCGTTCGCCGACGAGATGGATGACTACAGCTGCGACGAGGTCGTGGCGCCGCTGATCCTGCAGCTGACGGATGCGGGTGAGGGCCTGCACAGGGCGCTGTCGGACATCGCGCACGCGCTGAGTGAGGAGATCACGGCACGGTCCACTGTGGACAGTGAGCGGGCGACGGCCCGCTACACGGTGCGGTTCTTGACGGGTGTGACCGTGGCGCTGCTTCTGTTCGGTGCGGTCAACGCCTCATATGCGCGGCCGTATCAGACGTTCCTTGGGCAGGTGATCCTGGTCGCGCTCGCCGGGCTTTACGCCGGGCTGATGCTGTGGATTCGCGCGCTGTCGATGCCGGAGCGGTTGCCGCGCCTGCTGCGGGCGGAGCGAGGATCATGATTCCGCAAGTGTGGGTGGCGATCGCCGTGGCGGCGGGGGCCGTAGCTGGGTACGGGCTGTATTTGCTTGTCGTGCAATTCATTCCGGCCACGCCCGCGCTCGGGCCGGCGTTGAAGCGGCTGCACCCCACGCCCGAACCGATTGTCGTGGCCGAGCCGAAGCCCGTGCCGGTGCGCGCATCCTCGGCCGACTTCGAGATCCTGGGGCGAAGCCGGGAAAAGCACATGTTCCACGTGATCCTGGGCGGCGTCGTGTCGTTGCTCATCCCGCCGATGGTCTCGCTCCTGCTGGTCATCTTCGGGATGAGCCTGCCGTGGAGCATCCCGCTGCTGGCCACGCTCGCCGCGGGAGTAGGTGGGGCGGCGCTGGTCCACTTCGATCTGAAGGCGCGAGCCAAGGCGGCACGAGCCGAGTTCGTGCGGGCGCTGTGCACCTACACGGCGCTCACCGCGCACCAGGTCCACTCCGGACACGGGGCGGTCGAGGCCATGGAGCGCGCCGCCGCGGTGTGCACTGGATGGCCATATGCCCGGCTGCGCATGGCTCTGCTCACGGCGCAGCTACAGATGGCCCCGCCGTGGGACGAGCTCAAGCGGCTGTCCACGGCCATCGGCGTGGTCGAGCTGACCACGTTCGCCGACATCATGCAGAGCGCCGGAACCGATGGGGCGCAAGTTTATTCGACCCTGCGGGCCCAGGCGGCCTCGCTGCGCGACCAGGTGCGGGCGAAGGCGCTGGAGTCGGCGAAGACGCGAACGTCCAAATTGGATGTCCCGTCCACCATGCTCATCATCATTTTCCTGGTGCTCGTCGGGTACCCCCTGATGATGAATGTCTTCTTCACCGGCAAATAGAAAGGAACGGCCATGCTGCACAAACTCGCTGCCAAGCTCGCGGCGCTCCGATCGGACCGGGGCGAGGGGCCGGTGCCTTACATCATCCTTGTGGGCCTCGTGGCCCTTGTCGCCGTGTTCGTGGGCGGCGCCATCATGGTCATCGCGGAAGGCTGGGTCGGCGACCTGCCGGAGGGCCCCAACCCATGATCCGTCGAACCTGGCCGAACGTGGCGTCCCGCGACAAGGGCGCCGCGGTGGTCGAGTTCGCCATCGTCGCGCTGCCCATGCTCATCGTGACGTTCATGGTGGTGCAGGCAGCGCTGGTCTACTACGCGCGCTCGACGGCGCTGGCGGCGGCGACCCAGGGGGCCAACGCCGCCCGCGCCTACAACGCCCCGTCCGATGCGGGCCAGTTGCGCGCCAACAACTTTTTGAACCAGGCCGGTGGCGGCCTGCGCAACCACGATGTCATCGTGGTCTTTAGCGGTACCGATGTGACGGTCACGGTGACGGGCAATGCCGTGCCGGTGCTTCCGGGCTTCAACTTCGGGGTCGCACAAAGCGCCAGCGGCCCGAGAGAGCGGTTCGTGCCATGAGGGCCTCCGGGCAGCGCGGCAGCGCCAGCATCGAGCTGGCGATCGTGACGGTGCCGGTAATCATGTGCACTGCGGCGATCATCGCTGCGGGCCGGTTGACGCTGGCCTATCAGGCGACCGACGCGGCGGCGTACGACGCGGCCCGGACCGCGAGCCTCGCCCGGACCAAGACGGAGGCGGAGACGACCGCATATCAGGCTGCGTTGACGTCTTTCCAGTCGCAGGGCATCAACTGCAACACGCTCAACGTCATCGTCAACACGACCGGATTCGACATCCCGGTCGGGGAGCCCGCCACCGTCAGCGCGACGGTCGAATGCCATGCGGCGCTGGAGGACCTCACGCTCCCCGGACTGCCCATGCCGGACGTCACGCTGACTTCCAACTTTGTCAGCCCGCTGGACCGCTACAGGAGCCGGTCATGAGACCTTTCCGGGACGACAGCGGCAAGGTGGCCCTCTTCACGGTGATCGTGGCCAACTTCTGGGTGTTCATGCTCGGGCTCGTGGTGGTCGGCGGCGGGCGGATGCGCGCCTACCAACGGGCGGACAACATCGCGGCCGAGGCGGCACGCGCGGCCGGGTCGGCGATCGAGGCCGGACAGGCCGTGCAGGGCGGGGAGAAGGTTGTCGACCCGGTCAAGGCGCAGCAGGCGGCGAGCTCCTACATCACGGCCGCTGGGGCGACGGGAAAGGTTGCCGTGGCGGACGACCGCACACACCTGATCGTGACTGTCTACTTGGAATACACCAACCCGTCCGGACTGGCGTTTCTGGGCGGGGCGACCTGGACGGCGACCGGGGTCGCCAACGCCACACTGCTTGTGGGATAAGGGGTAGGGGGAGGTTCAGATGTTCCGGCGGCTTGTCACCGGCATGCTGGCGCTGCTGTTCACCGTCGGCGTCATCGGCGGGGCACCGATGCTCCTGCTCAGAGTCGCCGGCAATCCCCTACCCAAACATGTGCCCACGCTTGACGAGATAACGCAGCTGCTGCTGTCGCCCGACAACGGGACGCTGTTCATGCGGGTGCTGACGTGGATCGGGTGGCTGGCCTGGGCGACGTTCACGATCAGTGTGCTGGTCGAGATACCGGCGCAGATCCGTGGGCGGCGGGCCCGGCGGATCCCCGGCCTGAGCGTGCAGCAGAAGGTCGCGGGCGCGCTCGTGGGATCGATGATTGCCATCTTCGTGGGCGGCAGCGTGGCGCACGCCGGGATCGCCGCGCCGGTGGTGAAGCCCGTGCCGGTGACGGCATTGGTGACCGCGTCGATGCCCACGGGACCGCAGGACTGGCACGCGCCGCTGACCACACGGGCCGCGCCCGAGCTAAAGCCCGCAGCCGTCGCGGCGCCGGCGGTTCCCGCGCCGCCGCCGCATCTCGCGACCGTCCCGGCTCCGCCGCCACACCTGGCGGCC
>NZ_QJUG01000369.1 GCF_003426775.1 Allorhizocola rhizosphaerae | reverse complement strand
GACAACGTGGCGGCGGTGGCTGCTTTGCGGCGTGACCGGGATGAGCCGCGGGAGTTGTTGACGGCGTTGGGTGCGGTGTTCGTGCGTGGGCATGATGTGGATTGGGCTGCCACGTTGCAGGGTGCGGGTCGGCACGTGCCGCTTCCCACATACGCCTTCCAACACGAGAGCTACTGGCTGACCGCCCCGCCCGGCACGACCAATCGTGACCCCGCCGATCACCCGCTGCTTGGCGCGACCGTCGAGCTGGTCGGCGGCGGGCTGGTGCTCACCGGCTGGCTGTCGCGTGCCGCCCAGCCGTGGCTGGCCGACCACGAGGTGATGGGCACGGTGCTGCTGCCGGGAACCGCCTTCGTCGAGCTGGCGCTGCGAGCCGCCCACGAGGCGGGCTGTCAGCGGCTGGAGGAACTGACCCTCACCGCGCCATTGACGATGCCCGACCGCGGCGGGATACACGTGCAGGTGACCGTGTCCGATCGCGACGACAAGGGACGCCGGACCGTCGAGATCCACTCGCGCCCCGAGGGCGACCCGGAGGCGTCGTGGATCCAGCACGCCGCCGGTGCGGTGACCGAGACCGTTGCTGCACCTGCAGGCAGCGCTATGGCGTGGCCGCCGGCCGACGCCACCGAGCTCGACGTCACGGGTGCCTACGAGGAGTTGGCCGGGCAGGGCTACCGGTATGGTCCGGCGTTCCAGGGTTTGCGCCGCGTTTGGCAGCGCGGCCAGGAGCTGTACGTCGAGGTCGAGCTGCCCGAGGCACAACGCATGGCGGCGGCCCGATGCATGGTGCATCCGGCGCTGTTGGACGCGGCGCTGCACGCCCTGCTGCCAGGGGTGACGGCCGAGTCGACGGCGGCGGGGCTGCCGTTCTCCTGGAACGGCGTCATGCTGCACCGGGCCGGTGCGACCGTCCTACGTGGACACCTGACGCGGCGCAGCGCCGATGCCGGGCTCGATACCGTACAGCTGGAACTCACCGACGAGTACGGCACGCCCGTGGTGTCGGTCGAGTCGATGCTGTCCCGTCCGGTACCCGTGCTCCCCGCAGGGCCGCACGACGCGCTCTACCGGGTCGACTGGACCGCCGTGCCCGTAGCGGACGCAGAAGCCGAGTGGGTGGTGCTGGGCGCGGCCGGGTTCGCCGCGCCGCTGCCGGGAACGCGTTACGACGATCTGGCCGCACTGAGCGCGGCGATCGCGGCCGGCGAACCCATGCCACCGCTGGTGCTCGTGCCCGTGGCGTCGGCCGACGGCCCGCAGACCGACGTCGCCGACCTTGCAGACCTCGCCGAGCGAACCCGCGCGGCCGTGCACCGCATCCTGCGCCTGGCCCAGGACTGGTTGGCCGAGCCCCGCTTCGGCGGCTCCCGTCTCGCCCTGCTGACATGCGGTGCCGTGGCGGCGAGCGACGGCGTGGCGACCGACCTGCCGTACGCCGCCGCACGCGGTCTGCTGCTGTCGGCCGGGACCGAAAACCCGGGACGTTTCGCCGTCGTCGACGTTGACCGCGATGAGCGTTCGCTGCGGGCGGTGCCTGCCGCGCTCGGCTCGGGCGAATCCAATCTCGCCATCCGCGACGGCCAGATCAGCACCCCACGGCTCGTCGCGGCCCCACGCCAAGAGTTGGCCGCCGCGCCCTGGAATCCCGCGGGCACCATCCTCGTCACCGGAGCGACCGGCGGTCTGGGCGCACTGCTCGCCCGGCATCTCGTCGCCCGGCACGGCGCCCGCCATCTGCTGCTGGTCAGCAGGCGAGGTCTCGCCGCGCCCGGTGCCGGAGACCTTCAAAACGAACTCACCGCGCTGGGCGCCGAGGCCGAGATCGTGGCGTGCGACGTCGCCGACCGCGATGCCGTGGCACGGCTCATCGCGTCCGTGCCGGCCGACCGGCCGTTGACCGCCGTCGTGCACACCGCCGGGGTGCTCGACGACGGCATGGTCACATCCCTTACCCCGGAACAGCTTGACGGCGTGCTGAGGCCGAAGACGGACGCGGCGTGGCATTTGCACGAGCTGACCGCCGACCTGGGGCTGTCCGCCTTCGTGCTCTATTCCTCGGTCTCGGGTCTGCTGGGGCCGCCGGGACAGGCCAACTACGCGGCGGGCAACGCGTTCCTGAATGCGCTTGCGGCGTACCGAAAAACGGCCGGACTGCCCGGCATCTCGCTGGCGTGGGGGCTGTGGGCGCAGGAGGGCGGCATGATCGGGCAGCTCGACGAGGCCGACCGCAAGCGCGTGGCACGCGGCGGTGTCGTGCCGATCAGCGAGGGCGACGGCATGGCGCTGTTCGACGCCGCCGTGGTCCGCGGTGACAGCCTGCTTGCGCCGGTGCGCTTCGACACCACGGCGCTGCGGGCGCTGGGCTCCGACCTGCCTGAGGTGTTGCGTGGCTTGGTCCGCGGGCGTGCGCAGACGACCGCCGCGCCGACTATGCCGCTGTTGCAACGGCTCGCCGGGCTCGACACCGAACAGCGGGACCGGCTGCTGTCAGACCTGGTACGCGCCGAGATCGCGGCGGTGCTCGGGCACAGCGGGCGGGAGGCCGTCGACCCCGATCGGGCCTTCAACGAGTTGGGCTTCGACTCGCTGGCCGCGGTGGAGTTGCGCAACCGCCTTGGCGCGATCAGCGGGCTGCGGCTGCCCGCCACGCTGGTGTTCGACTATCCGACCGCGCGGGCCGTAGCCGGGTACCTGTCGGCCGAACTGCCGTCGTCCACATCGGACAGCACGGGCAACTCGATCGACGAGGAGCTGGACCGCCTGGAGGCGGGCCTGGCGGCATTGTCCGGCGACGCGGCTAGGCCGATCGCGATGCGCCTGGAGCGGATGCTGGTAGGCCTGCGCGGCTCGGCCGTCTCGACGGCGGGCGCGGACTCCGACCACGATCTGCAGACGGTTCCGCTGGACCGCCTGCTCGACATCATCGACACCGAGTTCGAGCTGTAGGGGCATGACGTGAGCCAGCACGAGACCGAGAAGATCGCCGACTACCTGCGCAAGGTGACCGTGGACCTGCGCCGCGCACGCCAGCGCATCCAGGAGCTGGAGCAGGTGGAGCCGATCGCGATCGTCGGGATGGCGTGTCGTTACCCGGGTGGCGTCACCTCCGCCGAGGGCCTGTGGGACCTCGTCGTCGCGGGCGGCGACGCCGTGTCGGACTTCCCCGTCAACCGCGGCTGGCCCACCGACCTGTACGATCCGGACCCGGACAGCCGCGGGCGCACGTACTGCGTTCGCGGCGGTTTCCTGCACGACGCGGACAGGTTCGACCCGGAGTTCTTCGGGATTTCGCCGCGCGAGGCATTGGCGATGGATCCGCAGCAGCGCCTGTTGCTGGAGACCGCGTGGGAGACCTACGAGCACGCCGGGATCGACCCGGTGACCGTGCGTGGCTCGGAGACCGGCGTGTTCATGGGCGTCATGTATTACGACTACGCACCGCCGCTGCGGCAGATCCCCGCCGAGCTGGAGGGCATCCTGATGACGGGCAATGCCGCCAGCGTCATCTCCGGCCGCCTCGCCTACTCGTACGGCCTGGTCGGACCGACCGTCACCGTCGACACGGCGTGCTCGTCCTCCTTGGTTTCGTTGCATTTGGCGGTACAAGCCTTGCGCCGCAGTGAGTGCTCGATGGCGTTGGCAGGCGGCGTCGCGGTGATGCACACGCCGGCAACCTTCGTGGAGTTCAGCCGCCAGCGTGGGCTCGCAGCCGATGGGCGGTGTAAGTCGTTCGCGGCCGAGGCAGACGGGGTCGGCTGGTCCGAAGGCGTCGGGATCCTATTGCTGGAGCGGCTCTCGGATGCCCAGCGCAACGGTCATCGGGTGTTGGCAGTGGTGCGTGGTTCGGCGGTGAATCAGGATGGTGCGTCGAATGGTTTGACTGCGCCGAATGGTTTGTCGCAGCAGCGGGTGATTCGGCAGGCGTTGGCGTCGGCCGGGCTGGAGGTGTCCGATGTGGACGCCGTGGAGGCGCACGGCACGGGCACCCGGTTGGGCGATCCGATTGAGGCGCAGGCATTGCTGGCGACATACGGGCAGGGCCGGTCTCCGGACAGGCCGTTGTGGTTGGGATCGTTGAAGTCGAACATCGGGCATGCGCAGGCGGCTGCGGGTGTGGGTGGCGTGATCAAGGTCGTTCAGGCGTTGCGGCACGGGCTGTTGTCGGCGACCTTGCACGCGGAAAATCGGTCGCCGTTGGTGGATTGGTCGGTCGGCGCGGTGGAGTTGCTGACCGAGGCACGACCGTGGCCGCAGCTGGATCGGCCACGCCGGGCGGGCGTGTCGTCATTCGGCGTTAGCGGCACCAACGCCCACGTCATCATCGAACAGGCACCGCAGGACGACGACGAGCCCTCCGAACAATCCGCACCGGCCATCGTGCCGCTGGTGCTCTCGGCACGCACTCCCGAGGCGTTGCGCTCCCAGGCGGCGCAGCTGCAACGGATTGTCGCGGACGGGCCGAAGCCTGTGGACATCGGCTACTCGCTGATCACCACCCGCGCCACCTTCGAACACCGTGCGGTGGTGGTGGGTGCGGATCGCCAGGAGTTGTTGGCGGGTTTGGGTGAGGTGGCTTCTGCTGGTGGGGCTGGTAGGGGTGCGTTGGGGGTTTTGTTCACTGGTCAGGGTGCGCAGCGGGCGGGGATGGGTCTTGAGCTGGCGAATGCGTTTCCGGTGTTTCGGGAGGCCTTCGATGAAGTCTGTGCGGTGTTGGATCCGGCGTTGCGGGAGGTGATCGCGTCCGGGGTGGGGTTGGAGCAGACGGGGTTTACTCAGCCGGCGTTGTTTGCGGTGGAGACGGCGTTGTTCC
>NZ_QJUG01000368.1 GCF_003426775.1 Allorhizocola rhizosphaerae | reverse complement strand
GCTGCGGCGACCTGAGCAAGCGGGTGCTGTTCCCGCGCACCGCCAAGGCCTGCGGCGTGGACAGCACCCGCGCGGCCGCACTGAGCGACGGGGTCAGCCGGCTGGCCACGCTGATCGGCGCGCCGGTGGCCGGCGTGCTCATCGCCGTGGCCGGGGCAAGCGGCGTGCTGCTCATCGACGCGGCCAGCTTCCTGGCCGGCGCCGCGCTGGTGGCCGGGCTCGTGCCGCGCCTGGCGTCCACAGTGGACGGACAGCCGCGGGAGCCGTACGTCACGGCGATCCGCGGCGGGCTGGACTTCCTGCGCCGCGACCGGTTCCTGGCCGCGATGCTGCTGGTGTTCTTCGCCACCAACCTGTTCGACGCGGCCTACGGCTCGGTGCTGATCCCGGTGTGGGCCGGCCGCATCGGGCAACCGGTGGCGCTGGGGCTGGTGTCGGGGTGCTTCGCGCTGGGCGCGGTGCTGGGCAACGTCGTGTTCACGGCGCTGGCTTCGCGGGTACCCAGATATGCGGTTTTCACCCTCGGATTCCTCGTCGGCGGCGCACCACGCTATGTCGCGGCCGCCGTGGCCGATCAGACGTGGATCGTGTTCGCGGTGTCGTTCGTGGCCGGCCTGGGCATGGCCGCGGTCAACCCGATCACCGGGGCGCTGTTCTACGAGCGGGTGCCCGAGCACCTGATGGCCCGGGTGCAGGGCATCGCCACCGCTCTGGGCTGGGCAGGCATCCCGCTGGGCGCGCTGCTGGGCGGCCTGGCGGCACAGGGCCTGGGAGTAGGCGCGGCGCTGCTGGCCTTCGGCGCCGCGTACCTGCTCGTTACCCTGAGCCCACTGATCTGGCCGAGCTGGCGTCAGCTCGACCGGCCGCACCCGAACGACAAGGACTCACCGGTCCCGATGCGTTCGGTAGATGCCAACTAGTTCCCGGGTCGTGCTCACACCCGCCCGGCGGCGCAGATCGGCGATCCTCCGGTTGGCCGTGCGCAGCGACAGGAACTCGGCGGTCGCGGCGGCGGAGATGGTGCTGCCGGAGGCCAATCGCTCCAGCAGCGCTTTCTCCATGGGGGAGAGCCTTCGCACCCATTCGTTGGGGGATTCGGCCGCCAATGCCACCTCCACAGAGATCGACTAATCTCGACGTAATGGTTCGGCGACATTCTGCAGGATGTCACCAGATGTTGGCGAGCCGACCACCCATACAAATCCCAATATGCAATTCTGCCCCGGTGGCATACCTGGAAGAGCCGCCGCTCGCCTTCGCCCACCGCGGCGGGGCCGCCGAGGGCGACGAGAACACGGCCGAGGCCTTCGCCCGCGCCATCGCCGCTGGTTACCGCTATGTGGAGACCGACGTGCACGCCACCGCCGACGGCGTGCCGGTGCTCATTCACGACCCACCCGACCCCGCATTGTCCTATCAAGACCTGCTGCGCACGCCACCGCCCGGCGGCCCGGCCCCGCGGCTGGACGAGGTCCTCGACCGGTGGCCCGGCATCAAATTCAACATCGACGTCAAGGCCGACGCGGCCGTGACCCCGACCGTGGCGGCCATCGAGGCCACCGGCGCGCACGACCGCGTGCTGCTGGCGTCCTTTTCGGACACCCGGCTGCGCCGCCTGCGTGCTTTGACCGCAAATAAAATCGCCACATCCTTGGGGCAGCGCGAGGTCGCCCGGCTGTGGGCCGCCTCCCGCATCGGGGCCAAGGTCAGCATGCCCGCCTCGGTCGTCGCCGTGCAGGTTCCGGTGCGCCATCGGCGGCTGCGCGTGGTCGACCGGCGTTTCCTCGCCCTGGCACACGCGCTCGGCCTTCAGGTACACGTGTGGACCGTCGACGATCCTGACGAAATGGCGGGGTTACTTGATCTCGGTGTAGATGGCATCATGACCGATCGCATCAACATCCTGAAGGACGTCTTCACCGATCGAGGGTTGTGGAAATGACGGCTCCTGCCTATGGAGAGAGCACCAAGCGTGAACGAGTGGGCTGGTATTTCTACGACTGGGCCAACTCCGCCTTCTCCGCCACCATCGTGGCGGTGTTCCTGGGCCCGTACCTGTCGGCCATCGCCCGCAGCGCGGCCGGATGCCCCGACAACACCGACGCCTGCCAGGCCGCCACGCTGTTTCACTTCGCCGGCATCGACTTCAAGGCCGGCGGGTTCTACACCCTCATCCTGAGCGTCGCCGTGGGCATCAACGTGCTGATCCTGCCGGTCATCGGGGCGATCGCCGACCGGTCGGCGCACAAGCGGCGGCTGCTGGGCATCTTCGCCTACATCGGCGCCGGCGCCACGTGCGGGTTCTTCTTCGTCGACGCCGGGCGGCTGTGGCTGGGCGCCGCGCTGACCATCGTGGCCACGGTCGCTTTCGCCGCCAGCATCGTGGTGTACCAGTCGTTCCTGCCCCAGCTGTGCCCCGAAGACCAGCGCGACAAGGTGTCCAGCTACGGCTGGGCGTTCGGCTACCTGGGCGGCGGGCTGCTGCTCGTGGTCAACCTGGCCGCGCTGCAGCTGCTGGAGGACCGGCTCGGCACCAGCCTGGTGGTGCGCCTGTCCATGGCCTCGGCCGGAATCTGGTGGGGCCTGTTCACCCTCTTGCCGCTCATGCGGCTGCGTGACCGGCCCCCGCTGGAGGGGGTGGCCCGCGGCAACGTGCTCACCGACGGGTTCAAACAACTCCGCCACACCCTCAAGGGCATCCGCGCGTACCCGATCACCCTGCTCTTCCTCGGCGCCTACCTGGTCTACAACGACGCCATCCAGACGGTGATCAACGTGTCGAGCATCTACGGCACCGAGGCGCTCAAGCTGTCCCAGGACACGCTCATCATCACCATCCTGATCATCCAGTTCCTCGCGTTCGGCGGGGCGCTGGGCATGGGCGCGCTGGCCCAGCGCATCGGCGCGAAGAAGACCGTGCTGATCAGCCTGGTGCTGTGGACGGCCATCGTCGGGGCGGCGTTCTCCCTGCCGGAGGGCGCGCCGGGCCCGTTCATGGCGCTGGGCGCCACCGTCGGCCTGGTGCTCGGCGGCAGCCAGGCCCTGTCCCGGTCGCTGTTCTCCCAGCTGATCCCCAAGGGCAAAGAAGCCGAATACTTCGGCTTCTACGAGATCTCCGACAAGGGCACCAGCTGGATCGGGCCGCTGCTGTTCACGGCCGTGTTCCAGTTCTCCGGCAGCTACCGCGTCGGCATCGTCTCCGTGCTCATCCCCTTCATCATCGGCTTTGTGCTTCTTTTGCTGGTACCGATCCGGCGCGGCATCGTCGCGGCCGGCAACAATCCACCACCACGGTTGTAATAGGCTGGCGGGCCATGTCCGCCAGCTTGACTTTCTTCTGGGGCCCCATGGACTGCGGCAAGTCCACGCTGGCCCTGCAGATGGACCACAACCACGCCCGCCAGGGCCGGCGTGGGCTCGTGCTGACCCGGCTGGACCGCTCCGGCCAGCCGCAGGTCACCACGCGCATCGGGCTGGCCGCCAAGGCCGTGGAGGTGTGGCCCGACCTGGACCTGGTCGAGCTGGTGCGCCGCCAGCCGGCGCCGATCGACTATCTGATCTGCGACGAGGCCTGCTTCTACACCGTGGCCCAGATCGAGCAGCTGGCCGATCTGGTCGACGAGTCCGGTGTGGACGTGTACGCCTTCGGCCTGGCCAGCGACTTCCGTTCCGAGCTGTTCCCGGCGTCCAAGCGGCTGTTCGAACTGGCCGACCGGACCCACCGGCTGCAGGTGGAGGTGCTGTGCTGGTGCGGGCGCCCCGGCCGGCTCAACGCCCGCGTCGTGGGCGGCACGGTGGTGCGCGAGGGGGAGCAGATCGTCGTGGGCGACACCGCAGCCGACAGCGACGACGTCCACTATCAGGTGCTTTGCCGCAGACACTATCGGGGCGGACAGTTGCACGGCTAGGGTTCTGGGCATGGCTGAACCGGCCTCCGAGATTTTCGGTGCGGCACTGGCCGCCTGGCGCCAGTGGCAGGACGCGCCGTGGGGCAGGCTGCGCTACACGCTTGCCGAACACAACCTGTCGCGCCACCTCGACGGGCGCCCGCTGCGGGTGCTCGACGTTGCCGGCGGCAACGGGGTCGAAGCGGTGCGCATGGCCGCCGACGGGCACGAGGTGACCGTCGTGGACTACTCGGCCGAGATGCTCGCCTCGGCCCGGTCGCTGGCCGACAGCACCGGCGTCGGGCACCGCGTCACCTGTGTGGAGTCCGATGTGGCCAAACTCGGCGACGTCGTGGAGCCCGGCGCCTACGACCTGGTGCTGTGCCACAACCTGCTGCAGTACGTGTCCGATGTGGAGTCGACTCTGGTCACGGTGCTCGAGCCGCTGCGCCCCGGCGGGCTGCTGAGCGTGCTGGCGGCCAACGCCCACTCCGAGCCGATGCGCATGGCCGTGCGCGACATGGACTTGGCAGGCGCCTACGAGTCGCTGGACGCCTCACGCCACTTCACCAAGACGTTCGGCACGCCGATGTTCCCGCGCACCGCCGAGGAGGTCAGCGCGATCCTTCGCCGCCTGGGCGTGGGCGTGCTCGGCCACTACGGCATCCGCTCCATCTGCGACTACATCCCCGACGACCAGCGCAAGTACGACGCCACGTTCTTCGCCGAGCTGGAGCGCCTGGAGATCGCGCTATCCGACCGGATGCCCTACGTCCTGACCGCGCGGCTGTTCCAGCTCATCGCCGCCCGCTGACGGCTGGGCAGGAGCACGGGTCAGCTGCGCGGTCAACGCGGTCAGCGTGCCGGCCAGCTGTCCGACCTGGACGGTCAGCTCGTCCACCCGCCGGCGCAGCGCCGCCGCCTCGGCCAGCGCCGCCTCCCGGGCGGCCACCGCGCTGTCGCGTTCGGCCACGGCCGTGTCACGCTGCGAC
>NZ_QJUG01000367.1 GCF_003426775.1 Allorhizocola rhizosphaerae | reverse complement strand
GCCAGCGGGCAGGTCCAGCGCGGCGAGTAGGCGCACGAAGGGTTGTAGGCGTAGTTGAAGTCCAGCCGCACCCGGTCGGGCCCCAGCAGCCGCACACCGCGCCCGAACGTGCCCTTGACGGTGTCGGTCAGGTACCTTCCGCCGCCGTAGGTGAGCGTGCCGGCCGTGGTGTCGCGAAACGGCAGGAACAGCCCGCCGCCGTAGGCGTCGATCCAGAACAGGGTCAGCGGCCCGAACGGTGTGGCGGCGATGCCCAGCCGCCGGTAGGCGACCACGCCGTCGGTGTCGCCGGTGTCCACGCTGTACCCGCCGTCGGCCGGCGCCAGCACGGCGTCGACGATGGCGCCGGGATTGGGCGGGAAGTACGCCGGGGCCGGCGCGCCCGGCGCAAGAGGCGACTGCGGGTGGGTGGCGAACAGTTCGGCCCGCCCGCGGCGGAACCCGTCCAGGTCCACATCGGACAGATACAGCCGCGCGACGCGTTCGCGGAAGTCGGCAAGCTCAAGCATCGTCATGATCTGATTCTGCGGCTTCGGGCGGTCGTCACGGGCCGGGTCGGGTCGATGTAGCGGGGCAGGTCGGGTTCGTCGGCGCGCAGCGGCTCCAGCGCGGCGGTGACGGCGTCCATGACGCGGTCGGTGGCCTTCTGCGCCGCGCCGGGGCGGGCCGGGTCGATGCCCGACAGGTCCACCGGGAGTCCGAAGTGGACTTTGACGGTCGGCTTGTGCCGCAGCGAATGCCACAGCCGCGGCCACATGCCGCGCGGCGCGTCGTAGGGCACGACCTCGTGCGCGCCCCACACCGCCACCGGGATCACCGGTGCGCCGGTGGCCAGCACGAGCCGCCCGACGCCGGTCTTGCCCTTCTCCGGCCACAGGCCCGGGTCACGGCTGATGCGGCCCTCGGGGTAGATGAGCACGGACCGGCCGGTACCCAGCACGGCCACGGCGTCGTGCAGCGCCTGCGGCGCGTTGGGGGTGTCGCGGTCCACCCGGATGTGTCCCCAGCGGCGCATCAACCAGCCCAGGATCGGGGTCTGGAACGGGCCCGGGTGTGACATGAACGCCGGGAACGCCCCCGCCAGCCCGGTCGCGGCGGTGAGCACCACCGGGTCGAACGGACTGATGTGATTGGACGCCAGCACGCACGCCCCGCGCGTTGTGAGATTGTCGATACCGGTGACGCTCAAGCGGCTCAAGCACCTGGTAACCAGCAGGGCTGCGGCGGAAGTGGGCTGTTTCACGATCGAACATCCTTACACACGACGTATGGTCGCCTCATGGACGCGACTGAGCTGGCCCGATGGCAGTTCGGCATCACCACGGTGTACCACTTCCTGTTCGTCCCGCTGACCATCGGCATGGCGTTCATGGTGGCCGCCTTCCAGACCGCGTGGGTGCGCACGGGCGACGAGAAGTGGCTGCGGCTGACCAAGTTCTACGGCAAACTGTTCCTGATCAACTTCGCGATGGGTGTGGTCACCGGGATCGTGCAGGAGTTCCAGTTCGGCATGAACTGGTCGACCTATTCGCGGTTCGTGGGTGACATCTTCGGCGCGCCGCTGGCCATCGAGGCGCTGCTGGCGTTCTTCCTGGAGTCGACGTTCCTCGGGTTGTGGATTTTCGGCTGGGACCGGCTGCCCAAGCGGGTGCACCTGGCCTGTCTGTGGATCGCGGCGGTCGGCACGGTGCTGTCGGCCTTCTTCATCCTGGCGGCCAACTCGTGGATGCAGAACCCGGTGGGCTTCAGATACAACCCCGACAAGGGGCGGGCCGAGCTGACCGACTTCTGGGCGGTGCTGACCAACAAGGTCAATCTGATTACGGTACCGCATACGGTCGCCGGTGCGTTCCTGGCCGCCGGTGGGCTGGTGACGGCGGTGGCGCTGTGGCATCTGCGCAGGCAGTCCGCCGACACGGCGGCGTATCGCAGCGCGCTGAAGGTGGGCGCGTGGACGACGCTGGCGGCGATGGGCGCGCTGCTGTTCACCGGCGACATCCAAGGCAAGATCATGACGCAGGTGCAGCCGATGAAGATGGCCGCCGCCGAAGGGCTGTACGAGACGCAGTCGCCGGCGCCGTTTTCGGTCCTGACGATCGGCACGCTGGACGGGTCGCGTCCGGTGTACCAGATCGAGATCCCGGGGCTGCTGTCGTGGCTGGGCACCGGCGACTGGGACGGCACCGTGCACGGCATCAACGACCTGCGGGCCGAATACGTCGCCAAATACGGCGAGGGCTCCTACACGCCGATCATCCCGGTGACCTACTGGACGTTCCGGCTGATGATCGGGTTCGGGGCGGCCGCGGCGCTGATCGCGTTGTGGGCGCTGTGGGCCATGCGCCGCGACCGATACGGGCCGTGGCTGGCGCGGGCGGCGCTCGCGTTGCCGCTGCTGCCTTTGGCGGCCAACACCACCGGCTGGGTGTTCACCGAGATGGGCCGGCAGCCGTGGATCGTGTTCGGGCAGATGCTCACCGCCGAGGCGGCCTCGCCGTCGGTGGCCGCCGCCGACGTGGCCACGTCGCTGGCCGTGTTCAGTGTCCTTTATGGAGTGCTGGCGGTGGTGGAGGTGGGGCTGCTGGTGCGCTTCGCCCGGGCCGGCACACCCGAGATCAAAGAGCCGCAACAGCCGGAACAACTGGCCTTCGCGTACTAGGAGTCCACTGTGGAACTTCACGACCTGTGGTTCGGGCTGATCGCCGTGCTGTTCGTGGGCTATTTCGTGCTGGAGGGGTTCGACTTCGGCGTGGGCATGCTGCTGCCGGTGCTGGGGCGCGACAACACCGGGCGGCGGGTGCTCATCAACACGATCGGCCCGGTGTGGGACGGCAACGAGGTGTGGGTGATCACGGCGGGTGGGGCGATGTTCGCCGCGTTCCCGGAGTGGTATGCCACCCTGTTTTCCGGATTTTACCTGCCGCTGCTGCTGATCCTGGCGGCGCTGATCGTGCGCGGCGTGGCGTTCGAGTACCGCGGCAAGCGCCCCGAGCCGGTGTGGCAGGCCCGCTGGGACAAAGCCATCTTCTTCGGCTCGCTGATCCCGGCCGTGCTGTGGGGGGTGGTGTTCGGCAACATCGTGCGCGGGGTCCGGCTGGACGCGGCGCACGAGTACGCCGGTACCCAGATGGATCTGTTGAATCCCTACGCGCTGCTGGGTGGGCTGACCACGCTGGTGCTGTTCGTCACGCACGGGGCGATTTTCGTGGCGCTCAAGACCACCGGCGACATCCGGGCGCGGGCCAACCGGCTGGCGTTCCGGGCCGGGCTGGGCGCGGGCGTGGTGGCCGTGGCCTTCCTGGCGTGGACGTTCGCGCAGCGGGCGTCGACATTGTCCGTCGTGTTCGGAGTGATCGCGGTGCTGGGTCTGGCCGCGGGGCTCGTCGCCAACCGGGCCGGGCGCGAAGGCTGGGCGTTCGTCGGCACGGCCACGGCGATCGCGCTCGCGGTGGCGGCCCTGTTCGCCGGCCTGTACCCGAACGTGCTCCCATCGACGCCGGCCGAGGCCAACAGCCTGACCGTGACCAATGCCTCGTCCACGCCCTACACGCTGCGGATCATGTCGTGGGTGGCGCTGGTGTTCACCCCGCTGGTCCTGCTCTACCAGGGCTGGACCTACTGGGTCTTCCGCAAACGCCTCTCCCCCACCCACATCCCCCACTGACCCCCTCCGCGTCGATCATGAACTTACGTCCATGCTCGGCGGCGGGTCGTCACGCCAACTTCATGATCAGGCCAGCTCGTCGAGGTCGAGACCTTCGGCCAGTTCCCGGTACAGCCGCGAGTCCAGGAACGGTCCGACGACGAAGCCGGACGCGGGGCTGAACGCGCGTCCACTTTGGACCTCGGGCCCGGGCACGAACTGCACCACGTATTCGCCGCGGCGGGCCAGCGCCCCCGGGATCGCGTCGGTGGTGATGTCGGCGGTCGCGGCGGGAATGCGTGCCGCGTACAGGAATGTCTGTACCAGCGGGTCCGGGATGCTGCCCCGCCACGCCAGGCGCAACCCGGCCGGGTCCGGCGCCAGGCCGGTCTGCTCGCGCGTCAGCCGGATGGCCGCCTGCTTGGGGGATTCGCCGGAGCCGCAGGCGCCGCCGATCAGGCTCCACCGGTTGGCCCGCACGGCCGACTGCTCATCGCGCATGCGCAGCAGCAACTCGCCGTGCCGGTTCACGAGCGCGACCAGGACGATGCTCATGCCTTGCAGGGTAGCTCCCGCCGGCGAACCATCAGGGTGCCCTGCGAGGGCGGTCCGTGACGGCGCACCGTCTTTCAGGCCGAACAGCGGTCGCAGGCAGGGCGGTCCTCGCCCGCCGCTTGCGGGTCGGACCGGCGATCGGACAAGCCGTTCCGGCGCCGCAACGCGGGAAACGGCGTGCGCGGACCGTTCCCGGGCTTGCGGGTTGACCATGAGGTTGGTGCCGCGACAGGCCGCCGAGCAGGGAGGGGGCGCCGCAGGCGGGGTGATGGGTGGGCCTGCGGCGCGGAGTCGGGGTTGGTGGGGGTCAGGCGCCCAGCTCGGCGAGTTTGGCCTCGAGCTCGGCCAGCTCCGCGCGCAGTTTTTCGGCGTGGGCCTGGGCCTGGGCGCGCTCGGCGGACAGGATGTGCTCGACGGCCTCGTGCACGCCCGGGACGTCGAGCAGGGAGACCATTTTGAGTGCCTCGGCGGGCTTGATGACGTAGGGCTTGGCCAGCGTCTTGCTGCCCTGCACGGCGCCGACCGTCCACTCCCCCTCGGTGTAGGCCAGGGTGACGGTGAAGCTGGGCAGCGGCTTGGCCTTGCCCTTGCCACCCGCGCCGCCGCCGGCACCGGCGGGCTTGCGTGGGGCGGGGGTGGCGGCAGCCGAGGCGTCGGCCGGGGTCTTGTCTGCTTCGGACATCGTGGTCTTCTTCTCCTGTGCGGCGGGGGTGGCGGCCTGGCTCTTGGCGGGCGGGGCCTCGCGGACGACCTTGAACTCCGGCGTGGGCGGGGCGGGCGGGGCCGGCT
>NZ_QJUG01000366.1 GCF_003426775.1 Allorhizocola rhizosphaerae | reverse complement strand
TGGCCGACTCTGCGTCTGGGGTCATGGGTGTGACCGGTGGGGTGGAGTCGTTTTCGGGGGAGAACGCGGCGGGGGTGGTGGGGCCGCCGACGCGGGGGCCTGCTGGTCAGGAGCTGCCGTCTGCTGACGAGCCGGGTGTGGTGTCGCAGGTGCGGGTGGAGGTCCTTGATCGTGCGGCGGCGCAGGCTGCTGGGGTGAACGGGTTGTTGTTGCGGGTGTCGCGGGCTGATGGTGATGTGACCGCTGGCGAGGCGGTGCTGGACATCGACTTTTCCGGGTTCGCGGGTGCTTATGGGGGTGATTGGGCGGCGCGGTTGCGGCTGGTGCTGATGCCGGCGTGTGTGTTGACCACGCCGCAGGTGGCGGCGTGCCGTAAGGGGACGCCGGTGGCATCTTCCAAATCGGACGTGTCCACGTCACGGTTGTCGGGTCAGGTCCCGGTCGGCGCGGGGGAGGCTGGTGGGTCTGCGGGGCAGATGCGGGTGTGGCAGCAGGCTGGTGATGATGCGGCGGCTGCTGAGGCTGGTGGTGGGGCGACGGTGTTGGCGGTGGCGTCGGATCCGGCGAAGTTTGCCAGGACGAATTTGACGCAGGCGTCGTCGTGGGCGGCCGGGAGGCAGTCGGGGGATTTCACGTGGTCTTATCCGGTTGGGGTGCCGCCGGTGGCGGGTGGTTTGGTGCCGTCGGTGGGGTTGGGTTATTCGTCGGGGTCGGTGGATGGCCGGACCGAGTTTGAGGGTTCGCAAACCTCTACGGTGGGTGAGGGGTTCGGCGAGGTGTCGCGCAGTTTTATCGAGCGGGTGTACCGGCCGTGTGAGCAGGATGTGTTGCAGCGGGTGTCGCTTGCTGGTGGCTGGAATGTGTTCACCAAACTGGTGCCGCTGGCCGATTTTGACGGTGACGGGTCGAAGCGGCCGGATTTTCTGGGGGTGACGTCGGCCGGTGAGATGTGGATTAATTTCAACACGTCGGTGCCGGGTGACCCGAGGAAGGTGGGTGGCACGTTCGTATCGTCGGGTTGGGGGTCGATTACGGAGTTTTGGCCGGCTGATGTGGACGGTAACGGCCGTACCGACCTGGTGGGGTTTGACGGGTCGAGTGTGTGGATCTGGCGCACTTCTGGCGGTAACCCGGATGCGGCGCCGACTTTCGCGGCCCCGGTGACGCTTTCGGGGTTTTCGGGGTTCCGGATGCTGCCTGCGGCCGATGTGGACGGTGATGGTAAGCCGGACATTGTGGGGGTGAACGCGGTAGGGGAGATGCGTTACCGGCGTAACATCTCCGTCACGGGTGCGGTGTCGTTTTCTGGTACGTCGTCGTTGATTTCGTCGGGTTGGGGTGGCGTTCAGCATTTCTTCGTCGGCGATTTCGACGGTGATGGCCGGGTTGATATCACCGGGCGGGACAATGACACCTACTTCGTGTGGCTGTTGACCGGTGCGGTGGGGGCGGTGCCGGCGGTCACCGCCCGTAACTTCGGTGGCGGGTGGGAGATCTTTAGCCGGTTCGCGCCGCTGTTGGACTATGACCGGGACGGCAAACCGGATATCGGCGGATTCACCTCGGCCGGTGAGTTGTATGTCCATTTGAACACGTCGACGCCGGGTAACGTGTCCAAGGGCTGGGGTGGGTGGATCACCAGCGGGTGGTCGGTGGTGGACACGATCCTGGCCGCCGACTACGACGGTGACACGGTCAATGATCTGGTGGGGCGGGACACCGGCGGGACGATGTGGGTGTGGCAGGGCACGGGCAGGCCGGGTCTGCCGCAGTTCGGGCCTGTGCACTACAACGCGTCCAAGGACCAATGCTGGCGGTTGCCGAACGCGACGATGGTGCTCGATGGCCGGTCGGTGGAGCTGGTTCTGGATGACGCCACCGGGGCGTGGAAGCCGTCTGATGATGGTGCGACGCGGGTGGAGCAGGTCAACGACGGCAACGGCGAGTGGTGGAAGGTCACCACCGCCGATGGCACGCAGTATCATTTCGGCCGTAACAAGCTGCCCGGCTGGCAGACCGATGACCGTGAGACGGCATCGCGGTGGATGGTGCCGGTGTTCGCCAACCATTCCAGCGAGCCGTGCCTTGACGCGAGCACGTTCGGGTCGTCGTGGTGTCATCAGCCGTGGCGGTGGAACCTGGACTATGTCGTGGACGTGCATGGCAACAGCATGTCGTACTGGTATGCGCGGGAGACCAACAACGTCAGCATGGCTGGCAACCCCGGCGCGGTGGTCCAATATGACCGGGGCGGCTATTTGGATCGTATCGAGTACGGCACCCGCACCGGCAGCGGTGCGACACGTGAGTCGCGCCCGGATGCGGTGCCGCCGGCGTTGGTGCGGTTTGCGTATGCGGAGCGGTGCTGGGGCACGTGTTGGATGGGTATGCCGTGGTATTCGGATCCGGTGTCGCAGAACTGGTATGACACCCCGTGGGATCTGCAGTGCGGCACCACCAACTGTCCCAACAGCATGGCGCCGTCGTACTTTACCGCGTTTCGGCTGGTCGGGGTGTACACGCAGACCCGCGATGCCGCGTCTTCCGGTTATCTGGAGGTGGACCGGTGGGAACTGGCCCACGCCTACCCGGCCACCAATGATGCGACCAGCCCATCGCTGTGGCTGGACCGTATCACCCACACCGGCAAATCGGGGTACGGCCCGCACCTGACCGATCCGCAGGTGACGTTCGTGGGGGAGAGGTTTGCCAACCGGGCGCACTTCGATGCGGCCACCACCCAGCCGGCCAACAAGTATCGGATCACGAACCTGCACAACGGCACCGGCGGTCTCATCCAGGTCTTCTATGACGGGGTCGACTGCCCGGCCGGCACTTCCAACACCCCGGACCTGGATGACAACATGCAGCGTTGCTTCCCGCAGAAGCAGGGTGAGGAGCTGACGTGGTGGTCCAAATATCGGGTGTCCAAAGTGGTCGAAAATGATCAGGTGGGCGGTTCGCCGCCGATCACCCACAGCTACACGTATTCGACCGATGGGTCGTCGACCGGGGTGTTGTGGGGGTTCAACTCCGCGGCTCGTTACAGCACCCGTAAGGCGTATCGCACGTGGTCGAACTGGCGTGGCTATTCCACGGTCACCGTCACCACGGGCACCGACAGCGGTCAGCAGTCGCGGACCACGTCGTTGTACATGCGGGGGATACACGGTGACCGGGTCGAAGGTGATTGGGGTGACGGCAACCGCCATGCCACCATCACCACCTCCGACGGCGCTGTCCTTCTCGACGAGGCCCATCTGGCCGGGTTCCTGCGCGAACGTATCGTGTCGATCGGTGTTTTCCCTAACGTGCAGGCTTTGAGCAAGACTGTGCATGATCCGTGGTGGCAGCAGACCAGCCTGCGTAAGCCGACACCGACCTGGGCCATCCCACCGACCACCCGCGGCGGTTTCGTGCGCACCGGGGCGACCACCACCAAGACCTTGTTGACCAACGACGCCAACGACGGTGTCAGCGTGCCCACGCCCACGTGGCGTACCACCAAAACCGCTACCCTCTTCGACCCGGTGTATGGCCTGCCCACCCGAACCGACGACCTCGGCGACGTGGCCACCGCATCCGACGATCTGTGCACTCGGGTCACCTATGCCCGTAACACCACCGCCTGGATCGTCGACAAGGCTTCCCGCAGCGAAACGGTCGGCGTGGCCTGTGCGACCACCCCCACCTACCCGGCCGATCTGGTGTCGGACAGCCGCAGCTTCTTCGACGGGGCCACGACGTTCGGCACCGCACCCACACGTGGGCTGGCAACCAAGACCGAGCAGGCCACCTCCCACAACGGCACCACACCGGCCTACATCACCACCGGGGAGGCCGGGTTCGACCAGTGGGGCCGGCCGTTGTGGGTCAAGGACGCCCTCGGCCGGCAGACGACAACCACGTATACGCATGACGCGGCCGGTCGGGTCTCCCAGGTCAAGGTGACCAACCCGGCCACGCACACGCTGACGACCAACCTGGACACCGCCCGCGGCACCCCGATCACCATCGTCGACCCTAACGGCAAGACCACCACCGGCCAGTACGACACCAACGGCCGGCTGATCAAAGTCTGGCAACCCGGTCACCCCACCAGCGGCACCCCGGACGCCGAATACCGCTATGTCATCTCGGACACCAGCGCGTCGTTCGTCGAATCGAAGGTGCTCGGCCCCAACGGCAACCAGATCGCCTCGTACGAAATTTTCGACGGTCTGCTACGCCCACGGCAGATCCAGACGGTGACCGAGGACGGCAAACGCGCCATCACCGATACCCAGTACGACAAACGTGGCCTGGAGACCAAGCAGAGCATCTTCTACAACGACGCCGCGGCACCGTCTTCGACACTGCTTTCCTTCGCCGACACCAATGTGGAACGGCAGACCCGGTATGTTTACGACGGCGCCGGCCGCAGGATCAAGGATCAGTTGTGGCGTAACAACGTGCTGCACTTCGAATCCACTACCATCTACGACGGTGACCGCGTCAGCGTCATCCCACCACATGGCGGCACCCGCACCCAGGACATCTTCGACGCCCGTGGCCGGGTGATCGAGAAGCGGCAACACCAGTCGTCGGCCACCTTCACGGGCCCGTTCGACAAAACCCTGTACGGCTACGACGACGCCGGACGCTTGACTACCGTGACCGACCCGGGCAACAACATGTGGACCTACGGTTACGACCTGCTCGGCCGCAAAACCACCAGCATCGACCCCGATGCCGGCACCACCACCTCCACCTACGACAACGCCGGGCAGCTGACCTCCACCACCGACGCCCGCAGTCAAACCTTGTTCTACGAATACGACCAGCTCGGCCGTAAAACCAAACAGCGCGACGGCACCGCGACCGGCCCGGTGATGGCCGAGTGGACCTACGACACCGTGATGAAAGGCCAACTCACGTCGTCGACCCGCTACGTCGGTACCGACGCCTACACCACCCGGGTCACCGCCTTCGATGACGGCTACCGGCCGCTGCACACCGAAAC
>NZ_QJUG01000365.1 GCF_003426775.1 Allorhizocola rhizosphaerae | reverse complement strand
CCCCACGCCACGCCCCGCCCCACGCCACGCCCGCCCCTCGACGCCTAGCCCTCGACGCCTCGCCGCTTCGTCCCTCGATGCGTCCATCTGCGCCTTCATCGCATACGCACCGGGACTCCGGCCTGCTCTTCCGCGCGCTACATCTCTGCTCCGAGTAGCCGGTGCAGAGACGTAGCGCCGCGAAGAGCCATGTCAGCGGGTGCCCGCTGTGCGATCGCTTGCATTACGCGCGATTCCCGCAAAACGGACACAGGCCCCACAGCCCAGGAGACAAGCCGGCTGCCGTCTTCACGCCGTAGGGGGTGAGTGCACGCCCGGTCAGCCGAAGGCTCCCGCGAACACCTCGTAGGCCCGGCCACCGCCAAGGATCGCGAACGTGACGTGGTCGAAATGCGGCACCTCACTCAACGCCCGTGCCCACGCCGCAGCCACGACCACCGGATTGTTGCGGAACACGCCGCACCCCCACGCACCCAACACGAGTGTGCGTTCGCCATGATGCGCCGCCACTTCAAGCACCCGAACCGCCCGTCGCCGCAGCACCCCCGGCACACCGGGCAGGAGCGAAGGCGCCAACTCCGTCAGGTTGGGCGCCGCACACGTGAGCATCGACGCCGTGTAGGCCGTGTCGAGCAGGGCCCCGGAGTCGTCGCGAAACACCGGCACCCGCGGCGAATAGATCACGTCATCGGTGTAGAGCCCGCTGTAGTCCCGCCGATAGAACCCCGGCTGCGTGAGCTGGCACGCATACAACGCCGACGAACGCGCGATGCTTTCCTCCTGCGCCTGCGCCCCCCGCAGAAACCCGCCACCCGGGCGACGCGCCGACGCGAACACCAGCACCGCAGACGACCCGAGCCGGCGTGCCGCGGCCAAAGACGACTCCCGCGTCACCTCGATCACCGGGCGCGGATTGACCGTGCCCGCCGGCTGCGCAGACTGCGTGTGCAGCACCGTGCCCGCCACGGCCGCATCGATCCCCGGATAGGCGCGCTCGTCCACCAACCGCACCGTTTCCGAGGCGATCTCCCGCAGGTTCACTTCTTGTCCTCCCACGTGGGCCCGAACGATTCGACCACGACCGGTGCGCCCAAGAGTGGACCCACATCGAACGGTCCGGGGCTCAACACGGGCCGCGAAGTCATCAGCCGTGCAGTCAGCGCCGCCTGATAGTCCAAATCCCTGAACGGACCCGGCACGATCCTGTCCATTGTGGAGTACGCATCGCAATAGCTTGACACGCTCACATCGCAATGCGTGACGGCGAGCCCGTCCACTCCCCCGCACACCTCGATCGCGTAGCGGTGCGCCACCGCGTCGAAGTGGCCCAGCCGGAACGCGCCCTGCCACGGCCCATCCGCGTTGTGCGGCTCCGGATATCCGAGCGCCGGATCAAAGGTTACCAGCGGACCGGGCCCGTGCCGGGTCGTGTATGTGCGCACCACCCCAAGCCGCAACGCATCCGGGCACAGGGCGAGCGCGTTGTCGAACGTGGTCGTGGACCAGGTCGTGTACGGGTGGAATCCCCGCCACTCGTCCAGCAGCACACCCTGCGCGCCCTCGAACACGCAAGGCCCATCGTCGAGCGGCAGCCGATCCGTGATGGACACGGTGGACCCGAACTCCAGGAACACGTCCACCACATCGGACACCCTGGGACACCCGAGATCTCCTAACATCTCCCGCACCACGCTCAGCTTGCGCCGCAGAGTCGAACGCGAGCGGCAGTCGGCGACCCGCGGGGCCTCATCCGGTACCAACAAAGAAAGTGACACCGCCTCGCCCACCCCCATGCCGCAGCTTCCATGGCGGTCTTGGCCGCGCAGCGTTTCCTTATGCCGGTTGGCCGCCGTATGCCACGGGGTCACCACCAGCGCGTCGGGATCGACGGTCAGCAAATGATACGGATTTCCCAGCGCCGATGCCTCGGTGGCCAGCGCCAGCGGGTCCACGACCATGAACCGCGACAGGTGGGTGGGCACGCCGTGGAACGTGCCCGACCCGAACTGGGAGAAAGTGTGGTGACGCCCGGAAGGCGTCACCACATTGTGGCCGGCCTGAGCGCCCCCGTTGAACCGTATGACTGCCACCACCGGTCCACTTGCGCAAAGCCAGTCCACGATCGTGCCCTTGCCCGCGTCGCCGTATCCGAGATCGACGACGCTGACATGAGTCTGCATCGAAAGGCCTATGCCCATCTATGGTCCAACGCCCGCGCAACCACGTTTCCGGCCGCCGATCCGACCTCGGCCAGGTCGCCCAGGCCGGTCCGCAGGTCGATCGCGTCCTCGGCGAGACCGATCGTCAGGGCGATGGTTTCGCATACGGCGTCAAGGTTTTCCAGCTGCAGCACGTTCTGCCCGAGCAGCTTGCGCCAGCACCCGAGGATCTCCCGGTCGCCCGCGTAACTGGCCCCCTCGGGCAGGATGTAGTAGACCTCAAACGTCCGTTGCAGTTCGGCAACAATTTTCTCGACGTTCATCGATTCGACGTCGGTGTCTCCGATGAGCTTGCGCACCGCGCGCGGGTCCACTCTCGGATAGGGCATCTCATCGCCGATGATGAACAGGTAGCCCTTGCGCCCGCGCTTCTCCCAGCAGTCCAGCGACGTGTGCCGGGCCATGAAATACATTGCCAGTTCGTAAGACTCGGTGCGCTGCCCGCCACCGCCGCCCTCCAGCACGATCAGCCCGAGGTCCTCGTCCATCCGGTTGTCCGACTCGAACTGCCCGATCTGCAGTGGCACCCGGTCGCACGTGGCGTCGCCGATCGCGCCGAAGAGCACCTGCGGATCGCTCACATATCCCTTGCGCTGCAACAGCTTCAACAGGTCGGGCAGCTTCTGCTGCAGCACCCGCGGCACGTGCCCCATCGAACCGGTGACATCGAACAGCACGGCGATCGCCGTCGATCGCGGGTGCTCGTCGCTGTCGCGGCTCTCCCGCACGCGCACGCCCAGCGGGTCGAGCCTCGGGTGGACCTTGCGCGCGCCGCTGTCGCTGTAGGCGAAGGCACTCTCGCCCCGGGCGCGGCGATAGCGCTCGGCGGCCTCATAGGTGTTGGTTGACCAGCGTCCATGTCCCATGTTCATCTCCCTCGTAACGAAGCTCGTAGCAGGGCTGGATGCAGGAGTTGCGCGTTTCCGGCGCGATAGAGCCGAGCTCGTGGCCCGCCCCGCTCGCCGCCCTTTTCCGTTGCGGCGCCGGTATCTTCGACGAAACCGGGCACCGAAAGCACCTTGCGGTGGAAGTTGCCGGGGTGCAGCTGCTCGCCCCACACCGCGGCATAGACATTGCGCAGTTCGGCGATGGTGAACTCGGGCCCGACGAATGCGGTTGCCAGTGGGGTGTATTCGAGCTTGGCCCGCGCCCGCTCAAGCCCGGCCGCCAGAATCTCGTCGTGGTCAAAAGCCAGATCAACTGCTTCGTTTAGCGGTATCCATTGCGCCTCCGACACATCGCCGCCCGCACGCGGATCGGGCAGGCTGGGCGCGAAGGCCAGATAGGCCACCGAAATCACGCGCATGCGCGGGTCTCGCCGGGGATCGCCGAACGTCGCCAGCTGTTCTAAGTGGACCTTCCCCATCGAGGTCTCCTCGGCGAGCTCGCGCCGGGCCGCTTCGTCGAGCGTCTCGTCGCGCACGAACCCGCCCGGCAGCGCCCGCCGCCCGGCGAACGGATGCTCGCCGCGCTCGACCAGCAGCACGTGCAGCGCACCGTCGCGAATGGTCAGCGCCACCACGTCAACGGTCACGGCCACCGGCGCATAAGCCCGCGGGTCGTAGCTCGCCAGGAAGTCCTTCTCAGACTCAGAAGGTCTCAACATGAGAACAACATAGCACGGCGTGACGCCTAGCGCGACGGGTTCCTCCCACTGATCGCCACGGCGCGCTCCAACATGGACGCGTCGTCGGCTACCGGCACGGGCTCGGCGTAGATGCCCATGGCCCGCCCCTGCTCACCGGTCTGCGCGACAAACCGGTACGCCAGCTCGGCCACGTCGTCGTCGCAGCGATAGTCCTGCCCGGTCGCACGCGCAAGGTCCCACCCGTGGATGACCAGATCGCTGACCAACATCGTGGCCGCGAGCCCGGCGGGCATAGCGCTCCCGCCCATGTCCACCACGCCGTCCCACGCGCTCGGCTCGGCCCACGCCGCGATGGCTTGCCGGGTCTCGTCTTCGAACCGCGCCGCCCAATCACCGGTCAGCAGATCGTCGGCCCACAGCCCGCCCGGCACGGCCTCGCCCCGCCCCGCGAGCCGCAACGCGACCGCGACCTGGAGCAGATGGTTGGCCAGCACGCGCACATCCCAATCGCGGCACGGGGTCGGCGCGCTCATCTGATCGGGCTTGACGCCGCGAACGACAGCGGCGGTCTCTGCTACGGCCTTGACCATCAATGGGTGCATGCGAGCCACACTAGGTCGGCGCCGAATGCGGGTCTTGTATAAACGCGACGCTATCGTGGCACCCGTGCCGGGGATCCTCCACGCCCGCGCGGCAGAGCAGAAGTTCCGGTTCAGCGCGGCCGAACCGGTGCCCGCTCTCGCGCCGTTCGTCGCTCACTACTGGTTCGTGGAGTGGGATCTGCGCGGCCAGCACCCTTACGAGCAACACGTGCTGCCATATCCGTCGGTCAACGTCACCTTCAAACCCGGCCGGTGCCGCGTGGCGGGCGTGCCCCGGGGCCGGTTCTCCGAGGTGCTCAACGGCGCGGGGCGGGTGTTCGGCGTGCGATTCCAGCCCGCGGGGTTCCGCCCGTTCCTGTGCGCGCCCGTGTCGTCGATCACCGATCGCTTCCTGCCCCTGAGCGAGGTGTTCGGCGCGGCCGGGCGCGAGCTCGCCGACGGAATCCTCGCGGCCGACAACGCCCGCGCGGTCGCGCTCATGGACGACTTCCTCGCGGGGCGTGCGCCCGCCGCTCCCGATCCGGGCGCGACGCTGG
Organism: Allorhizocola rhizosphaerae; assembly: GCF_003426775.1. GTDB lineage: Bacteria > Actinomycetota > Actinomycetes > Mycobacteriales > Micromonosporaceae > Allorhizocola > Allorhizocola rhizosphaerae. The sequence goes on along the minus strand of NZ_QJUG01000365.1, from coordinate 60 downwards.
CCGGCGCGATCGCGGCCCGCATCGCGGCCGACCCGGGCGTGACCCGCGTGGCCGACCTGG
>NZ_QJUG01000364.1 GCF_003426775.1 Allorhizocola rhizosphaerae | reverse complement strand
GGTGGCCGACTCTGTGTCTGGGGTCATGGGTGTGACCGGTGGGGTGGAGTCGTTTGCGGGGGAGAACGCGGCGGGGGTGGTGGGGCCGCCGACGCGGGGGCCTGCTGGTCAGGAGTTGCCTGCGGCTGCTGACGAGCCGGGTGTGGTGTCGCAGGTGCGGGTGGAGGTGCTTGACAGGGCGGCGGCGCAGGCTGCTGGGGTGAATGGTCTGTTGTTGCGGGTGTCGCGGGCTGATGGTGATGTGACCGCTGGTGAGGCGTTGCTGGATATCGATTATTCGGGGTTCGGGGGTGCTTATGGGGGTGATTGGGCGTCGCGGTTGCGGTTGGTGCTGATGCCGGCGTGTGTGTTGACCACGCCGCAGGTTGCTGCGTGCCGGCGTGGGACGCCGGTGGTGTCGTCGCGGTCGGATGTGGCCAGTTCGCGGTTGTCGGGTCAGGTGCCTGTTGGCGCTGGTGGGGCTGGTGGGTCGGCGGGGCAGATGCGGGTGTGGCAGCAGGCGGGTGATGATGCGGCGGCTGCTGATGCTGGTGGTGGGGCGACGGTGTTGGCGGTGGCGTCGGATCCGGCGAAGTTTGCCAGGACGAATTTGACGCAGGCGTCGTCGTGGGCTGCGGGGACGCAGTCGGGGGATTTCACGTGGTCTTATCCGGTTGGGGTGCCGCCGGTGGCGGGTGGTTTGGTGCCGTCGGTGGGGTTGGGTTATTCGTCGGGGTCGGTGGATGGCCGGACGGAGTTTGAGGGTTCGCAAACCTCTACGGTGGGTGAGGGGTTCGGCGAGGTGTCGCGCAGTTTCATTGAGCGGGTGTATCGGCCGTGTGAGCAGGATGTGTTGCAGCGGGTGTCGCTTGCGGGTGGCTGGAATGTGTTCACCAAACTGGTGCCGTTGGCCGATTTCGACGGTGACGGGTCGAAGCGGCCGGATTTTCTGGGGGTGACGTCGGCCGGCGAGATGTGGATCAATTTCAATACGTCGGTGCCGGGGGACCCGAGGAAGGTGGGTGGGACGTTCATATCGTCGGGTTGGGGGACGATTACGGAGTTTTGGCCGGCTGATGTGGACGGTAACGGCCGTACCGACCTGGTGGGGTTTGACGGGTCGAGTGTGTGGATCTGGCGCACTTCTGGCGGTAACCCGGACGCGGCGCCGACTTTCGCCGCCCCGGTGACCCTTTCCGGGTTTTCGGGGTTCCGGATGCTGCCACCGGCCGATGTGGACGGTGATGGCAAGCCGGACATTGTGGGGGTGAACGCGGCGGGGGAGATGCGCTACCGGCGGAATGTGTCGGTGTCTGGTTCGGTGTCGATCTCGGGCACGTCGTCGTTGATTTCGTCGGGTTGGGGTGCTGTTCAGCATTTCTTCGTCGGCGATTTCGACGGTGATGGCCGGGTTGATATCACCGGGCGGGACAATGACACCTACTTCGTGTGGCTGTTGACCGGTGCGGTGGGGGCGGTGCCGGTGGTGACCGCGCGTAACTTCGGTGGCGGGTGGGGGATTTTTAGCCGGTTCGCGCCGCTGTTGGACTATGACCGGGACGGTAAACCGGATATCGGCGGGTTCACCTCGGCCGGTGAGTTGTATGTCCATTTGAACACGTCGACTCCGGGCAGTGTGTCCAAGGGTTGGGGTGGGTGGATCACCAGCGGTTGGTCCACTGTGGAGACCGTTTTGGCTGCCGACTTTGACGGTGACACGGTCAATGATCTGGTGGGTCGGGACACCGGCGGGACGATGTGGGTGTGGCAGGGCACGGGCAGGCCGGGTTTGCCGCAGTTCGGGCCGGTGCACTACAACGCGTCCAAGGACCAATGCTGGCGGTTGCCGAACGCGACGATGGTGCTCGATGGCCGGTCGGTGGAGCTGGTTTTGGATGACGCCACCGGGGTGTGGAAGCCGTCTGATGATGGTGCGACGCGGGTGGAGCAGGTCAACGACGGTAACGGTGAGTGGTGGAAGGTCACCACCGCCGATGGCACGCAGTATCATTTTGGCCGTAACAAGTTGCCCGGCTGGCAGGCCGGTGACCGTGAGACGGCGTCGCGGTGGGTGGTGCCGGTGTTCGCCAATCATTCCGCTGAGCCGTGCCTTGACGCGGGCACGTTCGGGTCGTCGTGGTGTCATCAGCCGTGGCGGTGGAATCTGGACTATGTCGTGGACGTGCATGGCAACAGCATGTCGTACTGGTATGCGCGGGAGACCAACAACGTCAGCCTGTTCGACAACCCGGGCGCGGTGGCCGTCTACGATCGGGGCGGCTATCTGGATCGTATCGAGTACGGCACCCGTACCGGCAGCGGTGCGACGCGTGAGTCGCGTCCGGATGCGGTGCCCCCGGCTGCTGTGCGGTTCGCGTATGCGGAGCGGTGCTGGGGCACGTGCTGGATGGGCACACCGTGGTATTCGGATCCGGTGTCGCAGAACTGGTACGACACGCCGTGGGATCTGCAGTGCGGCACCACCAACTGCCCCAACAGCATGGCGCCGTCGTACTTTACCGCGTTTCGGCTCGTCGGCGTGTACACCCAGACCCGCGATGCGGCGTCTTCTAGTTATCTGGAGGTGGACCGGTGGGAGCTGGCCCACGCCTACCCGGCCACCAATGATGCGACCAGCCCATCTTTGTGGCTGGACCGTGTCACCCACACCGGCAAATCCGGTGCCGGACCACATCTGACCGATCCGCAGGTGACGTTCGTGGGGGAGAGGTTTGCCAACCGGGCGCACTTCGATGCGGCCACCACCCAGCCGGCCAACAAGTATCGGATCACCAACCTGCACAACGGCACCGGCGGCCTCATCCAGGTCTACTATGACGGGGTCGACTGCCCGGCCGGCACTTCCAACACCCCCGACCTGGATAACAACACGCAGCGTTGTTTCCCGCAGAAACAGGGTGAGGAACTGACCTGGTGGTCCAAATACCGGGTGTCCAAAGTGGTCGAGATCGACCTGGTGGGCGGTTCACCGGACATCACCCACAGCTACACCTATTCGACCGATGGGTCGTCGACCGGGGTGTTGTGGGGGTTCAACTCGGCGGCTCGTTACAGCACCCGTAAGGCGTATCGCACGTGGTCGAACTGGCGCGGCTATTCCACGGTCACCGTCACCACCGGCACAGATACGGGCCAGCAGTCGCGGACCACGTCGTTGTACATGCGGGGGATACACGGTGACCGGGTTGAAGGTGATTGGGGTGACGGCAACCGCCACGCCACGATCACCACCTCCGACGGCGCTGTCCTTCTCGACGAGGCCCATCTGGCCGGGTTCCTGCGTGAACGTATCGTGTCGATCGGTGTTTTCCCGAATGTGCAGGCTTTGAGCAAGACGGTGCATGATCCGTGGTGGCAGCAGACCAGCCTGCGTAAGCCGACACCGACCTGGGCCATCCCACCGACCACCCGCGGCGGTTTCGTGCGCACCGGGGCGACCACCACCAAGACCCTGTTGACCAACGACGCCAACGACGGTGTCAGCGTGCCCACGCCGACGTGGCGTACCACGAAAACCGCCACCGTCTTCGACCCGGTGTATGGCCTGCCCACCCGAAGCGACGACCTCGGCGACGTGGCCACCGCATCCGATGATCTGTGCACTCGGGTCACCTATGCCCGCAACACCACCGCCTGGATCGTCGACAAGGCTTCCCGCAGCGAAACGGTCGGCGTGGCCTGTGCCACCACACCAGCATATCCCAGTGATCTGGTTGCGGACAGCCGCACCTTCTTCGACGGCTCCACGACGTTCGGCACCGCACCGACCCGCGGGCTGGCAACCAAGATCGAGCAGGCCAAATCCCACAACGGCACCACACCGACCTACATCACCACTGGGGAGGCCGGCTTCGACCAGTGGGGCCGACCCTTGTGGACCAAAGACGCCCTCGGCCGCCAGACCACCACCACGTACACCCATGACGCCGCCGGTCGGGTCTCCCAGATCAAGGTGACCAACCCCGCCACCCACACGCTGACCACCAACCTGGACACCGCCCGCGGCACCCCGATCACCATCGTCGACGCCAACGGCAAGACCACCACCGGCCAGTACGACACCAACGGCCGGCTGATCAAAGTCTGGCGACCGGGTCACCCCACCAGCGGCACCCCGGACGCCGAATACCGTTACGTCATCTCGGACACCAGCGCGTCGTTCGTCGAGTCGAAGGTGTTGGGCCCCAACGGCAACCAGATCGCCTCGTACGAGATGTTCGACGGCCTGCTACGCCCACGGCAGACCCAGACGGTGACCGAGGACGGCAAACGCGCCATCACCGACCTGCAGTACGACAAACGTGGCCTGCAAACCAAGCAGAGCATCTTCTACAACGACGCCGCGGCACCTTCCTCGACACTGCTGTCCTTCGCCGACACCAATGTGGAACGGCAGACCCGGTATGTTTACGACGCCGCCGGCCGCAGGATCAAGGATCAGTTGTGGCGTAACAACGTGCTGCACTTCGAATCCACCACTATCTACGACGGTGACCGCGTCAGCGTCATCCCGCCGCAGGGCGGTACCCGCACCCAAGACATCTTCGACGCCCGCGGCCGGGTGATCGAGAAGCGGCAACACCAGTCATCGGCCAACTTCACGGGCCCGTTCAACAAAACCCTGTACGGCTACGACGACGCCGGACGCTTGACTACCGTCACCGACCCGGGCAACAACACCTGGACCTACGGCTACGACCTGCTCGGCCGCAAAACCACCAGCATCGACCCGGATGCCGGCACCTCCACGTCCACCTACGACAACGCCGGACAGGTCACCTCCACCACCGACGCCCGAAGCCAAACCCTGGTCTACGAATACGACAACCTCGGCCGTAAAACCAAGCAGCGCGACGGCACGGCCACCGGCCCGGTGATGGCCGAGTGGACCTACGACACCGTGATGAAAGGCCAACTCACGTCGTCGACCCGCTACGTCGGTACCGACGCCTACACCACCCGGGTCACCGCCTTCGATGACGGCTACCGGCCGCTGCACACCGAAAC
>NZ_QJUG01000363.1 GCF_003426775.1 Allorhizocola rhizosphaerae | reverse complement strand
CTCGGCGGCGCCGTAGGTGGTGTGGCCGGAGGCGGCGAAGCTGGGGGTTCCTGCGGCACACCCGGCGGGGTGGGTTCACTCATGCCCGACAGGCTAGGACTAGCGATCAAATCCCGCCAGTCAACACACGTGACCAATCCGTGACAGTCCCACCTCTCACGCCCTTTTATCGGTTGATCATGAATTTATGTCCATGTTCGGCGGCGTGTCGTCTCCGTGACTTCATGATCATCGACCGGGAGCCGACCGTGGAGTTTGTGCGACGGCCCGCGGTCGAACATGGATTTATCTTCATGATCAACAGAAGAGGGGGGTGGGCACGTAGACTGGCACTCGCTACATTCGAGTGCCAACAGGGAGGTGTGCATATGGCTCTGGACGATCGCAAGCTCGAAGTGCTTCGCGCCATCGTTGAGGACTATGTGGCAACTCAGGAACCTGTGGGCAGCAGAGCGCTGGTGGAGCGGCACGCGCTCGGGGTGTCCCCGGCCACCGTGCGCAACGACATGGCCGTGCTAGAAGACGAGGGCTACATCCGCCAGCCCCACACGTCCGCCGGGCGGGTCCCGACCGACCGGGGCTACCGGCTGTTCGTCGACCGCCTGTCCAAGGTCAAGCCGCTCTCGCCGGCCGAGCGCCGGGCGATCGAGCGGTTCCTGATCGGCGCGGTCGACCTCGACGACGTGGTGCACCGCTCGGTGCGCCTGCTCGCGCAGCTGACCCGCCAGGTGGCGGTCGTGCAATACCCGTCGCTGTCCCGCTCGGCAGTGCGCCACCTGGAGCTGGTGCCGGTGTCCACCACCCGCCTGCTGCTGGTCATGATCACCGACACCGGGCGGGTCGAGCAGCGCATCGTCGAGCTGCCCGGGCCCACCCCGGTCGAGGACATCACGGAGTTGCGTGGCGCGATCAACAACAAGCTCGCCGGGATCAAGCTGGTCGACACCCCGCCCCTGGTGCAGGAGCTGGTCGAGCACCGGTCCGACCCGGTGACGAACGCCGTGGCCGTGGTGCTGCTGGAAACCCTCGTCGAGCGGCACGAGGAGCGCGTCGCCCTGGCCGGCACGGCCAACCTGGCCCGGTTCAACTCGCTTGACCTGGCCGGATCGCTGCGGCCGATCCTTGAGGCGCTCGAGGAAGAAGTCATCCTGCTCAAGTTGTTCGACGAGGTGCAGGCGGGCAGCACCCGGGTGCGCATCGGCGACGAGAACGAGGTGGCCGATTTGAGGACTACCTCCGTGGTCAGCACGGGGTACGGTCCAGGCAGCACCGTCGTCGGCGGGCTGGGTGTGCTCGGCCCGACCCGCATGGACTACCCGAGCACCATCGCGACCGTCCGGGCCGTCGCCCGGTATGTCGGAGACTTGCTAGCACAGCACTAAATCGGAGCGGTAAAGGGATGAGAGTGGCTGCCAAGGACTACTACGGCATTCTGGGAGTTCCCAGGGATGCCACCGCCGATGACATCAAGCGTGCCTATCGCAAACTGGCCCGCCAGTATCACCCCGACGTGAACCCCGACCCGGCGGCGGCGGAGAAGTTCAAGGACATCAACGCGGCCTACGAGGTGCTGTCCGACGACCAGAAGCGCCAGATCGTCGACCTCGGCGGTGACCCGCTGTCGCCCGGCGCGGGCGGCATGGGCCCCGGCACGGGCGGCCCGTTCGTGGGCTTCCAGGACATCATGGACGCGTTCTTCGGCGGCGCGACGTCGCGCGGCCCGCGTTCGCGCACGCGCGCCGGGGCCGACGCGATCCTGCGGCTCGACCTCGATCTGGTCGAGACCGCGTTCGGGGTCGAGGCGCCGATCACCGTGGACACCGCCGTCCTGTGCACGGCGTGTTCCGGCGCGGGCACGGCACCCAACACGCACCCGCAGACCTGTGAGACGTGCGGTGGGCGGGGCGAGGTGCAGTCGGTGCAGCGCACCTTCCTGGGCCAGGTGGTCTCGTCGCGGCCGTGCGGCACGTGTGCCGGTTATGGCACGACCATCCCGCACCCGTGCTCGACGTGTGGCGGGGATGGGCGGGTGCGCACGCGGCGCAGCCTGACCGTGAAGATCCCGGCGGGGGTCGAGGATGGCATGCGCATCCGGCTGGCCGGGCAGGGCGAGGTCGGCCCGGGCGGCGGGCCGTCGGGAGATCTCTATGTCGAGATCCACGAGCGGCCGCACGATGTGTATGCGCGCAAGGGAGACGACCTGCACTGCAAGGTGACCGTGCCGATGACGGCCGCGGCCCTGGGCACGCGGCTCACGATCAAAACTTTGGACAGCGAGGAGCAGCTGGAGGTCAAGGCGGGCACTCAGCCGGGCTCGACGCTGCGTATCCGCGGCAAGGGGGTGCCGCACCTGCGGGGCGCCGGGCGGGGCGAGCTGTTCGTGCACCTCGACGTGCGCACGCCGACCAAGCTCGACTCGTCGCAGGAGCAGTTGCTGCGCGATTTCGCGCGGATGCGGGGCGAGGAGGTCGCCGAGCTGTCGAAGCAGGGCGGGTTCTTCTCCCGGATGCGGGACGCGTTCAACGGGCACTGATGTCGCTTCCGCTTTTCCTCGTGCCGGTGCTGCCCGCGTCCGAGACGTTTGTCTTGGATGGACCGGAGGGGCATCACGCGGCCGATGTGCAGCGCATGCGCGTGGGCGAGGAGCTGATGCTCGGCGATGGGCTGGGCGGGCTCGCCTTCGCGTCGGTGACGTCCGTCGCGAAGGGACGGTTGGAGCTCGCCGTGCACAAGCGGGAGTTCGTGCCCTTGCAGGAACCGCGGTTGGTGGTGGCGCAGGGGATTGCCAAGGGCGACCGGAGCGAGCTCGCGGTGCAGGCCATGACCGAGGTGGGCGTCGACGAGATCGTGCCTTGGGAGGCCATGCGGTCGATCGGGCGGCTGCGCGCCGACAGGTGGGCGACGACCGCGCGTGAGGCCAGCAAGCAGGCGCGGCGGGCTTGGGTGCCTTTCATGGGAGAGCCGGTTTCGACGAAAGCGTTGGCCGAGCGAGCGACCTTCGTGCTGCATGAGGAGGCGACGGCGCGGCTGTCCACTGTGGAGCTTCCGGCGGCGGGCGAGATCGTGCTGGTGGTCGGGCCGGAGGGGGGCATCGATGCGCGGGAGCTTGACCTGTTCGCCGGCGCGGGCGCGACGACCGTGCGGCTGGGCGACAATGTGCTGCGCACATCGACGGCGGGCGTTGCGGCTCTTGCGGTGCTCGCGACGCGTCTCGGCCGCTGGTGACAGCCCCTTGGGTTGATCATGAAGTTGGTGTCGCGACCCGCCGTCGAACATGGACTCAAGTTCATGATCGACGCGAAAGGGGTGTGGATACGATGTCGGGTGTGAGTGACTGCCTGTTTTGCAAGATTGTCGCGGGTGACCTGCCTGCGTCCCTGGTTCACGAGACCGGGAACACGCTGGCCTTCCGCGACATCAGTCCGAAGGCGCCGGTGCACGTGCTGGTGATCCCGAAGGCGCACTATGCCAACGTGGCCGAGCTGGGCGCGGCCGATCCGGCGCTGGCCGGTGACGTGCTCGCGACCGCCGCGGCCGTCGCCGAGAAGGAGGGCGTGCGCGACACCTTCCGGCTGGTGTTCAACACCGGGGCGGCGATGGGCCAGACCGTGTTCCACGTGCACGCACATGTGCTGGGCGGCGGCCGCACCGGGTTCGGTGAGGTGTGACCGCACTGGAGAGGTTGGTGCGGCAGGTTCAGGCGCACGCCCGGATACCCGCGCTGAGCGTGGCCCTGCGCCGCACTGATCGTCCGATGTGGACACTGCAGGTCGGCGAGCCGGGCGAGAGCTTCCGGATCGGGTCGATCACCAAGACGTTCACGGCCGTGCTGGTGATGCAATGCCGCGACGCGGGATTGATAGACCTTGACGATCCCATTATCAAGTACCTGGATGTGCCCGCACACGGCACGATGACGTTCCGGCGGCTGCTGTCGCATACGGGCGGCCTGCAGCGCGAGCCCGTCGGCGACGTGTGGGACACGCTCGCCACTCCTGATGTGCCAGATTTGGTCAAGGATCTGGCGCACGCCGAGGCGGTGCACCCGCCGTCGCGCCGCTTCCACTATTCGAACCTCGGCTATGCCCTGCTCGGGCACGCGGCGGCGAAGGTGCTCGGCGGGCAGTGGTGGCCCCTGGTGCGCGACCGGATCTGCCGGCCGCTCGGGCTCGACTCGGTGTCGTATGCGCCGCCACCGAATGCCGCGACCGGCTATCTGGTCGACACGTACTCCGATCACGCCCATCCCGAGCCGGCGACCGACTTCCGGGCGGTCGCGCCGGCCGCGCAGCTGTGGAGCACGGCGGCCGACATGGCGACCTGGGCGGCGTTCCTGGCCGACCCGCTCGCCATTGATCCTGATCAGCGGGTGCTCGCCCACTCGACCGTCGCCGAGATGCGCTGGCCGCTCACGCCGCGAGACGAGGCGCTGTGGTCGATGGGCGTCGGGCTCGGGCTCATGCTGTGGCCGCAGGCCGAGCGCGCTCTCCACGTCGGGCACAACGGGGCGATGCCCGGTTTCCTGGCCGCGGCGGCGGGACGGCACGGCGGGAAGGGCAACCCGGGCGGCGTGGGCGCGGCGGTACTGGCGTCCTCGGGGACGGCGTCGGAGATCTTCGATCTGTCGCATCGGCTGATCAACGAGTCGCTGTCGGACGACCCGATGGAGATACCACCGTGGGTACCGGGCGAGCCGGCACCGGCCGAGCTGCGCACCGTGCTCGGGCGCTGGTGGGGCGAGGGCTTCGAGTACGTGTTCCGCTGGTCCAACGGGCGGCTGACCGCCTCGGACGCCGGTGACACGTCCGGAGCGCCGCCGGCGGTGTTCGAGCCCGTGGAGGGTGAGACCGACGTGTTTCGCACGGTTTCCGGCCGGGAGTCCGGTGAGCTGCTGCGCGTGACGCGGGCCGACTCGGGCGAGGTGATCCGGATGCATTGGGCAACTTACCGGTTCACCAGGTATCAGGAGACTTTCGACGGGGTAAATTTCGGCCATGGCGGCGGCTAGAGGAGTCCAATCGGCCCGCGGGCCGGGCGGTATCGCGGCGGAGGCTGAGGCGAGAGCG
>NZ_QJUG01000362.1 GCF_003426775.1 Allorhizocola rhizosphaerae | reverse complement strand
AGCCAGTCGATCGCCGTGCGGTCCATGGCCGCGCCCGCTGCCAGGTGCTCGCCGACCCGTTCGGCCGGCGCACCGGCCGTGCGCAGCACCTCGCTGGCGCGCAGATGAAGCGCCGCCCGCACGGACGCGGGCACCCGCCCGGCCGCGGCCTCACGGATCAGGTCGTGGCGGAACACCACCTGCCCGCCCGCCTCCGCGAGCAGCCCGGCATCGGTCGCGATCCGGATGGTCTCGAACACCTCTGCCGGCGATATATCGAGCGTCGCCGAGAGCTCCGCCGCGTTGACCGTCGCGCCTAGCACCGCCGCCAGCTGGAGCGTCTCACCGGCCTTGCGCGGCAACAGCTCCCACCGGCGCATGACGACATCGGCGAGCGATTGCGGCACCTGCCCGGCGATCTCCCGCTGCCGGGACAGAGCGGCGACAACCTCCAGGATGTACAGCGGATTGCCGCCCGCACCGGCGAGCAGCCTCCGCAGTGCCGGCCCGGCGGGAGCGCCGAGCAGGCCGCGCACCAGCTGGTCCACCCCGGGTTCGTCCAGCGGCCCCAGGCTCAAAAGCCGCGCGCCGGCGCGGCTTCGCGCGAGCGCACCGATGTCGTCGCGGCGCGGTGTCACCCGCAGGGCGATGACCAACAGCAACGGTTGCTCGGCCGCAGCCCGCGCGAGCTGGTCGAGCACCACCACACTCGCCGGATCCGCCCACTGCGCGTCATCGACGATGATGGCCACCGGGCCCGCTGCGCACCAGCCGTCCACCAGTTCGAGAATCGCCTCGGTCACGGCCATCTCGTGGTTCACGGCAGCGGTGCTCTCCCCGAAGCTTTCTTCGCCGCGCAGCAGCGCCGCCGCCCGGCTCGCACCCGCCTCACCCGAGCCGCGAAGCCCCAGGCACTCGCCCACGGCCGCGAACGGCAGCCGCTGCTCGAAATCTTCGGCGGCTCCGCGGGCCAACCGCATGCCGAGCCCGGCGCACTCTCGCTCAAGCACGTCGAGCAACGCCGTCTTGCCGATGCCCGGTTCGCCCTCGATCAGCGCGACCCCGCCCCGGCCCGCGCGGGCCTGGCGGGCAAGCTCGCTCAGGAGCGCGATCTCGGCCTGTCGGCCGACAAGCTCCGCGTAGGCGCCGGCGGTGCCCATGACCTCAGTATAGAGACGAAGATCAGCGTGCGTAGGCGGCCTCGAACACGCGCACCGCCGAGTCGGCGAAGTTTTCGAGCTCGGCCTGCGTGAAGCGTTCGCCGGCGCCGCGGCCGTTCGACGCGGGCCACACCTACCCGCCGGGCGACGTGCTGCCCGAGCTCGCCGCCGAGGCGCACAAGCGGCGGCAGGCCGGCGACGATATCGGCGGCTAGGCGCTCGACCGCCGACCGCCGAACAAGAGCAGCACCGCCTGGCGCGTGCGGGCCGTGATCCGTACTGTTGAAAATGGTTGTCATTGCGGTAGGCTTCGCGGCGATGAGAACCAGGACGTGGATCACGGTGGCCGCTGTGCTGGCGGCGCTGGCCCTGGCCGGTTGTGGGGCCGAGGACGGCCAAGGGGATGCCGGGCCTGCGGCCGGTAGGGACACCATTCGGTTCGTCACGCCATATCGGGTCAAGAGCCTGGATCCGGTGACGCAGGGGCTGTGGGCGCCCGAGTGGGGCTACGGCGAGCTGCTCATGCGGGCCACGGAGGAGGGCAGGGTCGAGCCGTGGTTGCTGGAGCGGCTCGATACGGCCGACGCGGTGACGTGGACGCTGACGCTGCGTCGGGGTGTGCGGTTTCAGCATGGTGCCGTGCTGGACGCTGCGGCGCTCAAAGCGGTGCTCGACCGGGCTCTGGCCGGCAGTGGGCTGCTGGCGGCCAACCTGCCCGGTGCGACCACGGCCGTCGGTGGCGAGTGGACGGTGACGTTGCGCGCCACCGCGCCGGTGGCGAACCTGCCTCACCTGCTGGCCGACGAGCAGGGCGCGGTGGTCTACGACCCGGCGGCGGTGCCGCCCGGAACCGATCCCGCGACCCTGATCGGCAAGGGTGTCTACACCGGACCGTTCGAGGTCACCGCGCTCACGGCGGACGAGATGACGCTCACCCGTGACCCTGACTACTGGGGCGGCCACGTGGGCCTGGCTCAGGCGCGGGTGCGGTTCGTGCCCGACGGGCAGGCGCGTGTGCTGGCCGTGCGCAACGGCGAGGCCGATGTGGCGCTCTATCCGCCCACCGAGCTGGTGCGCCAGCCCGGCGGGGGTGCCACCGCGGTGGCCGCACGCCAACCACTGCAGCAGTTGCGGGCGATCTTCAACACCCGTACCGCGACCATGCGAGACGAGGCGGTGCGGCGGGCGTTCGCTCTGGGCGTCGACTATCGGCAGATCGCCGAGGACGTTCTGGACGGCCTCTACACCACGGCGACCGGGCTGTACCCGCAGGTGGCCGGATATGCCGTGGCCGCACAGCGCACTGATGCGGCCGAGGCGGGGCATCTGCTGGAGTCCGCCGGATGGCGGATGGGCGGCGACGGGGTACGGGCAAAAGATGGTCAGCGGCTAACCGTGGCTCTGTTGACGTACCCGCAGCAGCCAGACACCAAGACCATCGCGGTGGCGATGCAGGCGCAGCTCAAGCCGGTCGGGTTCGATGTGCAAATATCCGAAGTGGACAGCAACTACGAGGCGATGAAGCGGCCATCCGGCTGGGATGTCGGGCTGTCGTTCGACGGCACGCTCGGGTACACCTATGACCCGATAGCGCCACTGCGCGACTTTCTCACCACCCGCGGCGCGAAGAACTTCGGCGCAGTCAGCGATGCTGAGTTGGACCGGCTGGTCACTGCGGTGGGCTCCACTGTGGACGATGCCGCGCGCCGGCCGCTTCTGGTCCGGGCGCAGGAGCAGATCGCTGCGCACGGATACACGGTCGTGGTGGCCCACCGGTCGTCGAAAGCCGTTGTCGGCCCGGCCTTCCGCGGTTACGTGCCATCTTCGGTGCTGCACCACCTGACCGCCCGCACGGCGGCCGGCTGAGTGGTGCGCCGTCTGCTTGCCCGGCTCGGCGTCGCCGTCGCGACGGTGGCCGGTGCGGCCGCATTGGTCTGGGCGCTGCAGCTGCTCGCGCCCGGTGATCCGGCGCGGCGCGTGCTCGCCGCTACCGGCATTCACGATCCGCTGCCGGCCCAAGTCGAGGCGGCCCAACGGGAGCTTGGTCTCGACCAACCGGTGTATCGCAGGCTGATGGACTGGTACGCCGGCGTGGCCCGCGGTGACCTCGGCGTCTCATGGCGTACCGGACGGCCGGTGCGCGCGGAGCTGGCCGACCGGCTGCCGGCGACCGGGCGCCTGGTCGCGGCGACCGGCGTGCTCGCCGCGCTGGCCGCGATACCGGTGACCCTGCTTGCCTCGGCGAGCCGGCGACGCTGGCCGGATGGGTTGCTGCGGGTCGGCACGTTCGTGGCGGCCGCGACACCGAGCTTCCTGGTCGGCACGCTGCTGCTGGACATCCTGGTGGTACGGGCGGGGGTGGGCCGCGTGCTGTCCGACGGCTCGTGGCGGGCGGCGTGGCTGCCGGCCGTGCCGCTCGCCCTGGGCATCGCCGCCTATTGGTCGCGGGTGCTGCGCACCGCGCTGGGCGAGGCAGCGACCGCGCCGTTTCTGGAGACCGCCGCGGCGCGCGGGTCCGGTCGGTTGCGCCTGCTGTTCGTGCACGCCTTGCCGAACGCGGCCCGGCCGTTGCTGGCCGCGGTCGGTGTGGCGATGGGATCGCTGCTGGCCGGAGCGGTGGTGATCGAGACGCTGTTCACCTGGCCGGGCGTGGGCCGGCACCTCATCGAGGCGATCGAGGCGCGCGATGCGCCGGTGGTGCAAGGGTTCGTGCTGTTCGGCGTCGCCTGCTACGTGGCCACCAGCCTGCTGACGGACATGCTGGCGTGGCTGATCGATCCCCGTCCGGAGGCGGCGTGAGATCGGCGGGCGCGGTCGTCGGGCTGTTTCTGCTTGCGCTGCTTGCCTTCCTGGCGTTCATGGTGCCGGCTTTCACGCCCGACCCGGACGCCACCGCGTATGGCGACAAGCTGGCCCAGCCGAGTTGGGCGCATCTGCTTGGGACGGATGCGGCTGGGCGGGATGTGCTGGCACGGGTAGCCGCCGGGGCCCGCATCTCCCTCGGTGGGGCCCTGCTGGTCGGGGTCGCCGGCGTTGTCGTCGGGTTGCTCGTCGGTCTGGCCGCGGCACTGGTCGGCGGTGTCGTGGACGCCCTGCTGTCGCGGCTCATCGACGTGGTGCTGGCGGTGCCGACCCTGTTGCTGGCGCTGGCCGTGGTGGGTGTGCTCGGTCCAGGCTTGCGTAACCTGCTGGTCGCGATGGTGCTCGCGGGTTGGGCGCCGATTGCCCGGCTGGCCCGCGCCTGGGCCGCTGAGCGGCTGGGCCGCCCGTATGTCACCGCGGCCCGCCTCGCTGGCTTGTCCCGGTGGCGAGCCGCCCGTCTTCATGTGGTACCGCCGACGGCCCACGCGGTGCTCGCCGTCGCCACGCTCGGCCTGGGCGAGACCATCCTGGGCCTGGCCGGGCTGTCGTTCGTCGGTCTCGGCGTGCAGCCGCCCACCGCCGAGTGGGGGCAACTTGTCGCCGAGAACCGTCTCTACGCCACCACTGCGCCCTGGCTTGTGCTGGCACCCGGCGCGGCGATCGTGCTCAGCGTCGCGGCGGTCACCCTGCTGGCCGACGCCTGGCTCGACCGGGCGGCGGCGCCGTGACGCCGGCGTTGCTCGTAGAGGACCTCACGGTGGAGTACCCCACCGGTGTGGTCGCCTTGCGATCGCTTGACCTTGTGGTCGCCGACGGTGAGGCCGTGGCGCTGACCGGCGAGTCAGGCTCGGGCAAGTCCACTGTGGTGCGTGCCGTGCTCGGGCTGTTGCCGCGCGGCACGCGAGTGTCCGGGCAGATCCTGGTCGGTGGGCATGACATGACGACGGCGACGTCCCGGCAGTTGCGCCGGCTGCGTGGCACCGCGGTGGGTTACGTGGCCCAAGACCCGTACGGTGCCTGCGATCCGGTGTGGACGGTCGGGCATCACGTGGCCGAGGCGTGGCATGCGCACCGCCGCCGGCTGCCGCGCGGCGAGGTGGGCCGGCGCCTGACCGCCCTGGGCATCCCG
>NZ_QJUG01000361.1 GCF_003426775.1 Allorhizocola rhizosphaerae | reverse complement strand
AGGTGGGCCGCGGCGTAGCTCTGCGCGTAGGCATCGGTGCCGCGCGCCTCGGCCAGGCCCCGGCGGGCCAGTGCCAAGAGCTCCAGCGGCGTCCTGTGGGGAAGCGTGTGCGAGGGAACGAGGACCGCGGCGGTCATGCCGGAGCCTCCCTTCGATCGGGGTCGGTGCACCAGCGCCACACTTCGGCATGGGCGAATCCCGATTTCAAGATGATCTCGCCTAGGCATGGGCCCGCGCCCGGAGCCGCGCACCACTCCGACTCGGACGACGAGGAGCCCGCCCCACCAGAGGCCAACAACCATCGCCAGATGTCGCTCAGTGCACCAGCTCGGTGACCATTGGAACCCATGAGCATCCGCCATCCGTGTGTGGAGTTTGCGGGGCACGCCCCGCAGCTGGAATCGCGGCCTGCGGCGAAGGTGACCAGAGATCGCCGAGCCGCGTTGGCCGGCTCGTGCGAGTGCTCATCGGACGCTCCTTCGCGAGGTGGTTGCGTATGTGTCGCCGGTAGTCACCCGCTGCCCGGGGGTCGGTGGGCAGCGGGTGACGTCCCGTCAGGTGACCCTCGAAGCCCGAGCTTCGCCGGTCGCACTTGCGGTGTTGCGAGCACCGCTTCCGGGTGTCGCGCCGCGAATCGCTCCCCCCGGAGACTATGGAGTTGTTGTGCCGCTCTCGAACAGGTGTCCGAAGAACTATCTAGAACATTAGTTCGAAAGTGACTTCCGGTCAAGGCCCGCCCCCTCGCGCGCGGGCCAGGCCGAATGAGCCGCACGCCCGCCAAATCGATTGCGGTGCAACGATTCTGGCCGGACTCCAGCAGACCTGCAACAAAGACGACGATCCACGGTAAGGAGCACTCTTTCAGCGGCTCCTGACACGAGATAACCTGTCGATCGTGTCGTTTCGTCCCCGCCCGGCCGTTGGCGTCGTCATGGTCGTGTCCGCCGCGTCGTTCTTCGCGCTCAACGGCACCGTTTCGAAGCTGATCCTGCAGGCCGGCGTCCAGCCCCGCGACCTTGCCACCTTCCGCGCCCTGGGTGCCTGCCTCGGCCTTGTTCTTCTCGGTACCCTGCTGAGCCCCGGCATTCGCCGATTCCGCTTGGCGCGCAAGGACATCCCGCTCATACTGGCCTACGGCGTCACCGGTTTCTTCGCCGTGCCCATGCTCTACTTCACCGCGATCTCCCGGCTCCCGGTCGGCATCGGCCTGCTGTTCGAGTTCACCGCGCCCGTGTTCGTCGCGCTGTGGTTCCGGTTCGGGCAGCGCCAGCCCGTGCGCGCCCGTCTCTGGGCCGGCCTGGCGCTCAGCCTGGCAGGCCTGGCCTGCGTCGCGGAGGTGTGGGGCAACTTCACGCTCGACGGGCTCGGCGTGGCGGCGGGCCTGGCCTCGGCCGTGCTGCTGGCCGCTTACTACCTGATGGGCGCGCGCGGCGTGACCAAGCGCGACTCGGTCTCGCTGACCGGCCTCGGGTTCGGCGTGTCGGCCATCGCGGGGTTCGCCAGCCGGGCCGTCATGGGCGGGGTGCCCGACTGGCAGGCGCTCACCGGCGTCACCGATCGCGGCGTGCCGGTCTGGGCGCTCGCGGTGTACTTGCTGATCTTCGGAACGATCATTCCGTACCTCCTCATCGTCGGTACTTTAAGGCACTTGCCGGCGACCAGCGCGAGCATCATCGGCATGACCGAGCCCGTGCTGGCCTCGGCCGTCGCGTGGGTCGCGATCGGCGAGCGGCTCAACCCGGCCCAGCTCGCGGGCGGCACGGTGCTCCTGCTCGGCGTCGTATTGGCCGAGACGGCAAGGGTTTCCGTCGGGCAGAATGGGCCGCATGTCAGAGGCGAACACGATCCAGCGGGAGACACCGCACAACCAGCACCCCAACGTGACAGCAGTCCAGCAGCGGCTTGACGAGGCGGGCATCGACAGCCGCATCGTCCTGCTCGACGAGGGCGTGCACACCGCCGCCGCGGCGGCCCAGGCACTGGGTGTCCAGGTTGGACAGATCGCCAACTCGCTGATCTTCCAGATCGGCGACGACGAACCACTGCTGATCCTGACATCGGGCGCGCACCGGGTCGACACGGCCAAGGTCGCCGCCGAGCTCGGGGTGCCCAAGCTCAAGCGCGCCACGCCGGAGTTCGTGCGCGAGCACACGGGCCAGGTCATCGGCGGGGTCGCGCCGGTCGGGCACCCGAAGCCGGTGCGCACGCTGCTCGACCGGGATCTCGCGCAATACGACGTGATCTGGGCGGCGGGCGGCATCCCGCAGGCGGTGTTCCCGATCGGCTATGCGCAGTTGCGCGCGATCACCGGCGCGACCGAGGTGGACGTCGCATGACGCTGGTGCGGTGGACGCCGGAGGATCTGGCACGCCGCATCGACGACGCCCTTGAGGTGTTCGGCGAGGCCATGTCATACGAGCAGCAGGCGCTGCAGGTGCGTCGGGGTTACATCGCCACGCACCTGCGCCGCCCCGACTTCTACGCCGTGGCCACGCTCGACGACACCGACGGGCGGCTGCTCGGGTTCGGCTACGGCTACCATTCCGCTCCCGGGCAGTGGTGGCACGACCAGGTGCGGGCCGCGCTCACCGAGGACGAGCGGCAGCGCTGGCTCACCTCGTGTTTCGAGCTGGTGGAGATGCACGTGCGCCCGTCGGCGCAGGGGCGGGGCCTGGGCGCGGCGCAGCTACGCCTGCTGCTGTCGCTCACTCGCGATAGGACGGTGCTGCTGTCCACTCCCGAGGCCGACGAGCAGATGTCACGGGCGTGGCGGCTCTATCGCCGCGCGGGCTTCCAGGATGTGGCGCGGCACCTGATGTTTCCGGGCGACCCGCGCCCCTTCGCCGTCCTGGGCAGGCCCCTGCCCCTGCCACGCTGATCGGGCGACCTGCCTGGCGAGTCGCCCGATAATCCCGCGCTCACCCGGCTTGCCAGGCAAGTCGCGCGATCATGCCTATGCCAGCACCTTCCTGATGATGGCAATCAGCTGGCACACGCCGATGAGCGCGAACGCGGCCCAGACGAACACCACCATGGTCACCACGCCGGCCGCGAGGTCCCGGCTCAACTGGGCCGAGACCGCGCCCAGCAGCAGTCCGACGATGACCAGCCAGACCCGGGTCGAGCGATCGCCAAGCGTGCCCACGGCGGTGCGGCCCAGGTTGCCGCGGGCGCGCACATACTCGTGCGCCCACACCAGCGCGGCGCACGTGATGACCGCCGCGAG
The DNA here is from genome assembly GCF_003426775.1 of Allorhizocola rhizosphaerae. Lineage (GTDB taxonomy): Bacteria > Actinomycetota > Actinomycetes > Mycobacteriales > Micromonosporaceae > Allorhizocola > Allorhizocola rhizosphaerae. The sequence continues at coordinate 1,934 of NZ_QJUG01000361.1, read as the reverse complement.
GTGCGTGCCGAACAGGGCCAGCGCGATCAGCCAGCACGCCTCGGCCAGCCGGTCGAGCAGCGACTGATAGAACGAGCCCAGCCGGGTGGTGCCGCCCGACAGCACCCACAGCGCCCCGGTCAGCTGATCGGCGCCGAGCCCGAACGCCAGCGCGAGCACGGCCGCGACCGGCCACACCCCGCCCTGCCAGGTCAGCAGAGGCACGAAACATGAGCTCACCGCCGACACGATCAATGTGGCGGACGGCTTGACGCCGACGCGGGCGCCGACCACGGCGAGCCGGTGTATCCCGCGCATCACGCTTCTTCGCCACTGTGGAGCGTGCGTCAGTTCGTAGCCGTCGTAGGCGCGTGCCCAGGCCACGACGAACTCGTCCCAAGTCAGAGCGATGCTGTTGATGCCACTCTCAACTGCTGCCACACCTCGCGGGTTGCGGTGGACCGGTTGAGCGTGATGAAGTGCAGCCCCGGCGCGCCCTCGGCGAGCAGGCGGGCGCTGAATTCGGTGGCGACCTCGACCCCGATGGCGCGCACGGCCAACGGGTCGTCGGCGACCGCGCGCAGCCGCTCGGCCAGCTGGGGCGGGAACTGCGCGCCCGACAGCTGGGCCATCCGCTCGATCTGGCTCACGTTGGTCACGGGCATCACACCCGGGATGATGGGCACGTCGCACCCCTGCGCGGCGACCGCGTCGCGCAGGCGGGCCCAGTCTTCCCAGTTGAAGAAGAACTGCGTGATCGCGAAGTCGGCGCCGGCGCGGCACTTGCGCACGAAGTAGTGCACCTCGGAGTCGAAGTCGGGCGAGCGCGGGTGCGTCTCCGGAAACGCGGCCACCGCCACGCAGTAGTCGCCGCTCGCCTTGACCAGGGTCACGAGCTCATCCGCGTGCAGCAGGCCCTGGGGGTGTTTGACCCACTCGCCCTGCGGGTCGCCGGGAGGATCACCCCGGACCAGAAGCATGTTTCTGATTCCGGCGTCGGAATAGCGGCCGATGACGTGGCGCAGCTCGGCCACGGAGTGGTTGACCGCGGTCAGGTGGGCCATGGGCAGCAGCGTGGTCTCGGTGGCGATCCGCTCGGTGACCGCGACGGTGGTGTCGCGGGTGCTGCCGCCCGCGCCGTAGGTGATCGACACGAAGTCGGGGCGGAGCGGTTCGAGCTCCCTGATGGCCAGCCAGAGCTGTCGCTCGCCCTCGGGGGTCTTCGGTGGGAAGAACTCGAAGGAGAAGGTCGGCTGGCCCGAACGCAGCAAGTCACTGATGCGTGGACGCGGCGGCATGGTGGAGGGCGCGCGTGCGGTCACGGTGCCGACTCTATCCGGCCGGCCGACAGCGGCGCTCGACCCGGCCTGGCGGGCGCGAAAGCCCGGCCTGGCGGGCGCGAAAGCCCGGCCTGGCGGGCGCGAAAGCCCGCTTCGGGCTTCGCCGGCGGAGCGAAGCGGAGTGTTACGGGAAGGCCCTTGCCGGAGGCCACGGCAGATACCACAGCGCACCCATGGCGGGAGGTCGAGGCGAGACGCCCGCGGCCAACGAGCACACGGATGGTTGAGGCGGGTTTCTGTCGTAGCTGTGGGATATAAGTTTCTTTGGCGTCCTGGGGTCAACGCCGGTCTTTCAAGCGCCACACGAGCGGGGGCCCCTGACATGTCCAACGCGATGTCCAACACGTCCTTCGGCCTGCGCCTGGCCGCACTGCGCCGCCGTCACGGGTGGAGCCAGCGGCGCCTGGCCGAGCTGCTGTGCGCGGCGAGCGGGGTCCCCACCGTCAGCCGCAACGAGGTGAGCCGGTGGGAGCGGGGGCTGCGCACGCCAACCGGGCCCTGGCTGGCCACACTGTCGCAGGTGCTGCAGGAGCCGATGGGCGGCCGGTCGGCCGCGGCCGACCCGCCCACCGAGCGCGACGTCCCAGCCCCGGCCCGAGCTGGCCATATTCAAGC
>NZ_QJUG01000360.1 GCF_003426775.1 Allorhizocola rhizosphaerae | reverse complement strand
TGCCGTCGGGGCCGATCTTGTCCAGGTAGATCTTGCCGCGATTGTCCACGTCGGCGATCATGACCTCGACCTTGTCGCCGACGTTGAGGAAGTCCTCGACCTTGTCGACCCGCTTGCCGTCGCCCACCTTGGAGATGTGCAGCAGACCATCCTTGCCCGGGGTCAGTGAGACGAACGCGCCGAACGCGGCGGTCTTGACCACCGTGCCGAGGAAGCGGTCGCCCACCTTGGGCATGGTCGGGTTGGCGATGGCGTTGATCCGGTCGACCGCCGCCTGTGCGGACGGGCCGTCGGTGGCGCCGACATAGATCGTGCCGTCGTCCTCAATCGAGATCTCGGCGCCGGTCTCGTCCTGGATCGCGTTGATGGTCTGGCCCTTCGGGCCGATCACCATGCCGATCTTGTCAACCGGGATCTTGACCATCGTGACGCGCGGCGCGTACTCACTCATCTCACCCGGGGACGCGATGGCCTGCGCCATGACGCCGAGGATGGTCTGGCGCGCCTCGTATGCCTGCTCCAGCGCACCCGCCAGCACGTCCGATGGGATGCCGTCGAGCTTGGTGTCCAGCTGCAGCGCGGTCACGAACTCCGACGTGCCGGCCACCTTGAAGTCCATGTCGCCGAACGCGTCCTCGGCGCCGAGGATGTCGGTGAGCGTCACATATTGCGTCTTGCCGTCGACCTCGTCGGAGATCAGACCCATCGCGATGCCCGCCACCGGCGCCTTCAGCGGCACACCGGCGGAAAGCAGCGACAGCGTCGACGCGCACACCGAGCCCATCGACGTGGACCCGTTGGAGCCCAACGCCTCCGACACCTGACGGATCGCGTAGGGGAACTCGCCGCGCGCCGGGAGGACCGGAATCAGGGCCCGCTCGGCGAGCGCGCCGTGGCCGATCTCGCGCCGCTTGGGCGAGCCCACCCGGCCGGTCTCGCCGGTCGAGTACGGCGGGAAGTTGTAGTTGTGCATGTAGCGCTTGGTCTTGGCCGGCGAGAGCGTGTCCAGCGCCTGCTCCATGCGCAGCATGTTGAGCGTGGTCACGCCCATGATCTGGGTCTCGCCGCGCTCGAAGATGGCCGAGCCGTGCACCCGCGGGAGCACACCCACCTCGGCGGTCAGGTCGCGGATGTCACGCAGTCCCCGCCCGTCGATGCGCACGCCGTCGCGCAGCACCCGGCTGCGGACCTCCTGCTTGGTCACCGAGCGGTAGGCCGCCGGGATCTCCTTTTCGCGCCCCTCGAACTCAGGCGCGAGCTGCTCAAGCACCTTCTCTTTGATCAGGTCGAGCGCCTCCTCGCGCTCCGCCTTGCCAGCGATCTTCAGCGCCTCGGCGATCTCGCCCGCCGCCGCGCTCTTGACCGCGGCGTAGACGTCGTCGGAGTAGTCAAGGAAGATCGGGAACTCGGCCACCGGCTTCGCGGCGATCTCGGCCAGCTCGCTCTGTGCCCGGCACAGCTCGCGGATCGCGCCCTTGGCGGCCTCCAGACCGCTGGCCACGACCTCCTCGGTCGGCGCGGTCGCCCCACCCTCGATCAGCTTGAACGTGTGCTCGGTCGCCTCGGCCTCGACCATCATCACGGCCACGTCGCCGTCGGGCAGCACCCGCCCGGCGACCACCATGTCGAAGGTGGCCCGCTCCAGCTCGTCGTGAGTCGGAAAGGCCACCCACTGGCCGTCGATGTGGGCCACCCGCGTCGCGCCGATCGGCCCGCTGAACGGCAGCCCGGAAAGCTTGGTGGACATGCTCGCCGCGTTGATCGCGACCACGTCATACGGGTGGGCCGGGTCGAGCGCGAGCACCGTCTCGATCACCTGAACCTCGTTGCGCAGCCCCTTCACGAACGACGGGCGCAGCGGACGGTCGATCAGGCGGCAGATGAGCGTGGCGTCCTCGCTGGGCCGACCCTCGCGGCGGAAGAACGAGCCGGGGATCCGGCCCGCCGCATACATCCGCTCCTCCACGTCGACGGTCAGCGGGAAGAAGTCGAACTGCTCCTTGGGCTGCTTGCTCGCGGTGGTGGTCGAAAGGACCACGGTGTCGCCCAGGCTGGCGACCACCGAACCGGCGGCCTGGCGGGCCAGGCGTCCGGTGGAGAAGGTGATCTCGCGCGTGCCGAACGCGCCGTTGTCGATCACCGCTGTGCTGGTTTGTTCGCCGAGTGTCGTCTCGGTCATGTGAGCTTCCTGCTCCTTCTCGTCGTGGCGCAACGAGGGAGCCTTTCCTTGTGCCGGTCTTCGATCGAAGCGTCCGGGGGAATCCCTCCGGACACCACTACCGAGGACCGACGGGGCCGCTCGAAGCGCCTTGCCTTTTGTAAAAGGGCCACCCTTCTGGCTAGAGGGGTGACCCTTGATGTCACCGGCGCAGGCCGAGCCGCTCCAGGAGCGACCGGTAGCGCTGGATGTCAATCTTCTGAAGGTAGGCCAGCAGCCGCTTGCGCTGACCGACCAGCAACAGCAGACCACGACGGCTGTGGTGGTCGTGCTTGTGGACCTTCAAGTGCTCGGTCAAGTCCTTGATCCGCTGAGTGAGCAGCGCCACCTGAACCTCGGGCGAACCGGTGTCGCCCTCGGTGGCGCCGAACTCCTTGATGATCTTTTCCTTGACTGCCGCTTCGAGCGCCATATTCTCCCTAACTGTGGGTTTGCCAAAGCCTCGTGCCCGCGGCGTCGTGCAGGTGAACGAGGCGTAACCGCTATTAAGGCTATCAGCCGAGAATTTGTCTCGTGCGCGCGACGTCATCAGCGATGGCGGCTACAAGCTGATCAAGACCATCGAACTTCTCCATCGCGCGCAGCCGCGCCACGAAATCGAGCGCCAGCCGCTCACCGTAGAGATCGCCGTCGAAGTCGAGCACATAGGCCTCGACCCGGCGCTCCTGCCCGGCGAAGGTGGGGTTCGTGCCGATCGACACGGCCGCCGGGAGCCGCTGCCCGCCCCGAGCCAGCCAGGCCGCATAAACCCCATCGGCCGGTATCGCGGTGAAGCGTGCGGTGAGCAGGTTGGCCGTCGGGAATCCGAGCTGCCGCCCCCGCTGGTCGCCCCGCACCACCACGCCCTCGATCCGGTGCGGCCGCCCGAGCACCCGGGCCGCCGTTTCCACGTCGCCCGCGTCCACACACGCCCGCACATAGGTCGACGAATAGACCATCCCGTCGCCGCTCACCAGCGGGGCCGGCTCGACCGCGAACCCGAACGTGCGCCCGAGCCTGGTCAGCAACGGCACGTCACCGGCCGCCCGATGCCCGAACCGGAAGTTCTCCCCGACGACGACCAGGGCCGCGTGCAGGTGCTCGACCAGCAGGTCGTGCACGAACTGCTCGGCGCTCATGCGGGAGAAGTCGAGCGTGAACGGCTGCACGCACAGTACGTCGACGCCCAGCCCGGAGATCAGCTCGGCCTTGCGCGAGGGGCTGGTGAGCACGGCCGGATGCGAGCCCGGCCGCACCACCTCCGACGGATGGGGGTCGAACGTGAGCACGAGGCTGGGCAGCTCCATCTCCTTGGCGCGCTCGACGGCGTGCCCGATCGTGGCCTGGTGTCCCATGTGGACGCCGTCGAAGGTTCCGATGGTCACTACCGAGCGGCCCCACCCGGACGGCGCCGCCTCGTATCCCCGCCAGCGCTGCATCAGCTTCCTCCCACGAGCACGATCTCCGGCCTGGCCCGGCCGTCGCGCTCGCTGAACACGGCGAGCACGGCCCCGTCGGGCCCCACCACACCGTACGGCCCGGGTTGCCCGACCGGCGGCAGTGGTCCTCCGTGGGCTACGACACGGGCCTGGTCGGCATCTATATGTCTGAGCGGCATGAGCCTTTCCAAGGCAGCGCTGACGGGTATCAGGTCGTCGGAAGCCTCGTCGATGGTGAAGTTGCCCACTCGCGTGCGGCGCAGGGCGGTCAGATGGCCGCCGACGTCCAGCGCGGCCCCGAGATCACGCGCGATGGCCCGGATATAGGTGCCCGACGAACACTCGACCTCGACATCGACGTCCGTAACATCGGTCTCGCGCCTTATCGCGAGGACGTCTATGCGCCTGATGTGCACCCGGCGCGCGGGCAGCTCGACCTGCTCACCCTGGCGCACGCGGTGATAGGACCGCACGCCCTTGATCTTGATCGCGCTCACCGCGCTGGGTACCTGATCCATCTCGCCGGTCATCCCGGCCAGTGCCGACTCGATGCCCGTGACGTCGCCGGCCGCCTTTTCGAAGGTGACCTCGCCCTCCGCATCATCGGTGATCGTCGATTGGCCGAGCCGGATGGTGGCGCGATAGACCTTGTCCGTCCCGACCACGTAGGTCAGCAGGCGGGTGGCCCGGCCGACGCCGAGGATCAGCACGCCGGTCGCCATCGGGTCCAGCGTGCCGGCATGCCCCACCTTGCGGGTGCCCAGCGTGCGCCGGGCACGGGCGACGACGTCGTGCGACGTCATGCCCGCCGGCTTGTCGACGACGAGAAGTCCATCGGGAGAGCTCACGAGCACCAAGCCTGACAGGTGGCGGCCGGTGCCCCATAATCGGGCCCATGAGCCGGCTCCCCGAATGGATGCGCGACCCTCAGCCGCCGGAGCGCACCACGCTGTCGTGGGAGATCGAGCAGTCCCTGCGGCGCAACCGGTTCAGGCAGTGGGCCGCGGCGCGGTGGGAGTGGTGGCAGAACCGTTCCCGGATCACCGCCCGCTTCCCCTGGACCACGGCCGTGCTGGCCTGGCTCATCTCGCTGGCGGTCGCCGTCGCGATCTACTATCTATTGCTCTTGGGGATGGTCGTGGATTAGGCGCTATTGGCGGGTGTCCATGGACATCTGCACGGCGCGGCGGGCCTGCTCCAGCTCCTCCTGGGTGGGCTGGGGCGGTTGCGGCTTCTTGGTGTTGGTGGGCATGGCAAAGGAACCTTCTCAAACATCGCCTGCGTTTTTGCCATCCCGAGAGATCGTCCGGGCTTGCGCGCGCCCGAGGTCGGTGGACCCCACGATTGGCGGCTGCGTCAACAAAACTATCGTTCAGGTCCAGATAGCGTTAGTTCGTTCCCACTTAGTGGACGTTCAGTGTTTTCCGCAGCGGTTGAGGTCGGATCGCTCCGCGCCCAACCTCAACCGCGCAAGAGCGGACGGCTTCGCCTGAACAGAGTTACCGCACGACCCAAGGACCGCATCACGCCCGACCTCAACCGCGCAAGAGCGGACGGCTTCGCCTGAACAGAGTTACCGCACGACCCAAGGACCGCATCACGCCCAACCTCAACCGCGCAAGAGCGGACGGCCTCGCCTGAACAGAGTTA
>NZ_QJUG01000036.1 GCF_003426775.1 Allorhizocola rhizosphaerae | reverse complement strand
CTGGTGCTCGACGACGCCGCGGGCGCCGCGCAGGTGCTGCCGCTGCTGCCCGGCACGCCCGGCTGCGCCGTGCTGATCACCAGCCGGGCGACGCTCAGCGGGCTCGCGGCGCTCGCCGGTGTCCGGACGCATACGCCCGGCGTGCTCGACCCCGCCGACGCGCACGCGCTCGTGGCCTCACTGCTCGGGCCCGACCGGGCGCGCGCCGAACCGGCCGCCGTCGCCGAACTGATCGCACTGTGCGGCGGGCTACCGCTGGCCCTGCGGATCGCGATGGTCAACCTGACCGCGCGTCCGCACGCGACAGTCGCGGAGTACGCGGACGAACTGCGCGGGCGCGACCGGCTGGCCCGGCTGGCGGCGGTGGGCGAGCCCACGGTCGGGGTGCGGTCGGCGTTCGACCTTTCGTACGCTTCACTGGCGGAAGCCGAGCGGCGTGCGTTCCGGTTGCTGGGCGTGTACCCGGCAATGGACTTCGGAGCGGCGTCGGTCGCCGCGCTCTACGGAGTCGATGGCTCGCAGGCGCGGTCACGACTTGCCGCGCTGACCGCCGCCAGCCTGATCACCGAGCACACCGCCGGGCGCTTCCAGCTGCACGATCTCATCCGGTTGTACGCGGTCGACCGGCTCGAGTCCGATGAGCCCCAGGAGAGCCGCCGCCTGGCACGCCAGCGGTTGCTCGACTGGTACCTGCAAACGGCATTGGCGGCCGGAGCTGTCCTCGGTTTCGGCACGGGCGGCGAAGCGGGGCAGGCGTTTGACACCCAGGAAGAGGCGATGCGGTGGTTCGACGCCGAGCGCGACAACCTTGTCGCGCTGATCCGCGCGGCCGCCGCGGACGGCCTGGCGCCCATGGCATTGCGCCTCTTCGAGGCGATCCAGCCGGATCTGCGCAACCGCAACCACGTCGACGCGTGGGGCACGGCCGTGGACGCCGCGCTCGAGGCGGCGTCCGGCGACCCGGCGATGTCCGCACGGCTGCGCCTGAGCCGCGGCACCCTGTGGCTGAACGTTGGCCGGTTCGACGACGCCTGCCGCGAGATGTCGGCGGCCCTGCCCGACGCCGCACTGGCCGGCGACGAGACCGAGATGCGGATGCTGCACAACCTCGCGCTCACCCATCTCGAACTCGGCCAGCTGGCCGAGGCCTCCGAACGGCTCAGCCAGGCCCATGCCATCGCGCTGCGGAATCCCGAGACCGCGCCGGCCAACCTGGCCCGCATCCTCGGCGGCCTCGGCATCGTCTCGCTCGAGCGGGGCGAGCTGTTGCAGGCCCGCGACCAGTTCGCGGGGGCGGCCGCCGCCGCGCGCCAGGCGGGACTGCCGTTTTCCGAGAAGATGGCGGTCGACAACCTCGGCGAAGTCCACCGGGAGCTCGGTGAGCTGGAGACCGCCGGGGCCCACTTCGCCGCGGCGGCCGCGCTGAGCCGCACGCTCGGCGCCCGCCTTTACGAGGCCGCCTCGATGATCGGGGTGGCGGAGGTGCACACCGATTCCGGCCGGCACACCGAGGCCAGGCGGATCGCGGAGGAGTCCTTGCGCACGTTGCGGGAGATGAACCAGCCACGGATCGAGGTGGACGCGCTCAACGTCCTGGGGCATGTGGCCCGGCGCCTCGGCGAGACCGCGCTCGCGATCGACTATTACACGCAGGCAAGGGATCTCGCGCACACCATCCGGTACCGGCGGGCCGAGATACTCGCGCTGGCCGGGCTGACCCAGGCGGGGGAGTCGCCCGAGCACGCGAGGCGGGCGCTGGCAATGGCCCGCGAGGCGGGCCTGGTGCTGCTGGAAAACCGGGTGCGAGCGGTGCTCTCCCCACCCGGCTCCGAATAGCTTTTGCACCCCTCAGCACCTGACAGTCACCCACCGGTCCACCTCATCTCGATCGCCTCCGCGGGTACGCACCAGCGCGACCACGAAATCCTTTCCGGGGTAACGCATCCCGGCTCAGGATCGCGGCCACCGTGCTGCGTGACTCCCAAAAGCGGACCGGGACAGTCCCGCGCCACCGGACCTCTCGTCCGTAACGCGTCGGTCGCGCGAACCTGAACCGGATGACACCGCCCGCAAATAGCCGGCGGAAGTGTCTTCACAACATCAAGAGCTTCGATACGAAGGAGGTCATGCATGAATGTGTTACGGGCGTTGGCGGTCACGGCCACGCTCTTCACCGCACTGGCTGGTGGGCCGTCCACTCCAGCCGTCGCTGACCAAGCCGATAAGGGTCAAGGCATCATCTTGGCCAGCAAGATCGGCGACAAAACGATCGATGCCGGGCCGATTACCAGAATCCAAAACTGTGACGGCCGATACGAGGACTTCAGGATCAGCGACGGTAACTCCTCAGAGCATCGCTGGCAGCTCAGCCCCGGCGGTAGCTGGAGTAATTGGAACTCACTCGGTGGCGGGTTCCTCTACGGCAACCTCGACGTAGGCCGCAACGGTGACTGCAAAGTCGAAGTGTTCGCCGTAGGCCGCAATAACGAGATGTACACCACCTGGCAAAGTGCACCCAACTCAGGGCCTTGGTACTATTGGACATCCATCGGCGGAAAGCTCTACAGCGAGCCGACAACGGTCATCATCAACGGCACGCTCGGTGTCTGCGCCAGAGGTGGCGACGCCAATCTCTGGTGTAATCGCCACACGCAGCCCTACGCTTCGCCATGGACCGGATGGTTCAGAATCTGAACGAGATTTCTGATCCGCATTCGAGACGGCGGGCGAAGTCCGGCTTCACTGGGCCCGGTCGACGAGGCGGTCCGGTCGGGCCACGAAGCAGTGGCTGCGACCTACGCCAAGCAACTCAACGAGCTGGACGCAGCCAACAGGAACCTCATGCTGTCGCTGCAGTCAAGTGAGTTCGCGACAGCAGACCGGGCGGGCGCATCAGCGCCCGCCCGGCTATCCGTTCTCATGTTTGACGTGCACCCAACCTGTCAGCATATGAACCCTCACCCGTCATCGCAGGCCCTGAACTTGCGGTCAGCCCAGTTCACGGCAAGGTACGCCGGGAGGGGTACCGCCGTTCTCAACGACGCTGGCGGCCGTCGCCGCACCGGGCTGACACTGACCTCAGGCCAGACACGTGAGTGGCCGCCCACCGTTGAACGCGACCATGGCGTCGTGCGGGGCCAGCGCCTCTCCGCGGATCTCGGCGTCTACGGTGTGTATTCGTTGTCGGGGCAAGGGCTAACGACGGTAGGGGCTGTGATGGCGGGCTGCCCGGTCTGCTGATGGCCCATCCTGTCGCTTGGCGGTGGGTCAGGCCGAGGATGACCTCTGCTGGCCAGGCACAGCCCTGCACCGAGGGGCCCGAGTGAGCATATCGACTCCTTCAAATAAATAGCTACGGTGCGGTGTTTATCGCAGGGTGAGCGAGGTTTCGGACTCGACGCGGGTCAGTTTCTCCGGGTTGCGGACGTAGTAGAGGCCGGTGATGCGGGCGCCCTCGACGCGGACCGCCATGATGCCGTCGAGTTCGCCGTCCAGGCGTACGACGAGTGCCGGGTTGCCGTTGACCACGGTGGGTTCACAGGTGAGCGCACTTTCGTTCTTGCCGAGACCGCCGACGACCATGCGGACCACTTTCTCGGCACCGGTGACGGGCCGCAGCGCGGCCTGTTTGACTCCGCCGCCGTCGGCTACGAGGACAACATCAGGGGCGAGCACGTCGAGGAGACCTTGCAGGTCTCCGGTTTCGAGCGCATGCTGCATCGACGCCAGCGCCGCCCGGGTCTGGCCTGGGGGGACCACTTCGCGGGGCCGCCGGGCATCAACGTGCAGGCGGGCGCGGTGCGCGATCTGGCGGACGGCCGCAGGGCTTTTGCCGACGGCGGCCGAGATTTCGTCGTAGCTGACGTCGAAGGCCTCGCGCAGCACGAAGACGGCACGCTCTGTCGGCGACAGCGTCTCGAGGACGAGCATCAGCGCGATCGACATGCTTTCGGCGAGTTCGTCATCGTCGGCTACATCCGGCGTGGTGAGCAGCGGCTCAGGCAGCCAGGAGCCGATATACGCCTCCTTGCGGCGCTTCATGGTGCGCAGCCGGTTGAGTGACTGCCGGGTCGTGATCCGGACCAGGTAGGCACGCTGGTCACGCACCTGCGCCAGGTCGACCTTGACCCACCGCAGCCAGGTTTCCTGCAGGACGTCTTCGGCGTCAGCCGCCGATCCGAGCATCTCGTAGGCAACGGTGAAAAGCAGATTGCGGTGAGCCACGAAGGTTTCTGTCGCCGGGTCAATGGCGCGGTCGTTCATGTGGCGAAACCCTCCTTCGTGACCGGCCCAGGTTGTCGAAAGCATTCGAGCGTGAATCCACCGTAAGATCTTTTTGGTTCCTAGCCGTTCGATTCCGGCAACCGGATTGGCGCGGTCGGCAGTGCCCGTCAGCGGGGGGCGAGCGCACCGCCGTGCTTGGCCTGGAGCCGCTGCTGGCGCTTGGCATCCTTGACCGGCCAGGTGTGCGAACCGGGTTTGCGTGCCTCGTCCGCCAGCTGCGTGATGGGGCTCTTGCAAGCAGCTTCCTTGACTTTCGCGCCAAGCCGGCCGGTCAGATGAAGCCACATCGCGGTGTCGTCGCGGTGGGCGAGCTGAAAGACACCAGCCCGGCGCCCCAGGCTGACGCACATGGCGGCGATCCCCTTGCTGAAATTCGCAGGTTGTTGACCGGCTATCCGGCTGAGCACAGTGTCGGCGGCGTGCGAGCCCAGTGGAAGCGCCGCCTGGCAGCTCATCCGCAACGGCAGGCCCGAAGGGGCCGCCGAATCCCCAGCGGCGACGATGTGGTCGTCGTCGACGCTGGTCAGCGTCTCGTCGGTGAGCAGGCGGCCCAAGGCGTCGGTCCTCAGCCCGCTGCGCACGGCCAGGTCTGGAACGCCGAAGCCGGCTGTCCAGATCGTCACCCTGCTTGGGAGCTCGCGGCCGTCGCTGAGCTGCACCGCATCGCGTTTCACCGTGGTCACATTCGCACCCGGGCCGTCGATCACGGTCACACCTAGCTTGGACAACCCTTTGGCCACCGAGCGCCGGCCCCATGGGTGCAAGTACGGGCCGAGTTGCCCGCCGCAGACCAGGGTCACGGTACGCCCAAGCTCCGCGAGCTCGGCAGCCGTCTCGATACCGAGCGGACCGCCACCGACAACCGTCACCAAGGCCGTTTCCGGTGTGGCGTCGAGGACTGACCGCAGCCGCTGCGCCTGCTCCAGACTGGCGGCCGGATAGGCGAATTCGGCCGCGCCGGGCACGCTCGGGCCGGCGCTGCCACTGCCAACCGCGTAGACCAGATAGTCGTAGCCAAGCGGTTCGCCGGCCGCCGGTCTCACCGTGCGCGCAGCCGCATCGATCAGGGTCACGGTGTCCACGACCAGCCGGATGCCCTCGGCCAGTAAATCCCCATACTCGACAACGGCGTCGTCGGTTCCGCCCACCAACTGGTGCAGGCGGATCCGCTCGACGAAACTCGGGCGCGGGTTGATCAGGGTCACCGTCACGTCATCGCGCTGTGTCAGACGATTGGCCGCCATGATGCCGGCGTATCCGCCGCCGATAACGACCACATGAGTGTTCCCGGTCATGGTGTCTCCTTCGTATCCAGGTGTTCGGGCACAAGACACCACATGCCCAGCCGCTGTGACAGGCGTGAGACAGATCACTCCACAGAGCAAGCGCCCGGCACCGAGTTCGCCATGGACCGGAGCATCGGGGAGGGACACCGCCCAGCGGACGAAGCAACCCCGCCAGGGCAGATCACTGCACGCGCCCTCACCCACCCATCACCGGACCACCCGAAGAACTCACCCACGCCGCACAGTCCGGGGGTGCGCTCAAGGCCAGGCTCTAGCCAGCGCTGCCGCCAACAGGTTTCCCGATGCCCTCTGACACCGTCGCGTAAGCCGTGGCCTGGATGGTGTACAGGTCGGCGTAGCGTCCGTCGGCGGCGAGGAGCTCCTGATGGGTGCCCTGCTCGACCAGGCGGCCCCGATCCAGTACGAGGATGCGGTCGGCGCCGGTGACCGTCGAGAACCGGTGGGAGACGACCACGGTGATCGCACCGGTGCGGCCGGCGAGTTCGCGTGCGCGAGCCATGTATCGCTCGAAGATGGCGTGCTCGCTCGGTGCGTCCAGCGACGCGGTGGGCTCGTCGAGCACGAACAGCAGCGGCTCCGCGCGCATGGACGCGCGGGCGAGCGCGGTCTTCTGCCATTGGCCTTCTGAGAGTTCCACGCCATCGAAGCGGCGACCGAGTTGAGTGTCGAGTCCATTGTGGAGGCGTTCGACCAGCGGTGTGGCGTCGGCCGCGCGCACCGCGTCGAGCACACGGGCGTCGTCGTCGACATGCGGCAGATCGCCGATGCCGACGGCGTCGCCGAAGCGGATGTGAAACCGGCCGAAGTCCTGAAACGCGGCGCTGGAGCGGGCGCGCCATGCATCGGTGGCGAGCTCGGCGAGATCGATGCCATCGACGCGGATGCGGCCCGTGTCCGGGGCGTAGAACTTGGCGAGCAGCTTGACCAGGGTCGTCTTGCCCGAGCCGTATTCTCCCACGACTGCCACGACGGAGCCGGCGGGCAGGTGGCAGCTGACCCGGTCGAGTGCGGGCCGTTCGGTACCGCTATAGGTGAAACTGACCTGTTCGAAGGTGATGCCGTCGCGCAGTGCGGCCGGGGGCGGCAGTGTCGCGGTCTGCCGGGCCCCGCCACGGGCGTAGTCACGCAGCCACAGCAGGGACTCGGCTCCGGTACGTCCGCCCATCGCCACGTTCACACCGAAAAGCGTGTCCTGCAAAGCGTCGCGCAACGTCACCGCCACGGTGATCGCGAGCACGAGGTCGCCCAGGGTTCCCTCGCCGCGCGCGGTGCGGTACACGACCAGGGCGAGGCCGGCGCCGAACCCCAGCGTGAAGATGGTCCATCCGGTCAGCCGCCAGGCCGCGGCCCGGACCCTGGCACGGTAGCGACCGCGGATCGCTTTCTCCCACGCCTGCCGTTGCCGGCGAGCGATCTCGAGTCCGGCCCCGGCCACCCGGATCTCCTTGCCGCCGGCCGGTCCGGTCGCCATGTTGAACAGGTGGCGCTGTATCCGGAAGTCCTCCGCGGTGTCGACGTCGGCCCGGCTCACCGCCCGCTGGCCGTACTGGTCGAGCCGCAGCGGCGCGGCGGCGAAGGCGAGCAGGATGAGCAGCCAGGGGTTGACCGTGGCACCGAGCAGAAGCAGGAGCAGCCCGAGCTTCACCGCGTGGCAGACGGCGCGGATCGCCTGCCACGGGGCGTGGCCGAGCTGGTGACCGGCGTCCTGTACCGCCGTCACGCGGTCCAACAGATCGGTGCGTTCGAGGTGGTCGAGCCCTTCCAGTCCGGCCAGCGCCTGATCAACCTGCCGGCGCAAATGCACCGCACTGAACTGGTCCGCGATCACCTTTTCCAGAACCCCACCGGCATCGCGCAAGTACCGATCCAGGGCGAACACCAGCGCGGCGCCGAGCGCACCGAGGATCGCGGCGCGCCGGTCGCCGCCCGCGATGCCGTCGATCGCCTCGCGCAGTGCGAGTGCCAGGGCTGGGGTCATCGCCGTGGACGCGACCGTCGCCGCTATCACGCCTGCCGTTGCGTACGGGTAGCGGCGCCACGACAGTCGTACCAGCTCGGCCAGTAGTGTGAGGTACCGCCGGGTGGTCACCACAACTCCTCTTCCTCGATACGGTCGTCATAACCGCGGTTGAACCGCTCGGCCTGGATCGTGAACATCGCCGCGTATTGCCCGCCCAGCGCCATCAGCTCTTCGTGACTGCCCGCCTCGGCGATCCGGCCGTCGCTGAGCAGCACGATGCGGTCGGCTTGGCGCACCGTGGACAGCCGGTGGGAGATCAGGACCACGGTGGCGTCGCCCTTGTGCGCGGCCAGCCGCCCGAACACGTCGAATTCGGTGCGCACGTCCAGGTGCGCGGTGGGCTCGTCGAGCACGAGCACCTGCGCGCCGGTACGCACCGAATAGAGCGCGCGGGCCAGCACGACCTGCTGCCACTGGCCGCCGGACAGGTCCACCCCGCCGGTACGCGACCTGGCCAGCGGGGTGTCCCAGCCAAGCGGCAGCCGGGCAACCACCTCGTCGAGGCCGGCGTCGCGTGCCGCGGCGGCGAGCGCGTCTTCGTCCCGGGGCGCCAAGGCGTTGCCCAGAACGACGTTGTCGGCGGCGGACAGGTGGTAGCGCACGAAGTCCTGGAACACGATTGAGATCCGCCTGCGCCAGGCCACAGGCCCGATTTCCGCCACGTCGACGCCGTCCGCGGTGATCCGGCCGGACGTCGGTTCGTACAGCGATGCGAGCAGCTTGATGAGCGTCGACTTGCCCGCGCCGTTGAGACCGACGATGCCGAGCAGCTCGCCCGGCCGGATCTCCAGGTCCAGGTGGTCGAGCACCTGCCTGCCGGTACCGGGATAGGCGAAGCGGACATCCTCGAAACGGATCAGTGGCGCGGCCGCCCGCGGCGCGTGCCCGGCGACGGCATTGCCCACTGTGGACGCCTCAGGGAGTTCCTCGCGCAGCCGGTCGAACGCCCGCAAACAGGTCAGTGCGTTGATCGTCAGGTGGGCCTGGTGCGCGTCCGCCGGGAAGATGCCCATCGCGGCGGCGAATACGGCCGCCGCGATCGCCACCGGCGCCTGGCCACGGACCGCGTCCGCGGTCACCGCGAGATAGGCGACCGAGAGCGGCCCGAACACCAGCGGGACCTGCCACCACTGGCGGGCGAGCACCTGGCGGCCAACGCTCCACATCGGATCGAACGCCGCCCGCATGTACTGCTGAATCCGTTCCACCGCCCAGCCGGCGAGCCCGAAGACCCGGATCTCCTTGCCCTCGCTCGGCGAGACCAGCGCCTGCGCCCAGACATCAGCACGCATGCCGGGCATGAGCACGCCCCGCCACACCCGTCGCCAGTCGCGGCCCTCCAGCTGAATCAGCCCGTACAGCGCGGCGGCCGACAGCACCAAAAGCGGGACCGGCCACCACGCATAGGCGGCCAGGACAGCGCTCGAGCCCACGATCCCGATCACCCGCCCGATCACGTCAAGCTGGGCGAGCGCGCCAGGGCCGGGTGTCCCATCCATGAAGCTTTCCGGGTCGGCCCGCGCCTGGCGGATCAACACCTGCACATCGGCCCGTTCCAGCGCACCGATCGTCGCGCTCATCGCGGCCAACCGGGACACCTGCGCCCGATGGTCGCCGTCGATGCGCATTTGCGCGAGGTAGGACAACGGCTCGCGAACCGTGCCGAGCAGGTGACCGAGCAACAGGACCGTCAGGTACGCCAGGAGGGCCGTCGTGGCGACACCCGCTACGCCAACGTCCCGCGCGACGCCGCCGACCAACGCTGCGAACGTCAATGCGGTGGCCGCCGGTATCAGGCCGCCCGCGACGGTCAACAAGACAAGCCCGGACAGCAGCCCGGGACCGACCGATCGCAGCCTTTTGAGCAGCGCGATGCGGTCGGCGACAAGATGCGCCAACAAAACCATTCCTCCGAACCGTCGATTGTGGACAGAGCCGGCGCACTCGCCGGCGACCCGCTGGGATGCGCACGCAGAATGCGCACAAGAAGGGACGCCCCGTGCGGCACGCATCACGGATGTACGTGAGCGCGCTCATCGAGCGGGCACGGACGTCTTCAGCGCGGTCCGGAGGTTTACACCATGACCAGTAGTCTTGATCGATGAGAGTGGCTCGTCAAGCCATTTCGCGAAGGCTGGGGATGCTGCTAAACATGCTGGCGCGAGGCAGGTACACGTTCGGTGCGGCCGCGCCCCGCCGCTCGTATGCCGCCCGCCAGAGGGGAAGGTCTTCATCTCCGAAACTCACGCCGCTAACAGCATGCCTCTGCTGATCCTGAAGCCGTGCCGGCCCCTCCAGGACGGCGACCGCGAGTCGCATGCGGTGCGGCGGGTCTGCAGAACGTGGTCAGCTGCTGGCCCTACGAGAGTGCACCGAGGCGTTTGGCGTCCACGAGCCCCTATCGTCCCGATCGGCGCGACCTTCCACGATCACCGGATCGGTGCGAACACTGGGCGCTGGCGCGTCGCTGCCGTCACCTCCGCAGGCATGGCCGGTACACCAAGCCGATTCTGGATCTTCGACTACAGCGTCTGAACGTTCCCGCCATTGCCCTGTCGGACGAAAGAAAGAGGAAATGAAATGCGGACTCAAGTTAAGGGCGCTATTCAGGCGATGTTGACCGATGCCCTTGGATGCGACGGTTCGCTCACACCTACAGTCCTCATTGGACGCGACGGCCGTGTTCGGGGAGACCTCCTGGTCTGTGACCACGAGAAATCTTCGCCGACCGGCCGTCGCGGGGTCGCGACTATGACGGGTCTGACCCGCGATCAAGTCGACCGGCTCGTCTGGCCGCGTGCGCCAGCGCAAGCCTGGACCCAGCTCGCCTGGTCCTCAAAACCTGCAGCTAATACCAGTATCGGCGGCCGAATACCGGCCGGTTGACCGAGCCGAGCAGCATGAGAACGGCGCCGACGACGAGCAGGATTATGCCTATCGTGGTCAGGATGCCGATGCCCGTCAGCCATCCGATCAGCAGCAGGACTAGACCTAATATCAACACTTCTGGCTCCACGGAAGAGAGGGATGTGCGGTACGTCGTCCTGTGTACCCAACTGCCGAGCACAGAAACCTCACCACATCGCGCCGACGAGGTACGATCGTCCGACCGCAAGCCCTCAAGGATCCACGAGCCCAGACAAGTTCGGACTGCGTACCAAGACGCACTGTTATCGCCCAGAAGGGTGCGTTCGTCCACGAGTGGTGGTGTTCTCTGGACCGGCGCGAGCTGCCTCGCTGGCAGCGGCGCCGGTCCGTGATCGGGCTAAACTGTGATCTTTTGTGCGAAGACCTCGACGTGTTCGATTTGCACTACGCCACCGTTTGTCGGCATGTCGTAATCGTGTGAACAGTAGATGTCAATCCAGTCCGGTTGGGCCAAGTCGACGAGGCCTGGGATGGTCATTGTCCGATGCCAGCCACCCGCGCCGCCCCAGTCCTGCAGTTGTCCACCGATTTGTGCCTTGGTACCAGCGGTCCGTATCCAGCACCGGAAGGACTTCACCTCAAGACTGTGGGCGATCAGAACGGTGGCCGTGACGCTCCAGATCCCGGCCGGAAGTCTGTCGCCCGGCTGAAGCAGTGCCACAACGGCCACCCCACCGACGCGGGACATCGGCCGGACCGTGCCTGACCCCCACCGCATGATGGAGTTTGTTGCGGTCAGCTCGATCTGGCCGGCGTTGCAGGTGCCTTCTTTCTGAACATCCACGGCGCGTTGCCTGTCGTTGCTGTTGTAACAGCTGGTGGTCATGCGGGAGGCGGGGTCTGGGGCGATGGCCAGCGCGGCGGACGCGGACACCGTCACCGTCACGACGGCCGCCATGGCCGCGAACACGAGGCCTGGCCGGTGTAGGCCAGTGATGGTCGGTTTCTTCATGCCGGTTCCTTTCCGAGGTGCATGGTGATGCGATGCGATCTGGTTCCAGCCTTGGGCACGAAGTGGGTACAGGGTGAGTGGTCGGGCGACGCAGGACTGTCCCGGTCCAGTTGACACCAGTCCCGGCCACGCTTTGCAAGCGGCAGCATGGGATCGATTAAGACTCCGGACCGTACCAAGAAGGCGCAACAGCAACTGCCGATCGGTCGACAAGTGTTGGTAGGACGATCGAACGCAGTCGCCATGATGCGGATCTACGCGCCTTGTGCCTGCGGGCCGAGGAAGGCAATTCCCACTCTGAATGCCAATCAGGCAGCTATGCGGACGCTCGTTCCGGTGCGTGTAACCAACGCCATTCCGGAAGCGCCGCTTGCGTTCGCCGCCCGGACCTGACAGCATCGGAAGGATCGATCGGCCTCGACGCGACCCCGAGCGTCCCGACGGTACAGGAGTCAAGACCAGAGGACCCGTGACCGCCACCGCCGCCGCAGTGAGACGAACCCCCCCGGGGCAGCAGGATGAAACACTCACGGAGGACGAAAACCCCTCTTCGGCTACGACGCTGCTCTCGCCATCGCCCGCAACCTCAACACCACCGGACCACCCACGACGGGCGGGCACACCGACCCAGCTCGGTGCCGGCGCTGTTGCTCCGGCGTGACCCCTGGACGAGCCCGGCCACCGAGCCAACCCAACGTCATCACCATTCTGGCCGGCATACCGGCTGCGGCCGACTCGGCATCCCACGCCGCACGGCTGGTTTGATCTGTCGTGGGTGGGAGCACCACAAGTTGCTCCCACCCACTCCTGGACATGGGCACTTCGACTCGACTGACACCCGTGGTTGGCGCCGTCCGTTTCGCTTAATCCCGTGGAGGACGACATCCCGTGCAGCCTTACCTGAGTCGTCGGGGCCGTTGCCGGGCCGTTGCCTATATGGCTTGCCAGCGTTGGAACAGGCCGCCGTTGCAGATGTGTGGGTAGACCTGACCCGCGTAGTTGCTGTCAAGGCATAGGCCACTGACTCTGTGCACGTGGACGTTCGGCGTGGGGGGAAGGTTGGGCTGGTCATCCCAGCGCTGCCAGTCGCCACCGTTGCAGACGTGGGGATAGATTTGAACGCCGTTGCTGTCCAAACACAGGGCGGTTCGCCTGTTGCGTACCTCGATGTAGGTGCCCCGGTAGGTGATATCCCAGCGCTGCCAATCGCCACCGTTGCAGACATGTGTGTAGATCTGAGTGCCGTTGCTGTCTAGACACAGGCCAGTCTCGATGTTGCGGAAGAACACGGACAGGTTGGCGGACACGCCGGGCGGACGGTCCGGTGCCGCCGCCGCCGGGCCCGTGGGCGAGATGATCGAGGTTGCGAGCACCAAGACCAGGATGGCCCAGGTATCGCGGAAGACTTTCGTCACAGTGTGCATCGAGTGGATCTCCTTTCAAGATTCGCAAGCGCGGCATCGCATGTGACCAACCCATTGGGGCTACACCGATTTCGCGCTGTCTCGTTTGATAGCGGCCGTATCAATCTGGGTGAAGTTGCAGGCTTCAGGATCGGGCAGCGCACGATGTGTCACCAGACGTTTAGCGGCGCCGGACTGTCCCGGGCCGATCCCGGCCACTCTCACTCATGTGTATGCGGCATCGTCTATGGCTGTCGTATCCTGGATGTGTCAGGGGTTGTCGGCGACGGTGTGATGGAGGTGTCTGGATCGCTCGATAGGCAAGACCTGCCCGATCCGAGTGCGGCGGGCACGGCTACCGAGTTCGTGGACGCGTTGCGCCGGTTGAAGAACTGGTCCGGTGCCGGTTTCCGGCGGCTGGAAAACGTGCTGCCCAAGTCGGGCAGGTGCTGCCGCGGAGCACGATCACGGCGGCGTTGAGCCGGGATGCGTTGCCCCGGGAGGACTTGGTGGTTTCGTTGGTGCGCGCCTGCGGCGGCGACCAGGGCGACGTGCACCGGTGGGTGGCTGCCCGGCGGCGTATCGCAGCCGGCTCGGCGTTGCCTGCACCACCCAGCATGGATCTGTCCATGACTGAGCCGCAGGCTGTGGCCGGCCCCGGTGCAACGCGATGTACGCTGCCGGCCGATCAGGCGGTATTCGTGGGCCGGGACAAGGAACTCCAGCAGATCGTCAATGCGGCCGCTGATGCCGCGCGGCATGGTGGGGTGATCGCTATCCATGCGATTGATGGCATGCCGGGTATCGGCAAAACTGCCCTGGCCGTACATGTCGCGCACATGCTCAAGGATCGGTTCGGTGACCGGCAGTTGTTCATCGACCTGCACGCCCACACCCCAGGGCAAGCACCGGTGCAGCCGGATGACGCGCTGACGCAGCTGCTGGCCGCCGATGGGATAGACCCCCGATTTCTCCCCGCCACGGTGGACGGACGGGCCGCGCTATGGCGCGATCGGACGGCCGACAAACGGCTGCTTCTAGTCCTGGACAATGCGGCCAGCAGTCAACAGGTTGCCCCTCTCCTGCCCGGCTCCGCCAGCAGCCTGGTACTGGTCACCTCCCGGCGCAGCCTCGGGGATATCCCTTCGGCGGTGCCCTTGCCGCTGGACATCCTCACCCCGGATGAAGCGATCACCATGTTCATGCGTCTGGCGCCACACGCCGCCACCAACCGGGACGCCATGGCCGAACTGGTACGCGCCTGCGGCTACCTGCCCCTGGCGGTCTCGATCACGGCCAGCCTATTTCTGCGGCATCGGTCCTGGACCCTCGGCGATCTGCTGCGAGAGGTGCGCGGATCTGGCGGCCCGCTCACCTTCACCGCGGAGAACCGCACAGTCGCTGCCGTGTTCGACCTGTCCTACCAAAACCTACACGCCAATCGGCAGCGATTGTTCCGCCTGCTCGGCCTGCACCCCGGCATAGACATCGACCCGTACGCCGCCGCCGCTCTTGCTGGCATTCCATTGGAGGAAGCGCAGCAGCATCTGGACGGGTTGTACGCCGACCACCTGCTCGACGAGCCGGTCTACCGCCGCTACCGAATGCACGACCTCATCCGCGCCCACGCCAACACCCTGACCATCACCGTCGACCCGGCCAACGTGCGCCAGGAAGCGATCGGGCGGCTGCTGGGCTTCTATCAGCACACCGCCATTTGCGCCGATACCCACCTTGCCCGCTACCCCCGCACTGCCAGCGCCGTGGCGGCGGCGCCGCTCGCCGCACCTGAGTTCACGACCTGGGAGCAGGCAGAGGCGTGGCTGCGCGCTGAACAAGCCAACCTGCTCGCCTGCATACACCACACCACCACGACCGGTCAGCACGCCCACACGGTCGCGCTCACCGCAGGCATCGCTGGTCTGTTACGTGCCGATGGCCCCTGGACCCAAGCCATCCAGCTACATGACGCCGCGGCTGCCGCCGCCCGCCAGCTCGGCGACCAGCACGCCGAGGCCGACGCCCTGCACGACCTTGGGGCCGCCCGGCGACTGACCGGGGACTATCCGGCCGCGGCCGAACTGTGTCAAAAGGCCCTGGACCTGTACCGGGCACTCGGCGACCGGCTTGGCCAAGCCCACGCACTCAACGAGCTCGGGATCGTGCGGCGACTGACCGGGGACTACCCGGCCGCAGCCGAACTGTGCCAAAGGGCCCTGGACCTGTACCGGGTGCTCGGCGACCGTCGCGGCCACGCCACCGCCGTACACAATCTCGGGACCGTGCGGTGGTTGACCGGGGATTACCCGGCCGCTGCCGATCTGCTCGGTCAAGCCCTGGAGCTGCATCAAGCCGTCGGCTACCACCGCGGCCAGGCCAACACCCTCAACGAACTGGGAATCGTACGGTCGCTGACCGGAAACTACCCGGCCGCTGCCGACCTGCTCAGCCAAGCCCTGGAGCTGCACCAGGCCGTCGGGAATCGACTCGGCCAGGCCAACACCCTCAAGGAGCTGGGGAGCGTGCGGTGGTTGACCGGGGATTACCCGGCCGCTGCCGATCTGCTCAGTCAAGCCCTGGAGCTGCACCAGGGGGTCGGGAACCGACTCGGCCAGGCCAACACCGTTGACGAGTTAGGGATGGCGCGGCGGCTCATGGGGGATTACTCCGCCGCGGCCAGGCTTCATCGACAAGCCATCGAACTGCACAGATCTCTCGGCCGTAAGCACGGCGAAGCGATCGCCTCTACCCGCCTCGCAGCCGTGACATATCTGACCGGCAAATACACCGAAGCGGCCCACCTTCTCCACGAAGCACTGGCTGTATTTCGCGAGGTGGGCGCCCCCGACGACGAGGCAGAAGCCCTCAACCACCTCGCCACCCTGCACCGCCTCACCGGCGACCCCGACCACGCGTACGAGCTGTACCAGCAGGCCCTGGTTATCGCTCGCCGCATCCATCACCGCCTCGAAGAAGCCCACGCGTTAGAAGGCCTTGGCCGGGCTGCCCTCGACCTGGGCGACACCTCCATCGCCGCTCTCCACCTCGGTCACGCCCTGGATCTTTACCAACAGCTCGGCGTCCCTGACGCCACTCAGGTCACCATCGACCTCGCCATCCTCCTTCCCTATGAGCCAGTGAGCCCGACCCCTATCTGACTGAGGAGACTGTCACCGTGTAATTACGGGGGGCCGGGAGCTGTGTGGCCGTGGCCGCCGAACGGTTTCAAGAACGACTCCTGTCGGCCTTCGGGCCAACGGCCGGAGTTTGACGGATGGCCGGATGACTGCAGCGGCTTGCCAGCCACGGCAATGATGTGTGGGTGGACGTCGATGACCGTCAGCGTGCAGTTCGGCCGTTACTAGTCCGGATTGGATTTGGGCTGGCCGTGTTCGGTCTGGCTGTGGTTTGTGTCGCCCTACCCGTGTGGGCGCTAGCGGCGGGCGATCTGGAGGCAGTGGCGGGGTGGGCGAACATCCTGGCTTTCCCCGCCGCGGTCCTCGGTCTGGCGCTTGTTATCCGCGGTGAAAGGAGAGCGAGCGCCTCATCCGCACCCGAAACATCTACGGCGAGCATGAGAAGGCCTTGGATGGCGCCGCCACTTGACAGGATGGTGGAGCGACCTGAGCTTGGCCGCCGTCTGGTGGCGACGCTGACCGCGGGGACGCCCGTCGAGGGGGAGCGGATCACCGTTCTGCAAGGGGCGGGCGGATTCGGTAAGACCAGGCTGGCCCGATGGGCGTGCCATCAGCCGGAGGTGCTGCAACGGTTTGCTGGCGGCCTGCTGTGGGTCACGGTCGGTCAGGAGACCCGTGGGGCCGACCTTGCCTTGCGGGTCAACGATACGATCTTCGCCTTGTCCGGGCAGCGCCCGGCTATCTCTGACCCGGACGCCGCCGGTGCGGAACTTGGCAGGCTCCTCGACGAACGCGAACCCATCCTGCTCGTCGTCGATGACATTTGGGAGGAGACGCAGTTACGGCCGTTCCGGTTTGGCGGGCGCCGCTGCACCCGTCTGGTCACGACCCGCATCCCCGACATAGCGCTGCATGGCGAGTGCATCGTGGTGGATACCATGACCAGCGAGCAGGCGAGACAGCTCATCGGCACCGGGCTCTCAGACCTTCCTGCCGAGCCGACAGCAGAGCTGGCAGAGCTGGCCGGCCACTGGCCAATCCTGCTGAACCTGGTCAACGGCGCGTTGCGACGCCGGGCAGTACACGGACAACCCCCGGATGAGGCGGCCCGCGAGGTCATACGGCAACTCAAGTCGGACGGGCCCGGCGCGTTCGACCCGACGCGTGCGGCGGACCGCAGCCAGGCGGTGGAAGTGACCGTCGGGGCCAGTATGGCGCTACTTCACCCCGATGACCAGCAGCGTTACATTGACCTCGGCATCTTCCCCGAGGACGTGGATATCCCGCTCGACATACTGGAATTGCTGTGGCCTGGTCGGCGCGTCGGTGCACTGTGCGAAGAGCTTGTGGCGCTTGGCCTGGCCTCCGACTACCGCCTTGACTGGCCCGGAGCGCGGCTGGTGATGCACGACGTGGTACGCGCATACCTACATGTGCGAGGCCGCAGCGGCACCCGGGTCGAGGCGCACGGGCGTCTGATCGACATGGCGGCCAAGCGGCTGCCGACGGGTTACAACGAGACGAGGCCGTGGTGGCTGCTGCATGACGACTCGGCCTATCTGTGGCGCTACCTTCCATACCATCTAGACCTCGCCGGGCGGCACGACGAACTGGCTGGACTTCTCCAGGATCTGCGCTGGATCGAGGCCAAGACGCGCCGATTCGGGTCGGCAGTGCCGGTCAAGGCCGACCTTGAACTCATCGACACCCCAGTCACCGCCATACTGCGCCACGAGCTTGTGAACGCCGCACTGCTGCTCGGGCCGATCCACCCGCCAGCGGCGCTCGGCGCGACGCTTGCTAGCCGGTTGCGCGACGTCCCTGGTCTGGAGGCTGTCGTGAACCGTTACCGCACAACGTTGCCGCGCCCCTATTTGGACCCGGTATGGCCGCTACCGGACAGGCCAAGCCCGACCGCTCAATCGCGGCCGGGCCACACCGGCGCGGTGACCAGTTGTGCTTTCTCACCCACCGCGCCACTGCTGGCGACCACGAGCGACGATGGCACCGCTCGGCTGTGGAGCCTGACCACCCGGACCGAGCTGAGGGTCATCTCCGGCCATACTGGCAGCGTCTGGGATTGCGCATTCTCGCCTGACGGAACGCTTCTGGCCACGGCCAGTACCGACTGGACTGTACGGCTTTGGCATGTGGATAGCGGCGAGCAGGTGGCGGTGCTGCGTGGCCACACCGAGTGGGTACGCAGTTGCGCCTTCTCACCGGATGGCACCTTGTTGGCGTCTACCAGCGCGGACATGTCCGTGCGACTGTGGCGGGTCCCGGAGGGCAAACAGATCGCGGTCTTGAGCGGGCACTCCGGCGAGATCCGCAGCTGCGCGTTCTCGCCTGACGGAACGCTTCTGGTCACTGTCAGCACCGATGGCACCGGCCGGGTATGGCGGGTCGGCGACGGTTCGCAGCAGGCAATCCTCACCGGGCATAGCAGCGGGCTGTGGGGGTGCGCGTTCTCCCATGACGGACGGCTACTTGCCACGACCAGCCCGGGTACGGTCAAGCTGTGGCAGGTCCACGATCTGAGCAGCCACGTGACGATAACCGTCGATGCCGACGAGGTAAACAGCTGCTCGTTCTCACCAGACGGCACAACCCTTGCCACCACGAGCTACGGCAGGGTCTGGCAGTGGAACGTCGCCGATGCGACGCTCATCAAGACGGTCAGTGGCCACACGGGTGCCGTCTGGAAATGCACATACTCGCCCGATGGTTCCGTACTGGCCACGGCGAGCAACGATCAGACCGCTCGGCTATGGCCGGCCGACACCCTTATCGATGCGCACGTTTTGGGCACCCGCAGTGACAAGGTGAACAGCTGTGCATTCTCGCCGGACGGCCGAACACTCGCCACCACAAGCTATGACGGAACCGTGCAGCTGCGCCGAGTCGCCGACGGCGCAGAGCAGGCAATGCTTGTCGGTCACACGAGCCGCGTCATCAGCTGCGCCTTCTCGCCGGACGGGCAACTTCTTGCGACCACGAGCCATAAGACGGTGCGGCTGTGGCGGGTCGCCGACCATCAACCGGAGCGGGAGCTAACCGGTCATACCGACTGGGTGCGAAGTTGTGCATTCTCGCCGGACGGCCGAACACTCGCGACCGCAAGCGGTGACCGTACCGTGCGCTTGTGGCGGGTGGCCGATGGTGCTCCGCTGACGACGTTCACAGACCCCAACCGGGGGTTCAGAAGTTGTGCATTCTCACCGGACGGGCTCCTGCTCGCCGCGGCCAACGCAAGCGGCCAGGTGCGGCTGTGGCGTGTCGGTGACGGCGCCGAACACGTCATCATGAACGGCCACACCGGCAGTGTCGCGAGCTGTGTATTCTCCCCTGACGGCACGCTTCTGGCGACCGCCAGCGGCGACAGGTCCGTGCGCCTGTGGCGGGTGTCCGACGGTGCCGAGACAATGTCGCTGGTGGGTCACACCAGCTGGGCGGACCGCTGCGCCTTCTCGCCGGACGGCGCGTTGCTGGCGACGGCCAGCAATGACCAGACGGTGCGGTTATGGGACGTGGCGACCGGCGAATGCCTTTGCGCGCTGAGGGTTGCCGGACCCGTCGTTTGGGTGGCGTGGCATCCCGGCGGTCGGCTGTTGTGCACCGTGGGCGCGGCCGGGGTTTACCTTCTGCGATACGAATCCCGAGACGAGTAGGTAGCGGGCACCACGCTGCCGTGACACCCGGTTCAGCCCAGATGCGGCATAATATGGCCCATATTATCGCGTTTGGCCGAAAGGTACGCCCGGCACGCCTCATTGGGCGGGTTGATCAGCAACGGCACCCGCTCGGAAATGGCGATACCGTCGGAGGAAAGACCGCTCACCTTCTTGGGGTTGTTGGTCATGAGGCGGACAGGGTGATAGCCGTTGAGGTCACGGATGACCTCCGCGGCGGCACGATACTCCCGCAACTCGAGCGGCAGGCCGAGGATGCCGAAAGCCTCAATCATGCCGACCTTACGGTTGGCCTCGGTCTCGATCAGTTTGATCTTCTGGAACATACCCAGACCGCGGCCCTCCTGATTGGACAGATAGATCAGCAGAAAATTCGTCTGCTGTGAGCCGAGCCGCAGAGCTTCGGTCAGCTGCGCTCCACAGTCGCAGGAGTTGACCCCGAACGACTCGCCGAACAGGCACGGGGATTGCACCCGTACTAGCAGTTCATCCGCCATGAGCTCACCGCGGCTGAGGGCGAAGATGAAGCTACCGTCCTTGTTGTAGACCGTCATCTTGAACTCGCCGAACACAGTTGGCCGGGAAAACTCGGCGATCCGCTGGATAGCGGCGGGTTCGTTGTCCATCATTTTCCCAACGTCGCAGAACCAACAGTGGCGAGGACTTGGCGCGCCTGGCTAACCCTAACCGACTTCATCGCTCCGGAAATAGACGCGGTTGGCTACCGTCGGTCGTCCTATCGGTGTCCTGCCCGGCTGATGCGGCGATTGCCGGGATCATGACCCCGGTGGAAATGTTGTACGTGGCCATACCTGCGGCGTGCGCGCTCGCGACACCCTCATCCGAGTCCTCGTAAACGAGGCAGTCGCGCGGGTCGACATCAAGCCGCTGGGCGGCGAGTTGGAAGACCTCAGGTGCGGGCTTACCCTGTTTGACGTCCGTGCGGGTCACCACAACCGGGAACAGGTCGGCAAGTCCGGTCGCCGCCAAGCCAACGGTGATGGACATAGTGGATGCGTTGGAGGCGATCGCCAGCTTCTGCCGACGGGCCGCCGCAGCCCGGGCGACGTCGGCGACATCGGTGTTGACAACCAGCGTGGGTGCGGCATCGATGGCATACTTGCGGAACCGGTCGGTGATGTCCGGAATGGACACCGGCAGCGGGCCGAAGTGCTCCTCCCATACCACGAGCAGGTCGGGCACCGAGACAGCTTGGCGTGGCCAATACCAGTCGGGATCGAGAAGCACACTGTAGTCGCGTAGCGCATCGGCAAGCGCCCGAAAATTGACGTGACGGCTGTGGACCAGTGTCCCGTCCCAATCGAAAATCAACGCGGCATGGCCTATGCCGTCAGGGATGCTCGCAGGCGCTGTGGCGGACACCAGGCAACGATACAGGCGAACCCTGGCCGCTCTGGGTCGCCGATCCGGGTTAAAAACCGTCGGCGGGTTGGAAGAGCAGAAAGCCCTCGCCTCCTGCACCGACCACAACGGAAGCACACAGATCCCCACCGGGATGCGACAATCGCCACGCCGCTGAGCCGGGCCGCCGGTGGGCGACACAACGTCGCGAGGTATCCAACGTGGCCAACCATTCCACCAGTTCCGCAAGTCGCTGGTCGGCGCCGCCATCGCCTGCGATCGCGACTACGAACCCATCAAGGCCCTCATGGCGGGCACATCGGGCGAATGAATACACGTGCGGCGCGGCGACTTCGGCGTTGTGTCGCGTCAAGGAATCAGGATCCCAATCCGGGGCGCCCCACAGGCGCTTCAAGCCGCCTCCGCCAGACGGCAGCGAACCAGCAAAGGCGTCCAGCGAGCTGGCGATACTCGGGTCGTACTGAGCGGCAAACCGTCCCGAGTCCACGGCCACCATTCCCTCCAGCTTGACGCCCACCGCCCTGACCAGATCAACGCCACGACACTCGGCGAGCCCTGCAAGCACTCGGTGAAAAGCCGGCAGCAGGATGCGCAGGGGCTGCCACCCGTCGAGGTTGCGCGGAGTCTTTGGCCCATCGTAATAGTTGACAGCTCGGGCAACACCTCCGGCAACGACCACGAGCTCATCGAGCCTCTCGGCTGCCCCCGCCACACGGCCGGTCAGCGGCGCGGGATCCTCGACCTCGATGCAGTATTGGCTCGCCAGGCAGGTGGAGATTATCCACAGGTCCGCCATCTCGGAGCAGATCGCTGTCTCGTCCGCGCTCATCGCCTCGGCTAGCTCGCCGATCTCCTCAAGCAACCGCGCGACGGCCGCAAGCGGTCGCCAGTAGCCGCCGATGGCACGGACCGACTCGTGCAGCCTCTCCTGCATGGATCCGGTGCGCAGCCACCCAGACCGACTCGTCATCAGACCCCTTCCTCCGTCAGCACCATAATGGGCGCTCAATAACTGATTCTCCCGAGCGCGGCGACTCCAGCTGCAAGCAGGTGAGCATGACCCGATGCATGAAACAGTCATGCTTCCCAATCTCGCACAGGTGACTCCTATGCCGCGAATGCAGCATCTATTCTCAACTGGAGTGGTGGCCGGTGAACGGCTTGAGTACGAATACGAATTCGAGATCAAACACGTCGGCGGCGAACGAGGCAGACACCTCGCCGCCAAACAGCCTGAAGCGATCCTCGAAGATTCTCGAATGGTTCGCATCGAACGCGCGGAAACCGTTCTGAACAGCGAATACGCCACAAAGGAGCCAATCATGATGCCTGGCCGCGGGGAGATCAACGGTAACCGATAGCCGACCGAAAGGTGAGCAGTTTTCGGTTGCATCCTGCCGCCGAGTCGGACCTGCATCTCGACCGCGTTTTCCTCGACGTATACGCCGTGGTGCCGTTCCCGATCGATCGGCAGGAGGTTGAGTGCACCGGGGACCACGTATTCCCGCGTAACCGGAAACACCATGTCCGCCCAGCTCTCCCAGGCAGCGACGCTTCCTTCAATCACCGTCGACCTCTGAGCCGGACAGAGCACGCGGGCTCCCATGCGTTGGCGGGTGCGGATCCACGGATCGATAGAGAGTCCGTCTGGGCGGGTCCAGCCGGCGTACTCGGCCATCGACACCATCGGGTACGAATGCTTCCATGTCGGTCGAAGCGGAGCGACCACATGCGCGCGGCGAGCCGTCAGAGGCCATATTCGGCGCGGGCACAGCTCGCTGCACGACGCAGACGCGGTGCTCCGGCAGACCAGCGCGGTTCAAGGAATATCTGGCCACCCGGCACGGCGGCAGCCGACGAGGGCCACGAAAGGACAGCGGTTGCCAACCCGTGCGGCAATGGATCCCAAGGGCAACAATGACGATTGCGGCGTGCAATCACACCGACGGCGCCGACCGTTGTGAAGGCGACTCGGCGTTAGCGAGCGCGCCGAGACACAGAACGGTGCTGAACGACGTTCCCAATGAAGATCCGGCATGTCTCCCGGATGGATCTCATGTGCGCCAGGAAGCTTGGCTCTGGCGGTGGCGCGCATATGGCCGGACAGGTCAACACTCCGCGAACTCAACGGGCTGCGCGATGACTGCGGCGGGCTGCGCGTGATCGGCGCGGCGAGCTTGGCCGGAGGAGTCCTGCGCCTGATCCCGTCGCCCACCCTCGGCGACGAACTCACCAACCGGATCAAGCAGCAGGCACGAGCGCTGCCACCCGATGCGCGCGACATCCACCCAGCATCCGCTATCACGCCGGCCGTATCGCGGAGATGAACCGCACCCCGTTTGGAGACTGCAACACCCGACGCCACGGCGGCGGTGTCCCATCCGCCGCGGACTCAGCAAACGGCAGGTGCCGTCCTGCGGCATCGTCTACGCCAGACCGATCCCGTGTTCCACATGAGCCAGAATCCAATCAAGACACGCCACACCGGCACACCGCACACTTACGCTGACCAGGCTGTATGTTGCCAATGTCGGCAACACGGGGGATAGGTGCAGGATGTACCAACGACGCGGTCTTCTCAAGCTGGGCGCTACGGCGGCGCTCGGCATGCTCGGCGGCCTCGCCGCCGAAGCGGCCCGAGCAGGTGAGACCCGACGGGCAGACGAGCGGGCGTGGGCAGCCCTCAAGACCGGGCTCAGTCCACAAGCGACGCTGTACCGGCCCGGGGTGGCCGGATACGAAACCGCGCGCAAGCCGTGGAACGGGCGCTATGCCGACGTCTACCCGGACGGCGTGGTGCGCTGCGCGACGACTCAGGACGTGCAGCTGGCGGTGCGGTGGGCCAAGGACAACGGCGTGCCGCTCGCGGCCCGCTCCGGCGGGCACAACTATGCCGGATACAGCACCACCAACGGCCTCGTCGTGGACATCCGCAGGATACGGTCGGTGGTCCCGGGCACCCATCGCTCCGGCACCCCCACGCTGACCCTCGGCGGCGGCTGCACGAACTCCGACGTGTACGACAAGCGCAAATATAATCTCTACTTCCCGGGCGGCCGGTGCGGCGGGGTCGGCGTGGCCGGGCTCGCGCTTGGCGGCGGGCTGGGCTTCAATGACCGCAAGTGGGGCATGACGTGTGACCGGATGCTGCGCACCGAGGTCGTGCTCGCCGACGGCAACGTGGTGCGGTGCGACGCGAGCAACCTCGAAGACCTGTTCTGGGCGTGCCGCGGCGGCGGCGGCGGGAACTTCGGCATCAACACCGGATTCGTGTTCGAATCCGTCGACGTCGGCGAGATGATGTCGACGGTCTTCGACATCACGCTGCGGCTTGAGCACGCGCCGAAGGTGATCGCCGCCGTGCAGGGCATCCTGCACGACGACCGGAACAACAACTTCGACATCCGGGTTGGGTTCATCAACCCTGGCAAGCGGGACCAGCGGCCGCGGACCTGGCTTCTGGGCCACTACCTCGGTCCAGAAAAGGAGCTGCGCAAGCACCTCGCACCCATCCTGGCACTGCGCCCCTCCAAACAGGAGATAGGAGAACATTCCTTTTGGGCGGGGCAGGACAAGCTGCTCGAGCCGCCGTCCCCGGAGACTTTGGCGTCAAAGTCATTGGTACCTAAGGAATGGCTCACCCCATCGGCCGTGCAGATCATGGCCGACAGCATCGCGGACTGGCAGCCAGCCGCGGAGGGCAACGCCGGATTCGTCACCCTGTTCGCCATGGGCGGCGTCATCGACAGCACGCGGCCATGGGAGACCGCCTACGTGCACCGGGGCGCGAAGTTCGTCATCGACATCGGCACCGTCTGGCACGGCAAAGAGGAGGTCGGCCGCCAGGCGCGCGCCCGGCAGGCGGCCACATACGCCAAACTCGCGGCGGAACTGAAGACCACGGCAGCCTATGTCAACTTCCCGGATCCGGATCTGCCACAATGGTGGTCGGCATACTACGGCGGCAACTACAATGCGCTGCTGGATGTCAAGCGGCGCTACGACTTGCATCGCGTCTTTCACTACACGCAGGGCATCGGCGCAAACCTCTGACCGCACGAGACTGTGCCTGCAGCATAATGCAGAAAGGCCACAACCACGGGACCGCTGCACTGTCGCCGACGTCCACCAAACCGTTACCAGCGACCGCTCGCCGCTGATCCACACCTGCCGGTCAACGAGCGGCTGCGCTACCGCACCCCGGGTCCCAAGCAGCCCCGGCCGGACTCCGCCCACCTGTCCTCGGTGGCCACTGAGCCGGGGCAGCACGCGGTTAAAACACTGAATTATCCCGGTTGGCATGATTACTCCTGTATATTCGAGCTGAACGCGGTCGTACAGGGTGCGAGTGCGTGGGCGATCCGGGAGGGGAGTCCGATGCCGATTAACGAAACCAGGGCCCGCGAGCGTGATGACAACGCGGGTGCCACGGCGGGCGGTTGCAACTGCAACTGCAACTGCAACGGCGGCACAGATCCAGAGGAACTGCGCCGGGAGGCTCAGTACCTGATGGGTGAGCTGTCGAGAGTTCTGCCGCGCCTGGACCAATAGGTCAGCGGTGGCTGACCACTGTCACGTCTTTCGCAGCAGTGGTCGCGTGCGGCTCTGCGTAACCATAAGAACGGAGGGCCGCACGATGACGGCCGTTGACGGTACCGGGGTGCTCATGCGCATCGCTGAAGGACTGGACGTTGTCAATATCAGCGACAACGAGATGCTTGTTCAGTTCGGCAGCCGGTCGCAGCCGTCCTTGCTGTTCCGCGACACCGAACTGACCGGAGTGCTTGGACAGTTGATGGCCCAGCTGGAGTCCTCACCCGCGGGCCGCGAAGACTTCTTGGCCTCGATAGCGGACGAGCATCGCGACGAAGCTGCCAAACTTGTTGACCGCCTGTGCGAGCATGGCATCCTCGTCGACGCCGCGTGTCATCCGGTTGAGCAGTACCTGGGCTATCTGTTCGATGGGCAGACGAGGCTGGCTAACCTGAGTGTGGCAATGATCGGGACCGGTCCGGTCGGAGCCCACATGGCAGAACTCCTACGGCAGCACGGGATCGGGAATGTTCACACATTCGACGGCCGGGAGTTCGACGGTCCGGTGCCAGAAGCGGACCTGGTGGTCGTCGCGTCGGAGCGGCGCGACATCCGTCTGGCGCACCTGGTCAACCGGCACTGTATCGCCGAAAGGCGCTCCTGGATCCTTGCGGAACTCGACGGAAGCCTCGGTCGCGTCGGGCCGCTGTTCGTGCCGGGGGTGACCGCCTGCTACAGCGACTTGCGTGCGCTTGCCGACGCGGCCGACCCCAACCCACTGATGGCGAGGATTCACCGGCGCCACGCCCGTGCGGCTGGTTCTTTTACGCAAGGACTGCCTGTACATGCCTCGCTCGTGGCTGGGTTCGCCTCGCTGGCGGCTGTCCACACGCTCCTGACCGGGACGAGCTACCTGTTCGGGCGGGTGCTCACCATAAACTTCGATCGGATGGCGATCGATGTCGAGGACGTGTTGCGCCTTCCCCGCTGCCCGGTGTGCAGCCGGTTGCGCGCCAGCTACCAGCCGACGTTCTCCGCAGAGGTGGTCACTCGTGCACCCGTGGTACTCGAGCACGACATGGCAACGCGATGACCATCGACGTCACTTATCTCAACGAGCACATTGAGCTGTTCGACCACTGGTACGACGAATGCCGGGCGGCCGAGTTCCAGGGCGCGGTGCGCCTCTACAATCGACTGATTGGCCCGGTCACCTCGCTCACCCTGATCCGGCCCGAGGTCGCGGACCTTTCCATGTACAGTGCCTTCTGCCGCCACGTCCCCATCGAGGGGCTCATACGGGACCTCCACGTCAAGAACAGGCCTATCGCCGCGCCGGTGGCGGGCGGTGGCAAGGGTGCCAACCCGTTGCGGCCGATTCTCGGCGCGCTCGGCGAGATGGCCGAACGCTTGCTGGCGGTCATGCACTTCACGAGCCTCGCCGAACGTGTGCGGTATGGCAGCTATACCGAAATGACGACAGCCGGCTTCCGGGCCATCGAACCGCAGCGGCTGCCGCTGTTCGCCGCCGAACAATACAACGCTAGCGGCTTCATCTATGAGCGCTTTACGACCGATGCCCGTCTCGGATGGGTGGAGGGCATCGAACTGCTTTCCGGTCAATCGATATGGGTGCCGGCGCAACTGGTCCTGATGTACTACCGCACACTGAACGGCGAAACGCCCATCGGCTATGCCACCACCGCGGGCCTTGCATCGCACACCTCAGCACGCTCCTCGATCCTGCACGGCCTGTTCGAGGTCATCGAGCGCGATGCGCTGAACCTGCGTTGGTACAGCGGTCTGGCACCATCCACAGTGGACGTTGATCTCGAGAGCGTGCTCGGTGCCGACCTTGATGTGCCTCGGGCCCGCATGTCGTCGCCGCACTTGGACATGAAAGTATTCGATCTCACACTTGACTCAACGGTGCCCGTACTAGCGGTCACCGGAATCGATCGCTCGCGACGGGAGCGCGCCTTCGTCGGCGGCACTGGCGCGGCCGCGAACCGGTCGGAGGCCCTGGGACAGGCCCTGTTCGAGCTGGGCCAGTGTCAGACCGGCTTTCACTTCGAAGACCCGTTCGGCCGCAACCCGATCCTCGCCGACACGGAACTGGCGGACGTCAAGGAGTTCTTCGACGCTCCGCTTTTCTACGGCCACGCCGGCAATCTGCCGCGCGTGCAATGGTTCACGGCCGGCACCGAACGTGTTGGCTGGGCGGACATCCCCACCTTGAGCGGCAGCGACGAGAAGGTTTACGAAACGATGCTCAGCTGGCTGCGCCAACGTGGATTCCATCCGATCGTGTTCGAATTCGGCGACGCCTGCCCGTCAGGGATGTCCCTTACGAAGGTCTTCGTACCCGAACTCACGCAGGCATGCCCGCCCCGCAACCCGATGCTGGGCCATCCCCGCTTTCTGGAGATGCCTCAAACCCTGGGGCTCGAGCGGCGGAGGCTGTCTTTCGCCGACTTGAAGACCGACCCCATCCCGTTCGCCTGAGCCGGACAAACGCCGGTCTCTGGCCCGCCCGGAGGAACCTATTCATGGCCCATCGCCGGAACCGCCCCGAGTACTCGCCCGCGGAGGTGCTCAACCTTGTCTGCCAAGCGCCGGTGCTGTGGCCTGGCAGGACAGTCCGCCTCGAACGCGACAGCCTGCTCGATCAATGTACTCGTTCAACGTCGGCGCAAGTGTCGGTGTCCGAGCTCTATCACGAGAACAGCAAGCTGAGCCGGCATCAGCTGGCCGAGCTCGCCATGACCGCAGTGGACAGCGCTGCGCTGCGAGCGGAGTTTCTCGTGCGCCGAGCCGCAGTCGCCCGGTCAACCGGTGGTGAGATCGCACAGACGGCGCCGTGGAAAGTTCTGCTCGACGGCGCTTGCGCCGGTGGGCCGGACTGGCTCTACGCGATAGAGCTTCGACTAGTCGTGGATCGATCGATGTTTGCTTATGAGCCGATCACTGGCGCCCTGGACTTGATGAAACAGTTGTCCGGCGCGCAAGTCGAAGAGTTCGTCCGCGCGCTGGCGCTCATGGATTCGCCCATGGCGGCGACTGGGGCGGTGGTCCTTGTGGTCGGTTGCTTCCCGCGTCACGAAATCCTGCTCGGCAGCCGCGGCTACCGCCGAACCATGATCGAGGCCGGGCGCGTGACCGGTGAAATCGTCCGCCGGGCCGAAAAGGACGGCCGGAAAACCTTTGTCCGGTACGAGTTCAGCGACCGGGAATTAGATCAGCTGACGGAGGTCGATGGAATTGAACAAGCTGTCATTGTCGCGATCGAGCTCGGCTAGGAAAGCGCGGACCGCCGAACCGGACGCGGGCGCGCCGACATCCCGCCAGGAGCTGCACCGGCTCGTGGACCTTTTGTCCGACTACGAATGCGCGCATCTGTACTCCGCCGTCAGCGACATCGTGACCGGTGAGCGGTTCTGGGAGGGCGACTCGGGGCTGTTCTACCACGAGTTCATCAAGCTACGACACTTCCGTGTGGCAGCTAACGCTCCGACCGCGCCGGCCAGTGGGCACGACTCCTTCGTGCCGATGTCGGTCACCAAGTCCTACCACGGCTCGCCACGGATCACGCTGCCGCCGCCGCAACCGCTGCTCGCGCCGCTCGGCCCGACGCTGACAAACCGGAGGACGCGCCGCGACTACCGCGACACCAGACTCGACCTGCAGCAACTGTCCACATTGCTCGGTCTTGCCTGCGGGGTCAGCGCCACCGTTGCCGCGTATGGTTTCGACTGTCTACCGTTGCGGACTTTCCCCTCCCATGGCGGCCTCCAGTCGCCCGAGGTGTACCTTGGCGTTCGCGCCGTCGACGGTCTGACCCCGGGCGTATACCATTACGATCCGCGCGGCCATGGGCTTGACCTGATCATGGACGGCGACCCCAGCGAGCAACTCAGTGCGCTTGCCTTCGGCGAGGAATATGTTCGTTTGGCGCAGGTGGTCCTTCTCATCAGCGGTGTATACGACCGGCTCCGCTGGAAGTACGGGGAGCGGTCCTATCGTTTCCTGTGCACGGACGTCGGTTTCGTAGGCCAGAATGTGTGCTTGGTCAGCGAGGGACTGGGGCTGGGCGCTTGCCCGGTCTCGGGATTCGCCCAGGGCACGGCCGAACAGCTAATCGGCATCGACGGCAGGTCGGAGCTGGCGATGCTGATGCTCACCGTCGGAGTTGTCGATTCCGCGACAGCGACGGTTTCGTAAATCTCAGGGTTGAATTCCTGGCCAAAGGCGCAGCTTCAGGCGGCATCTGGCCGCCAAGGTAGACCTCGGGCGACTGCACCGCGTCGTGGGTGGAGAAGGTCCGAAGCGGCGGCGGTCGAACCCGAACCCGAGACTGTAGCGCCGAGACCACAGGCATGACTAAGCACATTGGACAGTTGCTTCAGGTCCAGGGTGGCGTCCGTGTAATCCCGTCGTGTCCTGGGGACTTGCGTGTCCGAGGCAACACAAACCTAGACCCAACCGGGTCCGACGCTGTAGGCATCGATCCCGTTGATCAACTAACGGCAGTGGCTTGGACGAGATCCCACCGTCTGTGGTCCGCCCAAGATCGAGCCTCGGTGGAATCAGTCATCTTCGCCAACGCCGCATGCAACCCGGTCGGCCTGCTGTTCGCGAGCTCGGCGGCGCGGACCTTCGGCAACCCCATCCAGTGGGTGCTCGCCATCCTCGACAATGCGGTGCTCGGCTAGCGCACTTGCAACGGCTCCTACACCCAGGTAGCTCCACGTCGTGTAGTGACTTCGTTTTAGCTTGCCGTTTGAGGCGACGACGGAACACGGCCAGGCGATCACCTGGTCCCTGTCGACGTGCTGCGTGGGAGTGAATGCCAGCAGTAGCCGTCAAGGCGATCAGCATCTCTGCTTCAGGAGCGGACCCCCTTTTGCGGCAATGCTTTTCGCCATCACGAGCAGAGCGCGGGCGGCCATCGACAAGGATGTGAGCATACTGGCCCGCCAGCCGCGTACCTGGTAATGGCCGAGCCCGGCTTCGTTTTGGCCTGGTAGAAGCATTCCTCCGCCGACAACCGTTTACCGGTTCCATATACAGAGCTCGGAACGGCTGGACCGTCCAGCGCCGCGTTGAGGGTCCTGAATGCGCATGAGCGCGGTTTGGGTGCTGCCCGCCGGGCCGGGTTGGGCATACGAGCCCAAGTTCGAACGGCTGGCCGCGATCACCGGGCACCGGGAACGGTGCGCACCTGTACGCGCGCTCAGGCCAGCCGCTCCCGCTGTGCCAGCGGACAACTCCTGGCTGGGATGCAGTTCCGCAGCATCGCCAAGCGGTTCCCCGCCGCTCAGCGCTGGTAACGGTAGGTCCGGGAGAACGAAACGAAAGCTTGTCCGAGCGGACGGGGCGGCTGCCCCCCGGCGCCGTTGTCCCCGCACCGGCCGGCCGAGGAGTGCTCCCCGATGACGAGGTGAGCGGTGGGGGGTGCTGCGTGGACCACGGCCGGCAGAACGTCCGTCCAGTGAGGAGCGGCGGCTAGAGCGCCCACGGTCAGTCGCCGCGCTGCAGTGCTGCCCTGCGGCTGGATACGCGCCAGCTTGGACAGCATGCCGGCTCGCTGCGCCGGGTCGCTCACCATTGCAGCGATCCGCTCTGTCCGGTTCACGTCACCGCGTTCGGCCGCGGCGACGGCCAGGTGCACGAGCGCACCGGTCATCCTCTCCGCTTCGGCGACCAGCATGCACACCTGCTCGGCCTCGTCGAGCTCACCGTGCTCGACCAGGGACCGGGCCACGGCGCCCAGCGCCTGGCTCTGCCAGTACGGGTGGGCGATCCGGCGGGCTAGGCGCTGCGCTTCAGACCGGTCACCACAGGCCAGTATGGCCGTGACGTGATCGGTCTCCGCGGCTCCGCGCACCGCCGGTTCGATAATGGCGATCACCTCCCGGGGGATCCGGCGGACCAGCGCGCGAGCCTGCCCGACCCGGCCCATGGCGGCGAGGCTTCTGACCATCCGCGCCCGGACGCGTACTCGCTGCTCCGGTCCGTTGAGCTTGCCCAGCAGTGACTCGGCCCACCGGACGAGGCGTTCGGCGTGGTCCGCACGACCCGCGGCGGCAGCGGCTCGCAGTAGGGCGGGTATCCGCTCCGCGATGTCGTCGATCTCGCCGGCCATGGCACGGACGCTGCCGAATCTGCCGGCGGCGCTGGCCGCGACAATGAGTTCGGCGAGGGCCAGCGCCCGTTCCCGCGGATCCGCCTCGGTGCGCAGCGCGCGCCGGCCCGCCGCCAGGTGGCTGGCCAGGACCGCCGCCTCCGTGTGTGTGGTCAGCGCCTGGACCAGGCGCGCGGCTGCCGTCGCCCGCCAGCGCGGATCCGCCACCTGTCCCACCGCCCGCTCGGCGTCGGCCAGCGCGCCGGCCCGCCGCGGATCGCCGGATGGCAACAGTTTGGCCAGCCGCAGAAGCGCGGTCGCCCGATAGTAGGGGTGGTCAATGGAGCCGGCTACGGCTAGCGCGCGCGGCCAGTATTGATGCTCCGCCAGGGCCAGCGCGACTTCGGACAGCGAGGTGGCTTGCCCGTACCCGTCCTGGACGCAGCGGGCCACGGACTCGGCGTCGGCGAACGGTACATCCGTTTCGTCGGGCCGCTCGCGGGCGAGTGCCGCCTGGACGACCGCCCTTGACTGGACATGAGTGTCCGACACGCCCTCGTCCGGCCTGTCGACGGCTGCCGCGATCTGCTGGGCTGCCGCCTCATCCGCCTGGGCCAGCCGCAGAGCTAGCTCGACCAGGGCATGCCGGCGCAGAGCGACGTCGTCGATCTGTTCGATCATCTGCCGCGCCTGCAGCACATCACCGTGCGCGGCGACGGCCAGCGCCAGCGGTACCAGCCGGGCTGCCTGACGGTCGCCGGAGGTCTGCTCGGCGAGCGCCACGCTCAGCGCCGCTTCCATCCGCGTGATGTCGCCGGCTGCGGAGGCGGCCGGGACCACATCCTCGATGAGTGCCCGCGCGGCCCGCGCCGGATGGTCGATGCGTGCCAGGATTGCCTCGGCTCGCTCCAGCTCACCCATTGCGCTGTACGCCCGCACCAGCCCGGCGTGCACGGTCACCAGCCATTGATCACGGTTCGTTCCGGTGAGTCGCGCGGCGGTCTCCTCCGCGTTGGCCGCCATCGCGCGGGCCCGCTGGAGATCACCGGCGACGGCCGCCATGCGCGCCACCTCGATCTGCGCCATAGCCTTGTGGTGTGCCGGATCGATCTTCTTCGGGATGGCGCTGGCGGCCGCGACCCCGAATGCGGCGCAGACGTCAGGTATCAATTGCACCCAGAGGCGGCCCTTGCGCTCAGGGTCCTTGATCTTGCCGGCCCACCTCCGGGCGAGATGGACGTTCCCCTGACGCGCGACCTCTTGGACCACCGTCGCCTGCAGGCGGAACCGGTCCTTCACCCGCTGCGCACCGGCCAGCTCCCAGGCGCGCCAAGGCTCGTCGGCCCGTACCAACGCCTTGACCAGGACGACGATCGACACCAGGTGCTGTTGCGGGTCGGTCGTATCAGCGACCAACGCGACCGCCTTATCCACCTCGCCGGCGAGGACCAGTTCCTCGACCGGATGGCCGGTTGCCGCGGGCGTAGGCACCGGCGCCTTCGCGACCGCTCGGGTCGCCTTGTCCTCCGACTGCGGGTGTGCGGCCAGGGCCTCCGCGACCGCTCGGGTCGCCTCGTCCTCCAACTGCGGGTGTGCGGCCAGGGCCTGCGCGACCAGTTGGCGCGCCTTCGCCTTCCGGTCGGACCCGCTGACCGTGTCGAGCAGCGCCCTGGCGTGGTGGACGTCGCCGAGCACAGCCCACAGCGCCGGCAGGTTCACCGGGGTCGTCGGGGCACGGCGTACCAGCTCGGCGCGGTGCGCGGCGAGTCGGGCGACGGCCAGCACGGTGGCGTCCGAGTACTCCAGTTGATCCAGCCCCTGATTTACCGCGTCCAGAGCCATGGTTACCTCTGCGGTCGCCGCGGCGTGGCTGACCTCCAGCATGCGTTGCTGCCGGCCCGGGTCGGAGGCCAGGTCCAGCAGCATGCCTAGTTTCCCCTCGGCGCGCAGCAGATAGGGGTACGTGTACAGCAGGTATGCCGGGCTGGCCGCAGACCAGCCTTTCGCCCACTCCTCAAGCGCCCAGGAGTGGACCTTCTCGCGGTACGTGCCCATGCGCGCCGCCCTGATGGTCTCCTCCGTCTTCTCGCGAAGGGTCTCGTGCCGAAACACGTAGACCTGGGCCGGTTTAGCGCCGGTCGCGGCCTGATGCACGCTGCGCAGCGCCAGGCTGCGCCCCAGCGTGCCGTCGAGCAACTTGCCCAATTGGACAGCCGATACATCGGTCAGCGACTCGAGGTCGTCGCGGCTCAGGCCGCCGCCGCTGGCAGCGATCAGCCCCAGCACGTCCTCCGCCAGACCGCCGCCGCCCTGCAGCGCCTGCTGGACCTCTGCGGTGGCGGCGTCCTCGACGGAGCGGGCTCGCTCCGACCGAGACAGCTTGCGTACCTGGCAGCGGTGCAGTGGGTGACCGGCTCGGACGTCGGGCAGTGGTCGGCTGGAGACCACCACCTTGAGGCCGGGGATCGGCCGCGCTGGGAGCAGCTCCGCGATGCTGGGCCCGGATCCCTTGTTGCGGTCCTCGTCGAGCCCGTCCACGACGAGGATGAGGCGTCTGCTCGGCGTCTGGCTGCGCAGGTACTCCGCCGTGCGGTTGAGTAGCGCCAGTAGCTGGCGGTCCGCGTTGTCCGGCCGAAGATTCGGCGGCGACTCGCCCAGCACCTCGCACAGCTGCTCCACAAGCGCCGCGGCGAAGGCGAACCGGTCGCACTGGTCCTGGCCGCTTGCCGTTATGAAGAAGCCGACGGTGACCACGTCGTCCCGGCCCGGGTCCAGCATGAAGCGCGCCATGAGCGTGGACTTCCCGGCCCAGGCCGCGGCCTGCCACCACACGTAGTCCTCCTCACCCGAGCAGAATTCGCGCAGCTCATTGAGCTCGTCCTGCCGGTCGGGCAGGTCGTCGACGTACAGCCGCTCGTACACGTAGGTGCGGTAGGCGCCGGTGGGACGCGGCGGGGCAGGCCGGCCGAGGTGTTCGTCGACGTGGGCATGGACGGGAATCGGCCTCGGCGTTTCGACCCCGTCGGCCGCCAGGTGCCGCACGAAGTCCGCGTCGTCGAGGAACTCCTGGACCGATATCACGTGGAGCCGGCGCTCGAAGTCGAGGTCGTCCGCCAGCGCCACGCCGACCAGGAGACGCCGATAGCCAACCGACCGGGTACCGGGCGGATTGTCGGTGAAGATCGCGCATCCGGAGAATCCCTGCCAGGGGCGGGCCTTTCCGCCGGACCGGAGCGCGTCGGGCGCATCGCGGATCGAGATCGGAAAGGTGCCGTCGCCGTTCCCCCTGGACACCGGGGATACCGTGCCGTTGATCTGTTCGACTTGGCGGGCTGTACCGCTGTACTCCGCGAATATGGGATATCCGGAGCCAGTGACGAAGACCAGCCCGACGTCCCGGAACACACCCCACTGGATCGCAGGCCCAGCAAAGTTCGGCAAATGCCGATCTCGTGACTTCGGTTCGATGCGCAGCAGTGCGACATCGCGCTCCCGGGCGGTCCAGACGACAGCCGCCGAGCACGTGACCTGGTTCGGATCCGGATACCCGAGGCGCACTTCGATGCGCGGGTAGGGCCTGCCGTCCCCATCTACGACGGCATGCTTGGCGGTGAGCACCAGCGTCGGACCGATCCGGTACCCGGACGCCTCGACGGCGGACCCGTCGTCGTCACCGGACCTGATGTCGGCCAGGTTTCCGGGGTCCATCAGTCCTTGTCCTGATCCCACTCCCGGTGCCGCTGCGCGGCGATCCTGGCGTTGCGCTCGGTGCGCCGGTCGACGACGCTGAGCTTGAGGGTGATCCTATGGTTAGAGGTCTGACCGAGCTTGACGTCAGACCCCGCCTCCATGCCGCCAATGGCGAGGACATCGATCTTCACCTTGGCACCCGGAGTCGCCTCCTTGGACACCTCGACGTAGAACTCCAGCTCGGCCTCTTGGACCTCGAACTGAAGCCGTTCATTGCCGCCGGCCTGCTGCGCCTGAGTCAATTCGCTGCGCAGCTGCCCAAGCACTTCCGCAAGAGCGATCCGTGCAACCGTTGCCATGTACCGTGTCCTCCCGAGGTCGTGGATCACCCTGCCATAAAGGTGGGCGTTCAACAGTCCGATGCCAGACACTCGCGGGCTGACGTGTAGGTCGCCCTTACACAGTGTCGAGTGACGGGTCGCCGCCGTTGCACTCGGAGGGGGAAGTGTAGAGCAGCCACGGTGCCTCTCGCTGCCCCGGGTCTACCGAAATCATTGCGCTACCCCGGGTCCAGAATGCAGGCGGCGTTGAGCATCACTTCCCTGTCCACGCGTCGGTTACGTGCAAGGATCTGCCGCGAACGATTGTCCAAAGTAGATCCTCGTCGACGCTCGCTCATCGCAGCCGAAAAGAGAGCGATCCTGCCGGTCACCTCGACCCTGTGCCCGGCCAGACACCGGTCGTAACACCAGTCACTAAGAAGCCGAATACAGTGCGTTGATTGATCCGCGATGTCTGTCGTGACGTCTCCGATGGCGGCCCCGAACGGATAGCGGATTCAAATTCTTTTCGCGGGCCGCGGTCGGGCCTCGGCCGGATGCGGGCCTTGTCAGCGTAGCCGTGGGATCACTGACCGAGCGAACAGTTCCTGGTTTTTGATGGCTTTCCAATGCTCGGCGCCGCCCGCGTTGACGGTGATGGCGATTTCGGCGATACCCGGACACTGCTGCCGTACATGCTGGATGCGCTCGACGATGTCGTCGGGTGTGCCCACCCACACGTAGTCCTGCTCGACCAACTGCTCGAACGGGATCTGCTCCAGGGACTCCAGGATGCCGCTGGTGTAGAAGCCATAGTCCGCGCGGGCCAGGTCATCGGCCGGTGGCTTGTCGTGCTCGGTCAGCGGTGAGGCGTTGCCGGAGATGAATTTGAGCATCCAGTCCCTGGCCTCGCGCATGGCGGTCTGCCGATCCTCGTCCAGGTGTACGGCATGGATCCACACGATGTCCGGCTCGGTGCCCAGTTCGGCGCACCGCGTCCGGTACAGCGTCAGCTGCTTTTCCAGCGCGGCATACGGCAGCAGCGGCGGTACCCCCACGCTCCAGCCACGCTCGGCGGCCAGCTCGTAGGTCCGGTCCGAGGTCCCACCCATCGTCACCCGCAATGGCCT
Source organism: Allorhizocola rhizosphaerae (assembly GCF_003426775.1). Lineage (GTDB taxonomy): Bacteria > Actinomycetota > Actinomycetes > Mycobacteriales > Micromonosporaceae > Allorhizocola > Allorhizocola rhizosphaerae. The sequence continues at coordinate 13,516 of NZ_QJUG01000036.1, read as the reverse complement.
GTCCGGCAACGGCACCACCTGCGCATCGGTGACCTGGAAATAGGTGCCGTGATGGCTGAGCCGCTGCTGGTCGAGCGCCGCGAACAGTAACTCGGCGGCTTCCTCGTAGCGCGGACGAGCGTGTTCGTCCAGCGCAAGACCGGCCTTAGGAGGCATCCATCCGTGGCCACGACCGACGCCGAACTCGTAGCGCCCGCCGGTCAGGATATCGGTGACCGCGATCGCCGAAGCCAGCACCAGCGGATTGTGGTACGGCAAGGTATGCAGCATCGTGCGGAAGCGTAACCGCTGGGTGCGCTGCGCGGCCGCCGCGAACAACGCCGTCGGGTTGGCCGATACCGAAAACTTCGGGAAGAAAAAGTGCTCGATCACCGAATAGACGTCGTATCCCAGCCGATCGGCATTGACCATCTGCTCCAGCACCTCGGCATAGAGCCGTTGCGCCGTCGTGCCCGGGTGCAGCTGCAACTCCGAGTACAAACTAAACCGCATAACCTCGAGCCTAACGGCAACCATCGATATTATCCGATTCGCCAACGGTCTGTGAGACGGTTCCTCGTCGGTGTCGCTGCGCGACGTGATCTTCTGTCGGTGCTTGTTCGTGGGCCCTCGACGTTAGCGCAGGCGGTCCATATCGGATAGGGCGAAGGCGGTGTCGTTGGGGTCCGGCCGAGTGTGTGTGCTGGCCATGCCAGGTTCGGTGAAATCGGATCGCCCGTGTCGGCATAGTGGCGGGGTCCTACCGCGTGTTAGAGACGACGCGAGGAGGTACGGATGGACGAGGCGGCCGAGCGGGAGTTCCGGGAATACGTTGCGATGCGCCAGGACGCATTGTTTCGTATCGCGCTCCTGCTTACCGGACAGCGAGAAGACGCGGAAGATCTGCTGCAGACCGCGCTCACCAAGCTGGCCTACCGCTGGACGAAACTACACCTGTCGGGATCCCCTGACGCGTACGTCCGAAAGATCCTGTACCACGAGCGGATCAGCAGGTGGCGACTCAGACGCAATCGCGGTGAGCTACTTACGGCGCAACCACCGGAAGTCCGCGCCGACGATCCCTTTGCCCGCAGCATCCTGCGGCTCGCCCTTGCCGACGCGCTGCAACAGCTCACCAGCAAACAGCGCGCGGTCATCGTGCTGCGCTTCTACGAGGATCTGCCGGAGGCCGAAATCGCACGGATCTTGGGCTGCACGGTCGGCACGGTGCGCAGCCAAACCCATCGCAGCCTGGCCCGTCTTCGCGTGTTGTGCCCAGAACTCTCATCGAAGGTGGAGACGCGATGAAACACATATCAGAACAGCACATGAGCCAGGCCCTGCACGACCTGGCCGACGCACCCGGACCGGCCGGCTTGGCCGGCTTGGCCGACCACGCCCTGATCGGCGCGCGGCGGATGCGTCGCCGCAGAACCGTTCTGGCGACAGCGGCCACCGTCGCAGCGACCGGCGTCATCACGGTGCCGTTCCTGCTATCCCCGGCAGGCCAAGACCACCTGAGCATCACCCCGGGCGCGTCCCCGCAAGCCAGCCAAAGCCCATGCACCACGTCGTCCACGCCGGCGCCGACCCGGGGGATATCGAGGCAGGACTGGCCAACGTTTGTCAAGATCGCCATCGGTAGCCTGCCTGCGCGCGACGATTACGTGGTGAGTACCGCAACCGCGACCTGCAGTTCGGCCTATGCGGTGATCGATGTGGGTGCAGCGGGCGAGCTTGGCCATCTCACCTTGAACCTGGCCATGCGGCAGCCCAGCGATCCGGCGAACTGCGCCCAGCTGCCCTCCATGATCGGCCAGGGATACCAGGTGCTGTTCTGCGAGGAACTTACGGCGGCGACGCCGATGGTCTTCGCCATCTCCGATGGCACCATGTTCATCGTCAACGCCTTTTTCGGGAACGGCCGTCACGTGTGGATGGAGTCGTGGGGGCTGGCCGAAGGCGCGCCACCGCTGATCGGCGCTGACGAGCTGCGCTCCGTCGTGACCAACCGCGCGTTAGCCGAACAGATCCGCCCGTGATCCACGCTTCGCGACGCGATCTTATGTCGGTGCATTCTTGCCCAAACGCCGAGGGAACTGCCGGACGGAGGCGTCGCTGTGCGCCGCAAGATCCGCTTCGTACCTTGCGATCTCGGGCAGCTGCGGTTACTGAACATCCGCGTCAAGCACATGAACACGCGTGCATCGCACGCATGGTGGTGAGGGTTCAAATCCCCTCGGACACACGCTGTTCGCTTGGCAACGCTCAACGGACAGTGTGATCTCGAGCGTGTAGCCGCAGGCGAACGCGCGGAAGCCGAGTGAGTGAACTAGCCCGTGGCGTGGCTGTCCATAAGTAGACGATAGTCAATCAGAAGTACGGTATCGCCGAATCACTATCCGCGTCGTACCAAACTCCCCGCGGTCTAGAGCGTGACTAGCGGATCAGGAGGGACGGTCTGGCACGGCTCTGAGCCAGTCGAGTGTCTCAGCCATGTCCAATGTGGCCTGGGCGTGCCTGGCGTAGGTCTCGCGCCATTCCCGCTTCCCGCGGCACCCGGACGTTTTGTGGAGGACGGCCCGCCGTCTCGGATCGTCCGGGACAGTCCCGCGCCGCCGGGCCTCTGGCTCGTCCGCACCGGTTGCCCGACGCTGAGCCCCACAGGCTGCACCCTCCGCCGCATCGAGCGACCCGCTTGATGTCGCCCGCGCACGGGTGGGCCTCGATCCCGAAGGAGGGGCGCGTGTTCCAAGCCACCACCCGTTCGCCAAGGATACGGGCCGCCGCGATGCTCGGCGGCACCGCCCTCCTGGCATTACAGCTGATGACCGCCGCACCCGCGGCCGCCAAGCCCAAAGACGCCGGCAAGCCGCCGCAACAGCGGTACGCCGCACCGGCCATCGCCCAACCCCGGCACGGCGACGCCGCCGAACTTCCCCGGCCGTTGACGACCGCCGACAAACGGCCCACCCGGCAGGCCGGCGGCCCAAGCGTGGACGCCATCGGCGGTACCCCCGCAAGCATTGGCGAATACCTGTATTTCGCCTCGATCTGGCGGCAGGGACAGCCCATCTGCGGCGGCTCGCTGCTGTCGAACTTCATGGTGCTCACGGCCGCCAACTGCGTCGACGACGGATATCCGGTGTCCGCCTTCCAGGTGCGCCTCGGCGGGACCCAGCTCGGCGGCGCCGACCCGGGAGTGCCGCGGGCGATCTCCCAATTCCTCGTGCATCCGGGATACGTGCGGCCCACCTCCCCGGTTCCGGCACCCTACGACGCGGCGATCCTGATCCTGTCGAGCCCCATCACGCGCGCCGATGTCACGGTGCAGTGGCTGCGGCTCGCGCAGGGCAACGAACTCGGTCTGGTCGACGCGGGCGACCCCGCGACGGTCCTCGGCCACGGTTCGCCCAGCGGGCCGGCCAACCCGTTGATGGAGACGGTCGTGCCCATCCAGCCGGACTCGCCGCCCGGCCTGCACCCGAACTTCGTCCCCTCCCTGATGATCGCCGCGGGCGGTACCGCGGCCGGAGGGCAGGGCGCCTGCCGCATCGACGACGGTGGCCCGCTGGTGATCACGTCGACCCCGCAGGACATCCAGATCGGCAACGTGAACTGGTATCCGGCCCCCTGCGGCCAGCCCAACATCCGCGACATCTACGGCGAGCTGCATCAGGGAAGCGTCGCGGCATGGGTCCACAGCGTGGTCGGCCGGCCCGGCAACGACCAGTTCTCCGGCGCCGTCACGCTGAGCGGCAACTCAGGCTCCGTCGCGGGCAACACCACCAACGCGACCCTAGAGGCCAACGAGTCCGGGACCGACATCGAAACCACCGTCTGGTACAGGTGGAAGCCCACGGAATCGGGCACCGCCCAGATCACGGTCAACCAGCACGCCTTCGACTCCGAGGTCCGGGTCTACACCGGATCGACGGTGTCCACGCTCACGCTCGTCGCATCCAACAATGACGCCAACGGTTCACTGCAGTCCGAAGTGGAGTTCCCGGTGGTCGCGGGCAAGGTCTACCAGATACAGGTCGACGGGTTCCAGTTCGACTACGGGCCTTTCCGGCTCAGCTACGCCGTCAACCGCCCGGCCAACGACGACTTCGCCGGCGCCACGGCGATCACCGACACATGCGCGTGCCCGGTCGTTGCGTCCACCGCCAACGCGACCGGCCAAGCGGGCGAGTCCACTGTGGCCAGTGGCGACGGGGACGCCACGCTGTGGTACTCGTGGACGGCGTCAGCCGCGGGAGTGGCCCGGTTCTCCACCGCCGGATCCGACTTCGACACCACGCTGGCCGCCTACACCGGCACGTCACTGACCGGCCTCACCCCGGTCGCGGTCAACGACCAGTTCAACGGCACCAACCAGTCGCAGATCACGTTCGTGGTGCCCGAGCCGGGGACGTACCGGATCCGGGTGGGCGGCTACAACGGCGAGCGGGGCAGCCTGCGCCTGCAGTATGCGCTGGAGCCCGAACCCAACGACCTGTTCGTCCAGCCGCAGGTCCTCGCGGGCACGTCGGGCGTCATGACGGGGGCGAACCAGCGGGGCCTCGCGGAGCCTGGCGAACCCGCCTTCCTGCCCAACCCCACTTCCACGATCTGGTACCGGTGGACCGCCCCCAGCAGCGGAAGATACCGGTTCACGACCGAGGGCTCCACGTTCGACACCGAGCTCGCAGCGCTCACCGGGGCGAGCATCACGGGACTGACCCTGTTGGCGTTGAACGACGACGACATCGGGTCGCAGTCCCGCATCGAGTTCCAAGCCACCTCCGGCACGACGTACTGGATCTGGGTCGACGGTTTCGGCTGTGACAAGGGTGCCGTCCAGCTGAACTGGCGCCAGGTCTGATCCGGCGTCGTGGCCTGCTCGGGGACGACCGGGCGTCCCCGAGCATTACGCTGCCCCGGTTTCGCGCCGCTTGACCGGCCTGGAGGAAAGAGGCACTAGCCGTCCCGCGAGCCGGGAATGCAGGACCCGCGCGACCGTGCGATCGGGATTGTCCATACGGCTGTTCACGGCAACTGAGGTCACGGGGAACCGTTGCCACTAACGGGACCCGGTCACCACCATGATCACCCAGCCCTGGGCTCGCCACTCTGGACGGCTTTATGGGACCCGGGAACCGGATCGTTGCTTTGCGCCCGCGGTGGGCCAGGGCTGCTCTAGGCTGCTGTTAAGACAGCCAGGGGGCGGGTTATGCATCGATTCTGGACTCCTGCCGACCGTGAATCCCGGTTCTCGCGTCCCGGCCGGTCCGGCGCCCTGATGCCGCTCCGCGACCTTGCCCTTAGCTGGGTACTGCTTGTTTTGATCGCTGTTCTCGCCTGGGTAATTACTTACCAGCAGGCCCGGGGGATGGGCGTCGGCCCGGGAACGATGGGTATTGCGCTGCTGCCCTTCCTCCTGCTCTGGGTGATCATGATGGCGGCGATGATGCTGCCGTCGATGGCTCCAGTAGCGGTGACGTGGGCCAAGGGTATCGGGCGCCAGTCGTCGGGTTGGGCCAAAGCTTTCCGCCTTACTGAGTTCATCGGAGGTTATCTGCTGGCCTGGACTGCGTTCGGGTTTATGGCCTATGGCGGGCTGGCGCTGACCGGCCATCTGGTGAATAGGTACCCGGATTCCGGGCGCTGGATTGGTGCGGCAGCGTTTCTGCTGGCCGGGTTGTACCAGCTGGGGCCGCTGAAACATATCTGCCTGCGCCATTGCCGTGATCCGATATCGCAGCTGATGAAATACGCCAACTTCCCGCGGCTGGCCCGCGATCTGCGTGTCGGCTTGCACCATGGCGCATACTGCGTCGGTTGCTGCTGGGCGCTGATGGTGGTGTTGATTCCGTTGGGAGTCATGAACATTCCCGCCGTGGCAGCACTCGCGGCGGTGATCTTCCTGGAGAAGCTATGGCGGTATGGACCGTATCTCGCCCGGGTGACCGGTGTCGTCTTCCTGATCCTAGCGGTGCTGGCGCCATTCCAGGACTGGCTGCTCCCGGGTCTGCGAACGACCGGTGGCGGCATGTGACGAGGAGTTTGCGCCGGTCCGCGAAATCGCCCGCTGGCCGCTGAAGTAACCTGCGCTGGATACACAGAACGGCACCAGGTAATTGACGAAAACGCGTACCCATGTCGCTACGGTGGCATCGCCGCCAGCTATCAGGGACCCCTGGTTTACCAGCGACAGGATGGTGCCCACCAACAACGCGATGGGTACGCATTTGGACAGGGATCCTCGTGAAAAGACGGTCCTGAACAGACCTGGTTCTGGATCCATTACATCTAGCGGCCGCGAACTGATCCAGCCGTTTCCGTGCTGAACATGAACTCGGCAGCCTCACCGTAGGACGGTTCGTAAGTTATCCCGAATGCGTCTGAATGGCCTGAGCTGCTGCCAATCTTGTACTCCGGTGCGAAACCGAACATCGCGTTCTTGACTGTTGTTGGCGCTCCATCGACGCCGAGAACCGGCTGGAACTGGATCTCACTCTTGCCTTCGATCGTTGCCGACGGCTTTTCTCCATCGGCGATCGACACATGTGCCCGTTCCATGCCGGCGTATGTGCCGATGAACTGAGCAAGCTCGCCGAATGGACCGCCCGCCTGCCCGGAGAGGATCTTTTCGACGCTGCTGGCCTGCTCGGCGCTGGCTGCACTGTCGACGACTAGGCCGATGGTCCAGTTGCCCGAGGTCAGGTTGGACGGAAGGCGGATATACATCGCAAAGGCAACGCCTGATAGATCGATGTCATCGAGCCTTCCGTCAGCTATGTGAAATACCGTTATACCCCGGCATTCCCCGCTGCCCTTGGCGTCCCTGGGCTTCGCGTCTACCGGGCATCCGCATATGGCAAGACACGAGCAACTGCCTACATAGTTTCCTGAGATGGTATAGCTCATCACTAGCCCCCCGTGTTCGAAGCCTCCCTATCCAGGCTAGGCCTGGCGTTTTCGCATGTAAACGGCCTTGCGGGCTGATGTTGGGGGAAGATTTCCGGCATCGACGACGAGGATGATGCCGCCGGTGGCCTGCTGCCATCGCTGCGCCGCTTCGGCGTACCGCTGGTAGACGTCGTATTCGCTGGCCGCGTCCAGTGCGGCGGTAGACTCGTCGAGTACGGCCAGCAACGGCGTGGTGCGCATGAACGCCCGTGACAGGGCGATCTTCTGCCATTGACCGCCGGACAGTTCGACGCCGTCGCCGAGGGCCTTGCCCAGCCGGGTCTGGTCGCCCTCGGGCAGGCGGGCGAAGACCTGGGTGGCGCCGCCCTTGTCGGCGGCCTCCGTGATGTCGTGCATCTGTGGAAGGTTGCCGACGCCGACGGCCTCGCCGGCTAGGAACGGGAAGCGGCTGAAGTCCTGGAAGGCCGAGGTCACCCGCTCCCGCCACGCCTTGGGGTCGATCTGGGTGAGGGATTGTCCGTCCACGGTGATGGTGCCGGTGGTGGGCCGCTGGAAGCCGCACAGCAGTTTGACCAGCGTGGTCTTGCCGCTGCCGTGGTCGCCGACGAGCGCGACCGTCGCTCCGGCCGGGAGGTGCAGGTCGATGTCGTGCAGCACCGGCGGGCCGCCGTAGGAGAAGTTGACGCCGGCCAGGGTGATGCCGTCGTGGAGCCGGTCGGGAGCGGCGAGCGTGCCGCCCGTGCCTGCCTGGTAGAGGTCGCGCAACCAGCGATAGTGGCCGATCATGGTGAGGCCGCGGGCGGAGGAGCCGATCGCGTACGAGAGCAGCTCGAGCTGGCCCCTGATCTGGCTGCCGAGCGTGGCCACCAGCAGCAGCGCACCGGGGCTGACTGAGCTGGCGAGGGCCAGCCGGCTGGTGAGGTAGAGCGCGCCGAGGAAGGCCACGACGAACAGCAGCGAGCCGAGCAGGGTGAGACCGCCGACGGCGGCCGAGCTGCGCCACAGGATCGCGGCGCGCCTCGCGTAGGCGATGTGCGATGCCGGCGGCGTGCGCGCCGGAGGTTCCCAGGCGCAGCTCCTTGGCCGGGTTCGCCTCCGTGATCATCGTGAACAGGTGCTGCTGGGCCCGCAGACGCTCGGCGGTCTTCGCCGTGGCCGCCTCGGTGCGACGCGCGCCGACCCGGGTAAGCAGCATCGACGGCACCGCGAACAGCGGCAGCACGACCAGCAGCGTGCGGATCTCGGCGCCCCTCACCGGCTCACCTTGAACTGCCGAGCCTGGAAGGGGAACATGCGCGTATTCGCCGCCCGCGGCGAGCAGTTCGTCGTGCGTGCCTCCCTCGGTGATCCGGCCGCCGGAGAGCACCACGATCCGGTCCGCCTTGCGCACGGTGGAGAACCGGTGGGAGATCAGCAAGACGGTCGCCTCCCCGCGCACCTCGCGGATTGCGGTCGAAGGCCTCCAACTCGGCCTCGATGTCCAGGTTGGCGGTGGGCTCGTCGAGCACCAGCAGCCGGGCCCCGCACGCGGCCGCCAGCGCCGCCCGGGCCAGCGCGATCTTCTGCCACTGGCCGCCGGACAGGTCGCTGCCGTCAGCATATTTGGGCGAGAGCGCGGTCTCCCAGCCCTTGGTCAGCCGTTCGATCATCGCGGTCGCGTCAACCGCGGCCGCCGCGGCCCCGACCTGCTGCCGTGTCGCCGCCGGCGCCGCGATCCTGATGTTTTCGTACGCACTCAGCTCGTAACGGTTGAAGTCCTGATAGACCGCGTACGCCGCTGGCTCGGTCACCATGGTGCCGCCGTCCGGCTGATATTGACCGGTGAGCAGCTTGGCCAGGGTGGTCTTGCCCGCCCCGTTCACGCCAACGACCGCGATCACCTCGCCGGGTCGCAGCGTCAGGGTCACGCCGTTGAGGACGCGGGCCTCGCCGTAGGCGAAACAGACGTCCTGCAGGGTGATCTCGCTGGCGCCCGCCGGCCTGGGCCAGCGCCTCTCATATACCGTCACCTATCCCCAGGGTGGCGGTGCGCAGTCGACCATCGGATTAGGCCTTGCCGGTCCAAGCTTCGGCTCCCGCGGGTTCCCTCGATCAAAGTCGGCTTGACGCTAGTCGGAGACAAGCCCGCACTGGTCCTGCGGCCGGCGCGGCCTCGTGAGCCCAGGCCAGCGGGCGAACCCGCTTCGTACGAAACGGTCTGGACGAGATCGCCGATGAACGTCCGCTCATGGCTCCCCTCTGTGTCAAGAGGTTGAGAGTGATCTTCTTCGCGATGGTGCTGCCGTTCGGGTGACAGTGCTGGTCAGCGCCGGTGTCTGTGGCGGCGTATCGTGGTTGTCGAGTCCGGGAAGTGGCTTATCCGAAGAGTCGGCTGTCGGGGTTGAGCCGACCGCGCTGGATGTCAGAGTCGCCCCCGGTTGCCCTCCCGGACTCGTCTTGGCGTCGGTGAGCATCTGTTGGTAGACCACGTTGGATAGTCGGCGTTTCACGGCGCGCATGGCTTCCATCGCTGTTTTGCCGGCGGCGAGTTTGCGCCGGAAATATCGGCGGCCTTCGGTGTCGTGGCGTAGCTGGACGACAGCCATGATGTGCAGGACCCGGTTGATACGACGGTTACCGGCGCGTGAGAGCCGGTGGCGTTGCTGATTGCCGGAGGACGCTTCCAGGGATGCGGTGCCGTTCCAGGAAGCAAAATGACCACGGTCGGCGAAGCGGCTGATGTCAACGATGTCGCCGAGTAGCCTCGCGGCGCCGGACGGGCCAATCCCATTGAGTCGCAACAGATTACCGCCCGTCGCGGCGACCAACTCGGTCAGCTGCCTGTTGGCCGTCTTGATCTTCTTGTCGATGACGGCCAGCTCGGTAATCAGCTCCGAGGCCAGCTGCCTGCGGGTACGCCCGACGATGTCATGGTCTGACGGTGTTGAGCAGGGCACGGGCTTGCAGCGCGGACAGGAATTTCTTGGCTCCACCGGGGACCAGTTCCAGCAGCAGGTGATGCAGCCGCGACACCAGCTCGGTACGAGCCCGACCCAGAGTGTCGCGGCGGTCGACCAGCAGCCGCAACGCCGCTGCGGTGTCGTCGGCGACGATACGCCGTAAACCCTTGGTGCGCAGGGCGACCACCGCCACCGAGTGAGCGTCGACAGGATCGGTTTTGCGGCCCTGGCCGGTGGCGAAGACCCGCGCCCGCGCCGAGAGTTTCGACGGCACGTCTACCACGGTTTCGCCATCGGCGACCAGGCGTTTGGGCGATATGGCGACCGATGCCGTTGCAGCCTTCTACTGCCCAGATCCGATCCTTGTGCCTTCGGCCGAGTTTGAGCATCGCCTGGTAGCCGGCGGTGTCAGTGTTGAACCGGCCCTGAGCCAGGACCTGCTCCCGATCGTTGATGATCTCTATGGTGGCGGATCGCTTGTGCGGATCCATGCCGATGATGACTCGCCCCATGGCGCCCTCCTCGAACCCGGCTCCAGCTGGAATCGGCGGGAGGGCAGCGCTTCTTGAAGTCGGGCATACCCCTCTCGAGCCTCTCCACGCCGCGGTGACCGGCAGGACGCATGCCAAATGAGAGCCACACCAACACTTTCCGGTGGGCAGCCGATGAGAGAGCGATCCTGCTGGTCACCTCGACCATGTGCCCGGCCAGACACTGGTCGTAACACCAGTCGATAAGAAGCCGATGAGTGGACGTTCGACGGGTGTGAGGGCTGCTGGATAAGGTCAGCGGTTAGATGCACCGCGAGCGTGCAGCTGGCCCCACCGCCGTCGATCGAGGACGAGCAGGCCGGCCAGGACAACCAAGGCTCCTGCGGCGGTACCCAACTGAACCGGTAGGTCAACGAGCCGGCTACCGGCATATCCGACCCCAGCACCGGCCAGGCACAGCGCCACGAACGCCGACCAGCCGACCAGGTTGAGTTGGACGCTGCGAAACAGCCGGACGCGGCTCCCAAGGCGGTGCCGCCGCGAGGTGGGCCAGTTTACGGCGTATCGACGTTTCATGACATCCTTGGCTGCTGTGTATCGGCGGTGCTCAGGCGAACAGGCTTGCCTTGACGGCACCATCCTGTCATGCCGCGATGCGCACGTTCACGGTGTCCGAGAAGGGATCGTCGAGCGTGCTGACCGTAAGCGATCTTCAGCCATGACGCTCGAAATCGCGCTTCTCATACGAGAGGCCTAATAGGACGAGCCCTGACCTGTCTCAGATCCAAACCCTTGACCTTCGGAGAATTCGCGCGTCAGCTGGTACACGCGATACAGCGTGATGAGGCTGAGCAGAACGTTCACCACGCCGCTGAGGATCAGCACTGCGGTCGGCACATCCGGGCTCGGCGCTCCGAAAGCCTCCCCACTGCCGCCGACAATGATCAGCAGCGATACGAGGACGATCACGACGGCGCCCACGCCGCCGACGCGGCCAGGCCTGGACACAGCCAGGGTGGCCAACGCCAGCACGATGGTCAACACTGCGGGCGCGCCGATGGCGGTGCCTCGCACCCACATTTCCGAGGCAACGTTGTCGGGATCCCCCGCGCCGCCGAACTGTGCCGGCCAGCGCATCGCCACGCACAACACCGTCGTGACGATGTGAAACACGATCACCGCGATATTGAGCTGAACCAGGCGCCTACGTCGCTGATCCATCGTCACTGCTCCTTCACCACCATCCGCCCATTCAGCAGCTTGCCGAGCGTAGGGCTCGTCGCCGCATTTGGAAAATGGGGAGCCCTTGCTGTACAGCTGATCCCGAAGGGCCCCCGCTCCGCGGACCGTGTCGCGCGGTCATGTCCGATGTGCGGATGGTGTTTCGGCAGCTTGGTTCCAGGTTATTGATCTGTATGGCGGAGTTTGACGACAGCGCGAGGCCAGCTCATCTGAGGGTCATGACCCTCAATCTGCTTTCGCCGGATCATGCCGACTGGCAACGTCGTCGTTCGGTGTTAAAGGCGGGCCTGGCAAGCTTGCGTCCGGACCTGGTCGCCCTGCAGGAAACGGTCTGGGGTAATGGCTATGACCAAGCTCCGGACCTGCTCGGCCCTGACTATCACATCGTTCGCCACTCCGGGCGCTCTGCTGACGGCGTCGGCGCTGCTCTGGCCAGCCGGTGGCCGGTCGGTACGGTGCGTGAGGTCGATCTGCACGTCACCCGCCGCGTGGACCTGCCATGGTGCGCCGCCGTCGTGGCCCAGATCGAAACGCCGCCGCCGATCGGACCCTTGCTGTTCGTTCACCACAAGCCGACCTACCACGTGGGTTACGCCTACGAACGTGAACTGCAAGCCGTCGCCTGTGCCGAGTTCATCGAAGAGCAACTCGCCGGCCGGGACATGCACGTGGTGTTGGCCGGGGATTTCGATGACACTCCGGACTCTGCCAGCATGAGGTTCTGGACCGGCAAGCAGTCGCTGTGCCGGCGCAGCGTCGCGTACCGCGATGCCTGGTCGGCGATACACCCAGACGAACCCGGCCACACGTTCACACCGCTGAACCCACTCGTGCAGGCCGGCGAGATGTCACTGGAGCTGGGACGCCGCATCGACTACGTCATGGTTCGTTGCGGCATCCACGGCCCGACCCTGGACATCGTCGACTGCCGGCTGGCCTTCGACGAACCGGTCGACAAGGTGTGGGCCACTGATCATTTCGGGATGGTCGCCGATCTGGCGACACCCGAACATCCGCCCGGTGCCTGGCGCTCCTGCTAAACCGCGCTCGGAGCAACCACAGGCTGGAATTGCATCCGCTCATGCCGCCGACCGTGCGATCGTTTCGTTCGCTTCCCTCTTGCCGGTCCCGAAAGCGTTCGGCGCCGGCGGCCCAGTGGATCTAGTGTGATGTCTCGTAAATAGGTTGTGGTTGGTAGGCTGCGGACCATGAGTCGTCCGCCGGCTGCGCCGTTGTCTTTGTTGGATGGTCAGCGTGAGGTGTTGGAGTCGTTGGCCCGCTCGCGTACGGCGGCGCATCGCCTGGTGCAGCGGGCGCAGGTGTTGTTGCATGCCGCTGATGGGGTGTCCAACAACGACATCGCGGTGCTGGTGGGAGTGTCGCGGCCGACGGTGCTGGCCTGGCGTGCCGAGTTCGCTGAGCATGGTTTGTCGGATATGGGCAAGGTGGCCCCGGGTCGGGGCCGCAGACCGACGATCCCGCAGGAGACCATCGATCGGATTGTGGATTTGACGTTGCATCACCTGCCGGCCGGTGCCACGCAGTGGTCGTGCCGGGCGATGGCCAAGGCGGCCGGGGTCAGCCCGGCCACAGTGCAGCGGGTGTGGTCGGCGCGAGGGCTCAAGCCGCACCTGACAGAGACGTTCAAGCTGTCGACCGACAAGCGGTTCGAGGAGAAACTTGTTGATGTGGTCGGGCTGTATCTGAACCCGCCCGATCAAGCGGTGGTTTTCTGCATGGATGAGAAAAGCCAGATCCAGGCCTTGGACCGGACGCAGCCCAGCCTGCCGCTCAAACCGGGCCGGGTCGGCACGATGACGCATGACTACAAGCGGCACGGCACCACAACGTTGTTCGCGGCGTTGGACGTGTTGACTGGCAAGGTGATCGGCAAATGCTTCACCCGGCATCGGCATGACGAGTTCCTGCGGTTCCTGCGCACGATCGACA
>NZ_QJUG01000359.1 GCF_003426775.1 Allorhizocola rhizosphaerae | reverse complement strand
GCGAGCCGATCGCCCGGCACGACGGCACCGCCGCCCAGCGCCAGCCCCGGCACCAGCGCACCGGCCTCGACCGGCGCGTCATCCCCGCCGCCGGCCGCCGCGACCGAGTCGGTCTCCGCCAAGTACACGATGTCGAGCTGGCCCGGTGCGTACAAGCTGGAATTCGTGCTCAGCAACAAGACCGCCGACCCTGCACTGTGGACGGTACGGGTGGAGGTCCCGACCGGCGCGCGGCTGGACCAGTGGTGGAACAGCGAGGTAACCCAGGAGTCGGCGACCATATGGCTCTTCCGACCGCCGCGCTGGGACGGCGGCAACCCTACGCGGATCCCGCCCGGCGGTGAGTTCCCCTTTGGACTGGTCGTGCAGGGCGCCGAGAAGGTGGTTTCCTGCACGGTGGCCGGCGGCTCGGCCTGCACGCATTGAACCGGCCTGCCCGGGGACGGGCGGACAGGCCGGTTGTCAATCAAATCTTCCCGACGCCTGCGCCGGCCGGAACGAGTGTCGGCACCGACTCCGGTGGGTCCACCCGGTAGGGATAGATGGTCGCCGGGTCGGTGACCGTGCCGCGCACCTCGATCGCGTGGTTGCAGTCGACGAGGATGTTGTTGCGCTCCACCATCCGCCCGAGCGGCCCGCTGAACTCGACCCGCCCCGGGTTGTTGACGCTGAAGAAGTAGTTGCCCTCGACGAACAGGCCCGCCTCGTTGGTCGACGCGACGCCGTAGCTGGTTTCGTAGTAGTAGTTGTTGTAGACGTGGACCAGCTCAGCGAAGCGCACACGCGGGTTTCGCTGGTCGGACATGTTGAAGTGGTTGTGGTGATAGGTCACGCGCAGCCGGCCCGCGTCCTGCGCCGCGTTGTCGTCGTCGTGCCCGACCAGCGTGGTCTTGTCGTGGTCGTGGAAGTGGTTCCACGACACGGTCACCAGGTCGGAGCCGCGCTTGATGTCCACCGCGCCGTCGTCGCCGTTGTAGAGCTCGTTGTGGTCGATCCAGATGTGGTGGGAGAACATCTGCACGTTGATCAGGTCATCGGTCGCGCCGGTGATCGCCAGGTTGCGGATGATCACGTTGTGCACCGCGTTGGGTGGCGGCGACGTGACGTTGTCGTCGACCGGCAGGCCGATGTTCAGGCCGCCGCCGACGAGGCGGGCGTCCGATCCGAGCCCGACGATGGTCTTGTGCGAGGAGACGTTGTGCATGCCGTCGCTGGTACCGGTCGGGAGCGTGATCGTGCCGGCGACCTGCACGATGTAGGGCCCGGGCCGCGCGATGTAGTCCAGGAATTCGGCCGTCGTGCGCACGGTGACGGTAGGACCGCCCGCGCCTCCGGTGGTCGTGCTCAGGCCGTAGCCCGCGACGCCGGCGAACCCGTCCGGCCTTCCTGGCAGCGGCGGGCTCGGACTCGCGCTGGGCGAGGGCGACGGGCTGGTGGACGGACTCGCCGAAGGCGTCGGCGGTGTCGTGCCACCGTCCGTGACCACCACGTCGTCGAAGTTCGCCGACGCGTTGAACGTCGCGACGCCCACGCTGCCGGCGGCGAACTGCGAGTCGTTGGCGGTCAGCGGGGTGCCACCGTTGACCGAGCCGCGCAGGGTCGTCCCGGAAACTTCGAGGCTCAGGGTGTACCAAGAATTGAGGCTGAAGGTGACCGGCCGGGTGGCCAGGGTCGTGGCGGCGCCGGAGACCAGCTTCTTGAGCTCTACCGTGTTGTTGCTGCGCAGGGCGAGGTAGTAGTAGCTGGTGTGGGATTGGGCGCGGGCGAGCAGGGCCGCGAAACGGTTGGTGCCGTTGACGGCCGTGGGCTTGATCTTCGCCGTGACCGTGTAGTTGGTCCAGCTCGCGGAGCCGGCCCGCGCCCGGGCGTCGGAGCTGGTGCCACTTTGGCGCAGCACGCCGGAGCCGTCGGCCACCACCGACCACGTGCCGCCGGACGTGGCCCAGCCCGTGGCGTTGCCGTCCTGGAAGTCATCGCTGAAAAGGGTTGCCGCGCTCGCGGTCGAGCCCAGTCCTATCACGACGGTGACGAACGCCGCGGCCCCCGCGGCCACTAGCTTGCGCTTCCCCATATCAAGTCCGCCTCTCCGGGCTTGGAGCGATTCGGCGCCGCTTAGACCTCAGGGTAGGAAAGCGCTTTCCCATTGACAATAGTCTCCGTTTGTAGGTTTGTTGCAGTGCCCCACACCGGCCGACTCACCAGGGCTGCCCTCCTCCTCCCGGCGCGACCTGTCCAAATTAGACGATGTGCTCATGCTTGTGCTTGATTTGTCCATTATCGAGGATCATCATTGAGACTCGGGGGGATTTCCCGCGAGGAGGTGCTCATGGATACCACCGATGCACGCACCCAGCAGCTAGGCGTCAGCCGTCCCCCGCTGGCGGTCGAGGACCTACCCGAGCCCGAGGAGGTGTTCCGGGTCTCCCGGCTCGGCCCGCGCCAGCTGTTCATGTACGCGCTTGGCCCCAGCCTGATCGCGCTGGGCATCTCCATCGGCAGCGGCGAATGGCTGCTCGGCCCCGAGTCGGTGGGGCGGTACGGCTTCATCGGGGTCGGCTGGGTCATCCTCATCTCGGCCGTGCTGCAGACGTTCTACAACGTGGAGATCTCGCGCTACGTCATGGCCACCGGCGAGGCGCCGGTGGTCGGGTGGGGGCGAGTGCCGCCCGGCTACCTGCTGTGGGCGCCACTCGCGGTGTTCGTGGTCATCTTCGCGTTCATCGCCGGGGGCTGGGCCGCGTCGGCGGGCCAAGGGGTTTATGCCCTGGTGCACGGCCGCATCCCGCCCGCAGGCGCGGAGGAGCCCCGGCTGTGGGCGATCGCCCTGCTGGTCGTGGTGTTCCTGCTGACCCTGTTCGCCAAGCGGATCAGCCGGGCGCTCGAACTCGCGAACTGGCTGATGGTCGGGTCGATCCTGATCGCACTGGTCCTCGTCGACCTGTTCATCGTGCCGTTCGACCTGTGGTGGGAGGGCATTCGCGGGTTCTTCACCCCGGCCGCACCCCCGCCCGGCATCACCGCCACCCAGCTGGGTGGGCTCGTGGGCTTCACCGCGCTCGCGTCCGGCCTCAACTGGTACGTGATGGGCCACTATCGCGACAAGGGATACGGCATGGGCTACCGCACGGGCTTCATCGCCGGGCTGCGCGGTGCCGGGAAGCCGTTGCGCGACAATGGAGTCACGTTCCCCGATGACGCCGCCAACGCGGCGCGCTGGAAGCGGTGGTACCGGCTGCTGCTCGCCGATCAATGGGGGATCTTCTTCATCGGGGCGATGCTCGGCATGCTGCTCCCGACGATCCTCATGGCGCGAGCGGTCGAGCTGTCCGGGCAGAAGCCGACCGAGGCCAACGTGCCGACGTTTGTCGCGAGCGTGCTCAACGAGCACTACGGCAGCGGCATGTTCTATCTGACGCTGGCGATCGGTGTGCTCGTGCTCTTCAGCACGCAGCTGGGCATTTTCGAGGGAATGGTACGCGTCGCCACCGACGCCGCGCACGCCAACAGCCCACGGCTGCGCCGGCTGATCGAGGGCGACCCGCGCAGGTTCTACTACCCGTTCATGTTCGCGCTGCTGGTCGTGATCTCGATCGTGCTGCACTTCGCCCTGCCGACCAACCTCGTGCGGTGGTCGGCCAACATGTCCAACCTTGGCGCGCTGATCTTCCCGTTCCTGCTGATCTACCTCAACCGCAGGCTACCCAAGGCGGCCCGGCCGCGTCCGTGGCACTACGTACTGCTCATCATCAACGTCATCTTCTTCGGCTTCTTCTTCGTGAACTTCATCGCCGACTTCATCGCCGACCCCCTGGTCACCTTCTAGCCGTCCACGTCGATCATGAACTTGAGTCCATGTTCGACGGGAAAAGGGCGGTGGGTCAGACGGCGCCGCCGCCGACGGGGGCGTCGGAAGAGGTGGAGGTGGCGCCCAACGCCAGCGGGGCGTTGTCGTCGGACAGGCGCAGGAGGAAGGGGCGCTCGGGGGTATAGCGGATCACCGTGATCGAACCCGGGGCGACGTGGATGCGCTGGAACTGGTCCAGGTGCATGCTCAGCGCGTCGGCAACGATCGCCTTGATGATGTCGCCGTGCGTGCACGCCAGCCAGATCCCGGCTGAGCCCACGTGATCGTTCCAGCGCCGCACCGCGGCCACGGCACGGGCCGACATCGCGGACATGGCCTCGCCACCGGGAAACGTGACGGCCGCCGGGTGATGCTGAATCGTGCTCCACAGCGGCTCATTGGCCAGGTCGGACAGCTTGCGCCCGGCCCACTCCCCGTAGCCGCACTCGGTCAGTCCATTTTCGACATTGAACGTGGCGCCCGGCATGGCGATCGCCAGCGTCTGCCGGCACCGCTGCAGCGGGCTGGACACGACCGCGTCCAGCCGCACTCCCGCAAGGCGTGCCCCGGCAGCGCGCGCCTGCGCCTCGCCCACCTCGTCGAGGCCCACCGGGCTGTCCCCGGCGAGGATGCCCTCCGAGTTGGCGGACGTGCGGCCGTGCCGCAGGAGCATGAGGGTCGTCATGTCGCCGAGATCGTCCCCGTGGCCAGCAACACGATGATCAGTCCTCCCAGGCCCACCCGGTACCATACAAAGCTCATCATGGTGTGATGGGCGACAAATTTGAGCAGCCAGGCTATTGAAGCGTAGGCGACGAGGAAGCTCACCACGTTGCCGATGAGCAGGATGCTCAGGTCGATTTTCTCCAGCGCGTCGGGCAGTTCGTAGATGCCGGCGGCGACCAGGGCCGGCACACCGAGAAAGAACGCGAGCCGGGTGGCGGTCACGCGGTCCAGATCGCGCAGCAGGCCGGTCGTGATGGTGGCGCCCGAGCGTGACACCCCGGGGATGAGCGCGAGGCACTGGGCGAGCCCGACGATCAGCGTGTCCTTGAGCGTCAGCTCCTTTTCGGACCGGGTCTGGGTCGCGGCGTATTCGGCGAACGCCATCACCGCGCTCCACACGATCAGCGAACCGGCCACGAACCACATGCTGCGCAGCGGGCCCTTGATCAGATCCTTGCCGAGAAACCCGACGATGCCGATCGGGATCGAGCCGGCGATGACATACCACGCCATTTTGTAGTCGGGCGACTGGCGTGCCGGGCTCGAAACCAGGCCCTTGCCCCAGGCCGAGGCGAGCCGCCCGATGTCCTTGGCGAAGTAGACCAGCACGGCGAGGATCGCCCCGACCTGGATCACGGCCGTGAACGCGGTGATGGACGGGTCGTCGATCGGCAGGCCCATCAGTTTCTCGGTGATGGTCAGGTGCCCGGTGGACGAGATGGGAAGGAACTCGGTGATCCCCTCCACGATCGCGAGCACGACCGCCTGCCAGATTTCCACTTAACCTCCCGCTAACCCGCGCTGACCGAGATCTCGTATGCCTCCGCCACCTTACGCAGGGTGTCGCGGCCCGATT
>NZ_QJUG01000358.1 GCF_003426775.1 Allorhizocola rhizosphaerae | reverse complement strand
CGCGCCGCCCCGCCGCCTCGGCGATCGCGATCGCCTCGGGGGAACGGCCACTGGCCGACACCGCGATGACCACGTCGGCCGCGCCGATCCAGCCAGGGACCTCCACGCTGCGGTGGGCAAGCACAGGCACGAGACAGCGCGGGCCGGCGACGGTGGCCAGGATGTCGCCTGTCCGGGCCGCGGTCCCGGCGCCCGCGACCACGACGGCACGCGGGCGGCCCTCGTCGGCGAGCATGCTCAGGTCCTGCTCGGCGGTCAGCGTCGCGGCCTCCCGCACCTGCGCTCCGGCCGAGGCGATCGCACGCAGCATCCCACCCGGGTCACGGGCGGCGAGCGCGGGCGCGTTATCGATCAGGTCGTGGTCGAACGAGCGGTTGCCCCGCACGCCGGCCGCACCGTCCACACCGGCGGCCATCACTTCACCTCGTCCAGGAGCAGGATCGGCAGACCATCGCGGACCTCATACACGCGCCCGCACGAGGTGCAGGTCAGCGTCTGCGCCTCCTCGTCGTAGCGCAGAGGGGCGCGGTCCGGCGCGGGGCACGCGAGCACGTCGAGTAGCAGCGGATCGAGCGGCATGTGCAGCAGCTTACCTATCTCACGATCGCGAGTGTCTCGTCGCGTAGCTCGGACATGCGGTCGTGGGTCGGAGCCTCGACGTTGAGCCGCAGCAGCGGTTCGGTGTTCGACGG
The DNA here is from genome assembly GCF_003426775.1 of Allorhizocola rhizosphaerae. Lineage (GTDB taxonomy): Bacteria > Actinomycetota > Actinomycetes > Mycobacteriales > Micromonosporaceae > Allorhizocola > Allorhizocola rhizosphaerae. Next base: position 4,779 of record NZ_QJUG01000358.1, on the reverse strand, counting down.
GCGCAGGTTGATCCACGCGCCGTCGGCGAACCGCACGGTCAGCCCGTCCAGCTCGTCCTGCTCCTCGCCCTTGAAGTGCAGCTTCACCTCGGCGAGCCGGCCGGCCGCGTCGGCCACCCGCGAGTTGATCTCTCCGGAGGAGACGTAACGCTCGTATTCGTGGGCGATCTCCGACAGCGGCTTGTCCGACTCGCCGAGCGCGGCCAGCACGTGCATCGCGGCCAGCATGCCCGTGTCGGCGCCCCAGAAGTCCTTGAAGTAGTAGTGCGCGGAGTGCTCGCCGCCGAACACCGCGCCCGTCCTGGCCATCTCGGCCTTGATGAACGAGTGCCCCACGCGTGTCCTCACGGGCTCGCCGCCATGCTCGCGCACTATTTCCGGTACCGCAGAAGAGGTTATGAGATTATGAATGATCACAGAACCGGGGTGCTTTGCCAGCTCACGGGCTGCGACAAGCGCGGTTATCGCGGACGGCGACACCGGATCGCCATTGGCATCGACCACGAAACACCGGTCAGCGTCGCCGTCGAACGCGAGCCCGATGTCGGCCTTTTCGGCCACGACGGCCTTCTGCAGATCGACGATGTTCGCCGGCTCCAGCGGGTTGGCCTCGTGATTGGGGAACGACCCGTCAAGTTCGAAATACAGCGGGACGATCTGCAGCGCGGGCAGCACCCCCAGCACGGCAGGCACCGTGTATCCACCCATGCCATTGCCCGCGTCGACGACCACCTTCAGCGGCCGGATCCCGGACAGGTCCACCAGCTTGCGCAGGTGCTCGCCGTATCCCTCCAGCATGTCGCGCCGCTCGATCGTCCCCGTCGGCTCGGGCATCGGCTCATCGATCAGCCTCTCGGCCCGCTCGCGGATCTCGGCCAGCCCGCTGTCCTGCCCCACCGGCTTGGCCCCCGCGTAGCACAGCTTGATGCCGTTGTACTGCGCGGGGTTGTGGCTCGCGGTGAACATCGCGCCCGGCACGTCCAGGATGCCCGAGGCATAGTAGAGCAGGTCGGTCGAGCCGAGCCCGGCATGAACCACGTTGATCCCCTCGGCCCGCACGCCGTTGGTGAACGCCTCGACCAGCGCCGGCCCGGACTCGCGCATGTCATGCGCCACGACGATCGTGCCCCGGTCGTCGCCCCCGGCACGCAGCGTCTGGGCGAACGCCCGCCCAATCGCCCCCGCGATCGGCTCATTTAGCTGGTCCGGCACGGTCCCGCGCACGTCGTACGCCTTGACAATCCCACTCAGGTCGTTCGTCACGCCCTCAGCCTAATCACCGCGCCCGCACCACCTCGCCCGGCCCAAACATCCACGCATCCCGCCGTCTGCTGTGCAAATCGCGAGCCATAGCGGTTCCTTCTCGGCGAACCTGCCCGCGAACCGCGCCACGACAAGCCCCTGCGGGACCTACTTCGCGGCCATCGCTTCGACCTCCAGCTTCCACTTCGGGTCGAGCAGCCGGCAGCAGACGACCGTCGAGGAGGGACGGTGGTCGCCCAGATACTTGATCCGCAGGCGCACGTTGGCCTCGTCGTAGCTCGGGTCGGCGAGATAGGTGCGCAGCGAGACCAGATCGCTGTAGTCCATGCCGGCAGCCCGCAGGATCGTGCCGATGTGCTGCCAGATGATCTCGCCCTGCTCCTCGAAGGAGTCGGGCATCGTCCGGCCGTCGGCGAGGTAGCCGTTGAGGCCGCTGATGATCAGTAATCGGGCGTCGCCCCGAATTTCGGTGGCGTGGCTGTAGTTGCGGTACGGCGGGAACAGACCCTCGGGGTTGTGACTGAGTATCGGCACAAGTTGATCATAGTCGCAAGCGAAGCGGCTAGCTTGTCGTGACCCTGTCGGCCCAGGAGATGCGGTAGTCGTGGATCCAGGCCAGCAGGTTCTTCTTCTCCACCTGCCTCATGAACACCGGCAGGAACAGGTCGCGGGCGAACGCGCCCACCAACCCTGGAGCCTTGCCCGAGCCGTTGCGCTTGCCCTGCGCCACGATGCGCTCGACCCGGTCGCGCCGCAGGCGCTCGAACGCCGCGAACGCGTCCGGGAGGGCCGAGACGTCGCGCAGGCACAGGCCCAGCGCGACCGCGTCCTCCATCGCCATCGACGCGCCCTGCCCAGATGAGGGCGAGGTGGCGTGCGCGGCGTCGCCGACGAGGACCATGCGGTCGTTGTGCCACTTGGGCACGGTCGGGAAGTCGTATGTGTTCCAGCCGGAGATGATGTGCGGGGTTGCCCGGATGATATCGAGCATCGGCCCACTGTCGTCTTTGAACAGTTCGAGCAGTCTTGCCCGCCACTGCTCCGGCGTGATCGCCGCGAGCTCCTCGGGCGTGGGCTCCTTGGCGCTGGGCGGATTGGCAAACCACCACACGTCGCCGTCCGGATGGATCAGGTACCCGAAAAAGCAGCGACGCCCGAAGATGAAGTACGCCGTCCCGCTCTGCCCCGGCACCTTCACCCCGCCGGCGAACCCGCCCGTGTTGAGCAGGCCCACGTGCCTTGCCCGCGGCGCACCCGGGTCGATGATCGTGCGCGTGCGCGACCGCAGCCCGTCCGCGCCGACGAGCAGATCACCTTCAGCAGCAGTCCCGTCGTCGAACACCGCGCGCACGCCTTGGCCCGCGATCGACGCGTCACGCAGCCGCTTGCCGTAGTGGATGCGGATCCCGCGCCGCACGGCCTCGTCGCGCAGCGCCTGATAAAGCTCCGCGCGCTTCAACGTGCGCGACGGGTGCCTCACCGAGGCCAGCACTTTGCCGCGCCCGTTGAGCATCTGCATGCGGGACGAGTCCATGCCCAGCTCACCCGCAACATGGTCGAGCTCAAGCTCGCGCAATGCCGCGAGCCCGTTGGCGGCCAGCGTCAGAAAGGCGCCGACCCCGTCGGAGCCGCGCCCATGGGCCTCGTAGACCTCGGCCCCGATGCCTGCCCGCTGCAACGCCATCGCGGTCACCGGCCCGGCGATGCCCCCGCCAATGATCAAAGCGTTTCTCGTGTTGGTCATAGCATGACTATACATAAGATGACTATCACTCGGCAAGGCATTACGATGAAGTCCATGTCATCGTCGAGGCGCTCTCCCCTGGCCATGGCCGTGCTCGCGCTGGTCGGCGAGGCGCCCATGCACGCCTACCGCATGCAGCAGCTGATCAAGGAGCGGCACAAGGACGAGGTCGTCAATGTGGCGCAGCGCAACAGCGTGTACCAGACCATCGACCGCCTGCTGCGCGACGGACTGCTCAAGATCCGCGAGACCGCGCGCGAGGAGAACCGTCCGGAAAGGACCGTCTACGAGCTCACCGACTCCGGCCGCGACACGCTCCTGCAGTGGATGCGCACCATGCTGTCCACCCCGTCGCGTGAGTTCCCCGAGTTCCCCGCCGCGCTCGCCTTCCTGCCCGTGCTGGGCCCATCCGACGCCCGCGAAGCGCTCGAACAGCGCCTCGTCGCGCTTGAGGCGAAACTGTCCGCGCTGGAGACCAACCTGCGCGAGGGAAGCAAGTTCCTTCCGCGCCTTTTTCAAATCGAGGATGAGTACCAGCGTGAGGTGCTCAAAGCCGAGCTGGCCTACGTTCGCGGTCTGGTGTCGGACCTGCGCGATGAGGAAATCACGTGGCCTAAAGGGTTAGTCCCGTGAGCACCATGACCCGCGGCGACGTGTAGTCGTCCATCGCGCTGCGCAGGCCCTCGCGCCCGACACCCGAGCCCTTCTCGCCCCCATAGGGCATCTGGTCGGCCCGATAGGACGGGACATCGCCCACAATCACGCCGCCCACCTTCAACAGCGTGTGGGCCTTGAAAGCCGTCTGCACATCATGGGTGAAGACTCCGGCCTGCAGGCCGTATTTCGAATCGTTGGCCGCCTCCAGCCCCGCCTCGTCGGAGTCCACAATGGACACGACCACCACCGGGCCGAACACCTCCTCGGACACGACCTTCGCGCCCGCCGGGACATCCGCCAAAACCGTTGGCGCGTAAGCGGCCCCGTTGCGGGTGCCGCCGACAAGGACCCGCCCACCGGACGAGTCGACCCACTCCTGCACCCTGCGCGCCGCCTGCTCACTGATCAGCGGCCCGACCTGCTCGTCGAAGTCCAGTTTGGACACCGACTCGACCAGCTTCGGCACGAACGTGTCTTTGTGCGAGCGATGCACGAAAACCCGTTGCACGGCAATGCAACTCTGGCCGCCCTGATAGTTCGAGAACAGCGCGATCCGTTGCGCGGCCCAATCCAGGTCGCGATAGTCCGAGCACACCACGACCGCGGCGTTGCCGCCCAGCTCCAGTGTCACGTGCTTTTGCGGCACCGCTGCCTTGATGGACTCGCCGACCGGCCCGGAGCCCGTGAACGACACCACCGGCAGGCGCGGGTCTTCGACCAGCTTCGGCGCGCGCTCGTTCGGTACCGGCAAACAGGAAAACATCCCCTTTGGCAGGTCGGTCTCGGCCAGGATGGAGCCGAGCAGCAGGGCGCTCAACGGCGTTGCGGGCGCGGGCTTGACCACGATCGGCGCGCCGACCGCGATCGCCGGTGCGACCTTGTGCGCCACCAGGTTGAGCGGGAAGTTGAATGGAGTGATCCCGAGCACGGGCCCGCGCGGGAACCGCCGCACCACGGCCATGCGCCCTTTGGCGATCGGATCGGTGTCGAGGCGCATCAGGTCGCCCGAGAACCGCCGGGCCTCCTCGGCCGCCCATCGAAACGTCGACACGGCCCGCCCGACCTCGGCCTTGGCCCACATCGCGGGCTTGCCGTTCTCGGCGGTGATCAGCGCG
>NZ_QJUG01000357.1 GCF_003426775.1 Allorhizocola rhizosphaerae | reverse complement strand
CGACCCAAGGACCGCATCACGCCCGACCTCAACCGCGCAAGAGCGGACGGCTTCGCCTGAACAGAGTTACCGCACGACCCAAGGACCGCATCACGCCCAACCTCAACCGCGCAAGAGCGGACGGCCTCGCCTGAACAGAGTTACCGCACGACCCAAGGACCGCATCACGCCCAACCTCAACCGCGCAAGAGCGGACGGCCTCGCCTGAACCGAGCTTCCGCACGACCTCGCAGCCATTCAGCGTGCCAGAAAGTGCCAGCCGCACCAGAACCAGAACCCGAGCAGCGCCAGTCGGCCCACCGGCAGGCCGCCCACCTCGTACCGCATGATGGCTCCGGCGATATCACCGAGCCTCGGGATGCGTGAGCCTTCGCGCCGGGCCGTCCACTCCATGACGACCGCGACCAATGCCGCCGTGATGAACCCGGCGATCGCGATGAACCGCGTGACACTCATCTGCGCACCAGCCCCCAGAAGACCGTCAGCCAGCCGAAGTAGGTCGCGCTGCGCACCGGATAGCTCTCCAGCAGCGGATCGGCCAGCAGCGACAGCGTCGGAAAGTCGTGAGTGGACCCGAGCAGGTAGGTCGCGATCTCGAACACGGCCAGCATCCCGACGGGCAGTAGCCACCACACGACCCCGGTCGGAAGCTCCTCTGGCGCGGTGATGCGCGGCAGGCGACTGGACATGCCCGCGATCATCAACCCCGCGCCGAGCACCAGCACGTACAGGTTCGCGGCCAGCGAGAACGACGGAAAAAGCCCACCGAGCAGGGAAAGTGGAACGAACACAGCACCCATGACATAGGGACGCGTCCATGCGCGAGCGCGCTCGACCGCGAGCTCCTCCGGGGGCTCCATACCGACAATTCTGTCAGCCCAGATGCCCTCGCACAGCAGCTATCACGTCCTCAGCCGACCCGTGCCCGGTGAAACCCGCCGCCAGCCGGTGCCCGCCGCCGCCCAGCGCGACCGCGACCTCGCTGACGTCGGAGCCGCCCTTGCTGCGCAGCGACACCGCCCACTCGTCCGGTGCGACCTGCTTGAGCAGCAGTGCCACGTCGGCCTCGGCGGTGCACCGAACCGAGTCGATGAGCGCCTCCAGGATATAGGGCGGCTGGTTGTGCCGGCGCAGATCGTCCAAAGTGGCCACCGCCGTGACCAGGCCACGCCCACCGGCCGCGGCCGGGTCGAGCGACGCGCGCCCGAGCACCTCACCGAACAGGCGCACCGCCCCGAACGGGCGGGTGTCGAAGATCCGCCGGGAGATCTCGCCCACGCTGATGCCCGTGGCCACCAGCCGCGCGGCCAGCTCGTGCACCTCCGGCGTGGTGAGATCGAACTTGAACGATCCAGTATCGGTCACCAGCGCGATGTAGAGACACTCGGCGATCCCGGTGTCGAGCTTGACGCCCAGCCGGTCGAGCAGCCGGGCGGCGACCACGGCCGTGGCCGCCGCGTTCGGGTCGACCAGCGAGAGCTTGCCGAAGCCGGCGTTGGACGCGTGGTGGTCGAGCACGAGGCTCACGACCGCGGTGTCGAGCCGGTCGGCCAGGCCGCCCAGCCGGCCCGTGCTGGCCGCGTCGAACGTCACCAGCAGATCGGGCGCCGGATGGGCCTGCGCCTCGGGGATCAGCAGCTCCATGCCGGGCATGTGCAGCGGCTCGGGCACCGTCTGCGGCCCCGGGAACGTGCACTGCACGCGCTCCACGCCCAGCTGGCGCAGCCCCTGCCCAAACCCGAGCATGCTGCCCAGCGCGTCGCCGTCAGGGTTGACGTGGCACACCAGCAGCACCTGCGCGTCGGGCCGCAGGGCACCGCGCACCGCCGCGGCGGCCGCGGCCCACTCCTGCTCCGACGGGCTGGTCACCGCTGGACGCTCGCGCTGGTGTTGTCTTCGTCCTCGGCGGGCTCGGACTCCCGGTATGGCTGGGCGTCGCCCGCGTAGGACGCGCCGGCGGCGAGCCTCTGCACCGCGGCGTCGCGCTGTCGCGCCTGCGCGATCAGGTCATCGATCTGCTTGACGTGCTCCTGCACGTCGTCGAGCTCGAATGCCAGGGACGGCGAGTGGCGCAGCCCGAGCGCCTTGCCGACCGTGCTGCGCAGCAGGCCCTTCGCGCTCTCCAGGGCGGCGGCGGTCGAGGCCTTGTCGGCGGCGTCGCCGAGCACGGTGTAGAACACCGTGGCCTCGCGAAGGTCGGCGGTCAGTTTGGTGTCGGTAATCGTGATCATGCCGAGGCGCGGGTCTTTGATCTGCGTGCGCACCGCCGAAGCCACCAGCTCCTTCACCCGTTCAGAGTGCCGGCGCACCTTTGCCGGATCAGTCATCACGTCACCTCCGCCTACTCGTACCCCACACGACACTACCCGTCCTCGTCGCCGAGCCATCGCCTGCGCACGGAAAGCAGCTCCACCTCCGGGCGCCCCGCGACCAGCCGTTCACACGCGTCGAGGACCTCCTTCACATGCCCGGCGTCGGCCGCCACCACCGCCACGCCGATCTCCGACCGACCGTGCAGGTCGAGCATGCCCACCTCGGCCACGGAGATCTCGAACTTGCGCAGCGCGGCGATGATCGGGCGCACGTAGGAGCGCTTCGCCTTCAGCGATCGTGAATCCCCCGGCAGTAACAGGTCGAAGACGGCCGTTCCCGTATGCACAAGCAGTCAGACTAGCTTCTGCCCCACCACGATGTCGCGGGTGATTCCCTGATCCACCCAGTGCTCGTACCCCGCTTCGAGCACGGTCAACCCGTGCGCCTCCAGCATGGCCACCGCCTCCTTGCGCGGCGCGGCGTGGGTGTTCCATGACACGCCGACCGCGCCGCCGGGCCGGAGCAGCTCCACCCAGCCGGGCAGCGCGGCGCGCAGCAGGTCACCCGCGCGGTGGACCACGCCGTAGGGCAGATCGCCCACGATCGCGTCCACCGACCGGACCTTCATCAGGCTGCGCGCGAGCGTGGTATCGGCCTCGAACATGGTGACCGTCTGCTCATCCCGCACGGTCACGTCCAGCCGCCGCCCGATCCGCTTGCCCTCCCGGCGCACCGGCGCGACGTCGGCGCTGTGCTTGATCCGCTTGCGGCGCAGATAGGTCTTGAGGAACGCCTCGTAGGCCTCGAAGTCCTTGCGATCATGTTCGATGCCTACGGCATTCCAGCCATACATAAGTGCTTGATTCAATGTGGTACCGCGTCCGGCCACAGGATCGAGGATGGTGAACCGCCGGCCGAGGAAGTCCCATCGCGTCGCATTGACCGTGACGTTGAGCAGCAGCTTGGTGAAGTGCTCGTTGGTTTTGCCGGCATACTTCGGGATCGTGATCAGGTCGTCGTCGAACCGGTCGAGCGGTTGCGCCGCAACGGGTCTGAGCAGCTCGTCGTCGACCAGCTCGAAGAACGCGTAGGCCGACGACAGGTTGGCCAGCGCCGCCAGCCGCACCGGCTCGGTCTCGAACACCAGATAGGCGTGTCCACCCAGGACGATGGGGGGCCGGATGTCCAGCCCCCCAAACGCCTTGAGCTCCGCCTCGGCCAGCGCCGGCGCCGCCTGGGTGTAAACCCGGTTGGCCGACGGCGCCAGCAGCAGCGCATATCTCATATTCGATTAGACCCGCGGCTTCTCGCGCATCTCGTACGTCTCGATGACGTCGTCGACCTGCAGGCCGCCGAAGCCACCCAGGGTCAGACCGCACTCGAAGCCCTCGCGCACCTCGGTCGCGTCATCCTTGAACCGCTTGAGCGAGGTGACGGTCGCGCTTTCCGCGACCACCGCCCCGTCGCGGATGACGCGCGCCTTGGCGTTACGCCGGATGAGACCCGACCGGACGATACAACCGGCGATGAGACCCACCTTGGACGAGCGGAAGACCTCGCGGACCTCCGCCGTGCCGAGCTCGACCTCTTCGTACACCGGCTTGAGCATGCCCTTGAGCGCCGCCTCGATCTCCTCGATGGCCTGGTAGATGACGGTGTAGTACCGGATCTCCACGCCGTTGCGGTCGGCGAGCTCGCGTGCCTGCTGCATCGGCCGCACGTTGAAGCCGATGATGATCGCGGTTGCGTCGGCCGAGGCGGACGCCAGGTTGACGTCGTTCTCGGTGATCGCACCCACGCCCCGGTGGATGATCCGCAGCTGCAGCTCCTCCGGGATGGGCAGTTTGACCAGCGCGTCCTCGAGCGCCTCGACCGAACCGGAGACGTCGCCCTTGATGATGAGGTCGAGCGAGGTGCGCTCGCCCTCCTTGATCTTCTCAAGCAGGGTCTCCAGCGTCGCCCGGCCGCGCATCGTCGCCTGCTCGGCAGCGCGCCTGCGCGCCTGCCGCTGCTCGGCGATCTGGCGGACCGTGCGGTCGTCGTCGGCCGCGAGGAACGTGTCGCCCGCACCCGGGACGGCGGTCAGACCGAGCACCGCCACCGGACGGGCCGGGCCGGCCTCGCTGACCTGGGTCAGGTTTTCGTCGAGCATGGCCCGCACGCGCCCGTAGGCGTTGCCCGCCACGATCGAGTCGCCGACCCGCAGCATGCCCTTTTGGACCAGCACCGTGGCCACCGGGCCACGGCCCTTGTCGAGGTGGGCCTCGATGGCGATGCCCTGCGCGTGACCGTCGATCGGCGCCCGCAGGTCCAGCGAGGCGTCGGCGGTCAGCAGGATGCCCTCAAGCAGGTCCTCGATGCCGATGCCCGGCTTGGCCGCGACGTTGACGAACATCGTGTCGCCGCCGTACTCCTCGGCGACCAGCCCGTATTCGGTGAGCTGCTGGCGCACCTTGTCGGGGTTGGCCTCGGGCTTGTCGATCTTGTTGACCGCCACCACGATCGGCACGTCGGCCGCCTTGGCGTGGTTGAGCGCCTCGACCGTCTGCGGCATGACGCCGTCATCGGCCGCGACGACCAGCACCACGATGTCGGTGGCCTGCGCACCACGGGCACGCATGGCGGTGAACGCCTCGTGGCCCGGGGTGTCGATGAACGTGATCGCCCGGGGCTCGCCCTCGTGCTCCACGTGCACCTGATAGGCGCCGATATGCTGGGTGATGCCGCCCGCCTCGCGCGCGACCTGGTCGGTCTTGCGGATGGCGTCGAGCAGCTTGGTCTTGCCGTGGTCGACGTGACCCATGACGGTCACCACCGGCGGGCGCGAAACCAGGGTCTCCTCGTCCACTTCCGCATCGAGATCGATGTTGAACCGGGCGAGCAGCTCCTTGTCTTCGTCCTCCGGGCTCACGATCTGCACGTCGAAGCCCAGGTGCTCACCGAGCAGCAGCAGCGTCTCGTCGGTGCACGACTGCGTGGCCGTCACCATCTCGCCCAGGGTGAACATCTCCTGCACGAGCGAGCCCGGGTTGGCGTTGATCCGGTCGGCGAAGTCGGACAGCGACGCGCCGCGCGGAAGCCGCACCGTTTGGCCGTTGCCGCGCGGTGCGCCCGAGCTCATCGTCGGGGCCGACAGGTTGTCGAACTCTTGACGGCGCAGCTTCTTGGACTTGC
>NZ_QJUG01000356.1 GCF_003426775.1 Allorhizocola rhizosphaerae | reverse complement strand
GCCCGGTGATGGCCGAGTGGACCTACGACACCGTGATGAAAGGCCAACTCACGTCGTCGACCCGCTACGTCGGTACCGACGCCTACACCACCCGGGTCACCGCCTTCGATGACGGCTACCGGCCGCTGCACACCGAAACCGTCATCCCCAACAGTGCAGTCAACGGCGCCCTAGCGGCGACTTACGCCTGGGACCACACATACAAACCCAACGGCGCACCCGCCACCACTATCCTGCCCGCCGTCGGCGGCCTCCCAGCCGAAACGCTCACCCACGGCTACGACAACAACGGCTACACCCAAACCCTGACCGGGGCCTGGACCGGAGGTTCACAGCCCTATCTGGCCGACAACGAGTACACCTACGACGGGCTGATCAGCAAACTTCGGCTGGGCGCGGCAGGCAAACGCGTCCTGCTCGACCACCACTACTCCGGCAGCACCCGCCGGCTGACCTCCCTGCGCACCTGGTTGGAATCACCAACCACGCCCGGCACCTACAGCGAAAAGTACGTCTACGATTACGGCTACGACGCGGCTGGCAACATCACCTCTGCAGCGGGGAAAACCGACGGCACCGCGGACCAGACCGAATGCTTCCGCTACGACCACCTACGCCGCCTGACCGAAGCCTGGACCCAAACCACCCTGGGCACCGGCTGCACCACCCCGCAACGCGCAGGCGCCGACCCATACTGGCGGCAATGGACCTTCGACGCGATCGGTAACCGGCTCACCCAAACCGACAAGAACCCTGCCGGCACCGACACCACCTGGACCTACACCGTCGGCACCACAGCCGGCGTCAAACCCCACCAACTCAGCCAGGTCACCGCCACCGGCCCCCTCGCCGGCACACCCACCCGCAGCTACACCTACGACACCGCCGGCAACACCCTGACGGCCACCACCCCCACCGGGATGGCACAAACCTTGACCTGGGACAAAGAAAACCACCTCGCCACTATCACCGAAGCCAGCGCCACCACGTCATACGTGTACGACGCCGGTGGCACGCGTCTCATCGCCCGTACCCCGGCCAAGACCACCCTCTACCTACCCGACGGCACCGAACTGGACCTGGCCTCCGGCGGCGGATCCGTGCTGGGCACCCGCTACTACGCCGGCATCGCCGTACGCGACCCCACCGGACTGAAATGGATCTGCACCAACCACCAAAACACGAGCATGGTTCAAATCGACGCCGTCACCCTGTCGGCCACGCGGCGGCGGATGCTGCCCTACGGCGAGGACCGCGGCACCCAACCCACCAGTTGGATGGGCACCAAAGGCTACGTCGGCGGCACCAAAGACACCACCGGCTACACCCACCTCGGCGCCAGAGAATACGACCCCACCCTCGGCCGATTCATCTCCGTCGACCCCATCATGGACCTCACCGACCCACAACAATGGCACGGCTACGCGTACGCTAACGGCAACCCGACCACGTTCTCCGACCCGTCGGGGTTGTGGAAAAAAGAGCCGCGTGAAGGCGGTAGCCCAACAGCACCGACCAATCCCGGACCTGGCGAACCCGGAGGCCCAAAGTCTCCATCGGCCCCTGGTTCCGGTCTGCCGTCTGGGAATACGGTCTTCTCGCACGAGGTGGACGAAGACGGGTGGGGATTCGATATCTTTGTCACCGATAACGGCCAGGTTTTCGTTAATGAATACGAAGTACCGCAGGTCGAGGGCGGGCCGACAGTAGAGCAGCTCATCAAAGCCTTGATGGATTACTGCTCGCATAAAGACATGTGCTACAAGATGCTGATGACCGGGGCGTACGACCTGGTCTATGCCGCGACAATCGATGCCTTCTCCACCGAGTACGCCAACGCCGTGGAGGGCCCGCTCGGAATTTGGGGCGTCATCGCGGCCGCGGCGACAGAATACGGCTTTACGGTCGCCGGCGGTATTAGCGGTCGAGCAATGATAAAACCTTTCGGAACGCCGACCAGCCCTGTATTCAGGCCGTGGAAGTGTGCCAACAGCTTCGATCCTGAAACAAAGGTTCTCCTGGCAGACGGTTCTACAAAACCGATCAAGTACATTAAACTCGGAGACACGGTGCTTGCCACCGACCCCGAGACAGGGATTACCGAACCACGCGAAGTCACTGACGTTATCACCGGCACCGGTGCTAAAGACCTCGTCGACGTCGCAATACAGACTTCTGGCGGCGATGAAGTTATCACCGCCACGGATAAGCATCCCTTCTGGGTAGAAGACACCCGTGACTGGGTGGATGCGGGACAGCTCGAAGCAGGCACGCGCCTGCTGACAGCCACTGGACAGACGGTAAAGGTATCACTGGTCCGTCACTACTCAAGACAGCAAACAGTCAACAACCTTACGGTTGCCGACATCCACACCTACTACGTCCTGGCTGGTAGCACTCCGGTCCTGGTGCACAACACGAATGGATGCCCCAGATTCGAAGTCGATGGCAATGGAAACGTCGTTGATTTGACATCGGGGACTACGCGGGTTGGTGTCCCGACTTTGCAGGGTGGAACCATTCAACAAGTAGGCGGTCGCATCTGGGGAAGCGGTAATCCCGAGCACCTGATTGGAACCAGAACACCACAGCAATTGCGTGATCTGGCAAGTCGCAGCGACGCTGAAAAACTTCAGGACTTCTATCGAAGTGCTCAACTGGATGGGAAGGGCGGAGCCACGGCCGGACACAGGGTTACGCTTCTTCAGGAAATCATCGATGCTTGGAGTTGATGCTGGTGAGCGACGCTGACGCCGCAACTACACGCCTTCGCTTCAAGGCGGCCTACAACGCGAGCGTGGAGGTTACCTTCGAACCCGTAGGAACTACCTTCGCGCTCGCTCCAGAGGACTTCATCTATCTTGAACTTCCCATTGGCGCGCTTCCAGAGGTGGAAGTGGTGGTCTGGCAGAACGGCATCGGGGTGTGGGTTCCATATCCCGGCGATTATGTAATTCTCGACAGCAATGGCAACGAACTTGATCGCCTATGAATGACAAGGAATGAACGTCAGATAAGGGCGAACGAAAGTCGATCGTTGCCGATATCTTGACCGGAGTGGTGCCACTACCAAGCGTATTGGCGCCAGGTCGGTGCGGTCATCGGCCGGCAGGGAAACATGAATCCGTCCATTTCGGATGCGGTGCAGTGCCTTGGGATCATGCCGAGCCGGGTCGCGTTCGTCAGTGACAGATGTTCAGAGCTGGCGTGGGCCAAGGAGGACGGGCTACTGTGCCTTCCGGTTGAAGGGGACGATCGCCGCAAGCATCTGTCCCGGTACGGCCCCGTGGTCGGCAACATCTGCAAACTGGCCGAAGCGATTAAGTCCGTGCCGTTGGCACACGCATGCCATTGAACGGCAAGAGCCGGCCGTAAACTCAAGACTGCGACAGGTGAGACTCGGTTCGGGGACAAGCGGTATCAGGTGATCCGGCCTGCAGCCCGTCCTCGGGGCGGGTCTCGCTGGCCGGATCCTTGGTATGTATTGGAACTGACCGCCGCCGCATACTCCCTGACGACTATGGCGCTGGCCCCGCGTTGCCGGGATGCCCCGGTTCCCGTCCCGTTGCGGGTTCAACGCCCCGCGGACCCTGACCCAGGCGGGTTCAAAGGGGGCAACGCAACGAGCTCAGCGAGTCGGACTCGAAAGCGGCGTCCATCAGTTCAACCGGGTCCCCGAGGCCAACATCGGCGGACCAAGAACGGTTTCACCCCGATCTCACGCCCACCGTCGGTACGCATGACTAGGAGGTGGGCGGCTGGTGGGCCTTGCGGCGACGGTTGTCTCCGACGAGCATAGGCCAGACGGTACGGGTTTGGTGACGGTGGCCGACCCGGTGGAGAGCCAGTTTCGGGTAGAGGGCGGCGATGCCGAGCGCGTTAATCCCTTCCGCTTCGGCGTGTCGCTCGTCTATTCGGCCTGGGCGATGAGCGAGTCAGCGATGGTCAGTGTGCCCGCGGCGTGATGGATTCGCTGTTCACCTTCGAACGCGGCGCTGGCGATCTGAAATCGCGTCGGCCGCGCGATTTCTTCATTTGCGAGATTCCACGGCGCGGCGGGGTCTGCGTCCGGCACGATGGACTGGCTGGTCGGCCGTCAAGACTCGATTGAGGCCAAGCTTGCCGCCCGGCACCTGACCGCGAAGGCGAACCCGTCACGGATGGCGCTGTTCGATCTGTCGTCATCCTGGGTGGAAGGCACCCGGTGTCCATTGGCGGCGCGGGGTTACTCCCGCGACGGCAAGAAGGGCAAAGCACAGATCGAGTACGGGCTGCTGACCGACCCGGCCGGGCGACCGGTGGCGGTGCGGGTCTTTCCCGGCGACACCGCCGACCCGACCGCGTTCGTCGAAGCGGTCACCGTGGTCAAAGACCGGTTCGGGCTGGCGGATCTGGTGATGGTCGGCGACCGCGGCATGATCACCAGCGCGCGGATCGACGCGCTCAAACAAGACACCCGGCTGGGTTGGCTGACCTGCCCACGCGCACCGGCGATCGCCAAACTCGCCGCCGATAACGGGCCGCTGCAAATGTCGCTGTTCGACACCCAAGATCTGGCTGAAATCACACACCCGGACTACCCCGACGAGCGGCTGGTCTGCTGCCGCAATCCGGCCCTGGCCACCCAGCGTGCCCGTAAACGCGAGGATCTGCTGGCCGCCACCGAAACCCTGCTGGCAAGAATCGCCGCACGCGTCGATGGCGGCGCCCTGTCCGGGGCTGACGCCATAGGCGTGGCGGTCGGCAAAGTCATCGACCGGTACAAGATGGCCAAACACTTCACCATCCACATCGGACAAACACAATTCACCTACCAACGCCACCAGGCCCGCATCGACGCCGAAAAGGCATTGGACGGCATCTACGTCATCCGCACCAGCGTGAATGCCGGCACCCTGAACGCCGCCGGGGTGGTCACCGCCTACAAACAACTATCCAACGTGGAACGCGACTTTCGGCACATCAAAACCGACGACCTCGCCCTGCGCCCCATCCACCACCGCCTCGAAGGCCGCGTCAAAGCCCACGTCCTGATCTGCATGCTGGCCGCCTACCTCGTATGGCACCTACGCCAAACTCTGGCCCGCTGACCTACACCGACACCGAAACACCAGCCCGCGACAACCCCGTCGCCCCAGCCCAACGCTCGGCCACCGCCGCCGGTAAAGCCTCCCGCCACCACGACCACACCGGCCAGCCCGTGCGCTCCTTCCGCACCCTGCTCACCCACCTGGGCACCCTGACCCGCAACCGCATCCACATCAACGGCACCGAATTCGACCAACTCACCGACCCCACACCCACCCAACGCCAAGCCTTCCAACTCCTCGCCACCCCTATCCCGATCACCCTCACGTAGCCAGAACCCCCAACCCAAAAACAACGAACCCCCCGCTCAGCAGGAGGTTCGCCTGTCAAACTTCACGTAACTTCGGTGAGACTGTGTAACGAACGGTGTTTCCGGCACCGACACGCTGAGTGAGGACTCGGCGGGAAAGGTGCCGTGATGACCACCACCACGACGCTGCGTGAGGCCACACTGGATGTTGTGGCATCGAAGAAGCGACCTGTGTCCAGCC
>NZ_QJUG01000355.1 GCF_003426775.1 Allorhizocola rhizosphaerae | reverse complement strand
TGGTGTGTGTTTGTTTTTTGAGAACTTAACAGGGTGCTTGTTTATGCCAGTGCCAAAGTTTTTGTTTGGTTTTTGACCCCTTTGTTGGGTTGATTCCTTTGGTATGAATGTTTTCATGCCAGGATTTTTCGGATTCTTTGTTGGAGAGTTTGATCCTGGCTCAGGACGAACGCTGGCGGCGTGCTTAACACATGCAAGTCGAACGGAAAGGCCCCTTCGGGGGTGCTCGAGTGGCGAACGGGTGAGTAACACGTGAGTAACCTGCCCCAATCTTTGGGATAACCTTCGGAAACGGGGGCTAATACCGGATATTCCCTTCTGGTCGCATGGCTGGTGGGGGAAAGTTTTTCGGGTTGGGTTGGGCTCGCGGCCTATCAGCTTGTTGGTGGGGTGATGGCTTACCAAGGCTTTGACGGGTAGCCGGCCTGAGAGGGCGACCGGCCACACTGGGACTGAGACACGGCCCAGACTCCTACGGGAGGCAGCAGTGGGGAATATTGCACAATGGACGGAAGTCTGATGCAGCGACGCCGCGTGGGGGATGACGGCCTTCGGGTTGTAAACCCCTTTCGTCAGGGACGAAGCCTTTTGGGGTGACGGTACCTGGAGAAGAAGCGCCGGCCAACTACGTGCCAGCAGCCGCGGTAAGACGTAGGGCGCGAGCGTTGTCCGGATTTATTGGGCGTAAAGAGCTCGTAGGCGGTCCATTGCGTCTGCCGTGAAAACCTGCAGCTTAACTGTGGGCTTGCGGTTGATACGGGTGGGCTGGAGTTCGGTAGGGGAGACTGGAATTCCTGGTGTAGCGGTGAAATGCGCAGATATCAGGAGGAACACCGGTGGCGAAGGCGGGTCTCTGGGCCGATACTGACGCTGAGGAGCGAAAGCGTGGGGAGCGAACAGGATTAGATACCCTGGTAGTCCACGCTGTAAACGTTGGGCGCTAGGTGTGGGGGGCCTCTCCGGTTTCCTGCGCCGTAGCTAACGCATTAAGCGCCCCGCCTGGGGAGTACGGCCGCAAGGCTAAAACTCAAAGGAATTGACGGGGGCCCGCACAAGCGGCGGAGCATGCGGATTAATTCGATGCGACGCGAAGAACCTTACCTGGGTTTGACATCGCCGGTAATCCCACAGAGATGTGGGGTCCTTCGGGGCCGGTGACAGGTGGTGCATGGCTGTCGTCAGCTCGTGTCGTGAGATGTTGGGTTAAGTCCCGCAACGAGCGCAACCCTCGTTCCATGTTGCCAGCGGGTTATGCCGGGGACTCATGGGAGACTGCCGGGGTCAACTCGGAGGAAGGTGGGGATGACGTCAAGTCATCATGCCCCTTATGTCCAGGGCTTCACGCATGCTACAATGGCCGGTACAATGGGCTGCGATACTGTGAGGTGGAGCGAATCCCAAAAAGCCGGTCTCAGTTCGGATCGGGGTCTGCAACTCGACCCCGTGAAGTCGGAGTCGCTAGTAATCGCAGATCAGCAACGCTGCGGTGAATACGTTCCCGGGCCTTGTACACACCGCCCGTCACGTCACGAAAGTCGGCAACACCCGAAGCCCATGGCCCAACCCCGTGAGGGGAGGGAGTGGTCGAAGGTGGGGCTGGCGATTGGGACGAAGTCGTAACAAGGTAGCCGTACCGGAAGGTGCGGCTGGATCACCTCCTTTCTAAGGAGCAACCCCGCCACCCCTTTTTGGGGGTGGTCGATGGGGACCCAGCCCGTGACGAGTGTTCGCGGGTGGGGCTCATTTGGCGGAGACGCTGGCATAGTCGCTTCGGGGTTTGCAGCCGTGGCATTGAGTACTGTCGCTCATTTCGGTGGGTGTCGTGGAAAGGTGTGGTTGTGGGTTTCCGGGGGTTGGACGTGGCGGACGGCAGTCTGTGGCAGGCACCCTGTTAGGTCCTGAAAAAACAAGCCCGCATGTTCGGGGTTTGGGTTTTCGGGCCGGAGCTCTTTTGTGGGTTGCGGTTTTTCTGATTGCGCCTTGGTGTGGCAAACGGTCGCTGTTGTGGTGGCAGGTGTTGCGCGTGGTGGGTGTGGTTGGTTGTTGGTTGAGATGTGCATAGTGGACGCGAGCATCTTGTTTTCTGCGTGAGAGTTTTTTGTGCCGGCTGGCTTGCATGTCCTTGTTCGGGCCTTTTTTGGTTTGGGTGGGGGTGTGTGGGTTGGTTGGTGTGGTCGTCTTGGTTTGTTGAAGTTGTGTAGGGCAGATGGTGGATGCCTTGGTACCAGGGGCCGATGAAGGACGTGGGAGGCTGCGATAGGCCTGGGGGAGCTGCCAACCGAGCTGTGATCCCAGGGTGTCCGAATGGGGTAACCCGGCACGAGTCATGTCGTGTCACCCGCACCTGAATGCATAGGGTGTTGGGAGGGAACGCCGGGAAGTGAAACATCTCAGTACCGGCTGGAAGAGAAAACAATAGTGATTCCGTGAGTAGTGGCGAGCGAAAGCGGATTGATGCCTAAACTGTGTGGGCGTGATACCTGTCAGGGGTTTCCCGCATGGGGTCGTGAGGCTGTCCTTGGTCAAACTGACATTTGGCCCGGAAGTGACAAAGTTTGGGGTTAGGCGAACCGGAGTGAGTGCCGGACCGTAGAGGGTGAGAGTCCTGTAGCTGAAAGTCCCAGACCTTCCGTGGATGGTTCTCGAGTAGCCACGAACTCCTGTAATTTGTGGTGAATTTGCCAGGACCACCTGGTAAGGCTGAATACTTCCTGGTGACCGATAGCGGATGAGTACCGTGAGGGAATGGTGAAAAGTACCCCGGGAGGGGAGTGAAATAGTACCTGAAACCGTCTGCCTGCAATCCGTCAGAGCCTAGAACACTCCTTTTGGGGTTATGGTGATGGCGTGCCTTTTGAAGAATGAGCCTGCGAGTTAGTGGTGTGTGGCGAGGTTAACCCGGGTGGGGTAGCCGTAGCGAAAGCGAGTCTGAATAGGGCGTTTGAGTCGCATGCTCTAGACCCGAAGCGGGGTGATCTAGCCATGGGCAGGCTGAAGCGGCTGTAAGAGGTCGTGGAGGGCCGAACCCACCAACGTTGAAAAGTTGGGGGATGATCTGTGGTTAGGGGTGAAAGGCCAATCAAACTCCGTGATAGCTGGTTCTCCCCGAAATGCATTTAGGTGCAGCGTTGCGTGTTTCTTGCCGGAGGTAGAGCTACTGGATGGCCTAGGGGCCCTACCAGGTTACCGAAGTCAGCTAAACTCCGAATGCCGGTAAGTGAGAGCGTGGCAGTGAGACTGCGGGGGATAAGCTTCGTAGTCGAGAGGGAAACAGCCCAGATCGCCGGCTAAGGCCCCTAAGCGTGTGCTAAGTGGGAAAGGATGTGGGATCGCATAGACAACCAGGAGGTTGGCTTAGAAGCAGCCATCCTTGAAAGAGTGCGTAATAGCTCACTGGTCAAGTGGTTCCGCGCCGACAATGTAGCGGGGCTCAAGCACACCGCCGAAGCCGCGGCATTCCAGCGTGTATCTGGCGGTATGGGTTTCCATGTCGTCTAGGTGTTGGGATGGGTAGGGGAGCGTCCTGTCACCGGTGAAGCAGCAGCGTGAGCTAGCTGTGGAGGTGGTGGGAGTGAGAATGCAGGCATGAGTAGCGCATGCAGGGTGAGAAACCCTGCCGCCGGATGACCAAGGGTTCCAGAGTCAAGCTTATCTGCTCTGGGTGAGTCGGGGCCTAAGGCGAGGCCGAGAGGCGTAGTCGATGGATAACGGGTTGATATTCCCGTACCCGCAAAGCAACGCCCACGCCGAACACCTTTCTACTAACCGCCTCCGGCGGGGGATTCCTTTCGGGGATGATCTTGTTGGGGCCGGGACCTGAGGGGTTTGTAGGTGAGTGATGGGGTGACGCAGGAAGGTAGTCGGTCCCAGGCGGTGGTTGTCCTGGGGTAAGCGTGTAGCCCGCCGTGCAGGTAAATCCGTGCGGCTGCCCTTCGAGGGCGGGGGTGAGGCGTGATGCCGAGCCGTATCAGGTGAAGCCGATGATCCTATGCTGCCGAGAAAAGCCTCTAGCGATGTTGCGCGCGGCCCGTACCCGAAACCGACACAGGTGGTCAGGTAGAGAATACCAAGGCGATCGGGTGAACTGTGGTTAAGGAACTCGGCAAATTGCCCCCGTAACTTAGGGAGAAGGGGGGCCACTGCTGGTGAACGCCCTTTGCGGTGGGAGCTGGTGGTGGTCGCAGAGAGCGGGGGGAAGCGACTGTTTACTAAAAACACAGGTCCATGCCAAGTCGTAAGACGCTGTATATGGACTGACGCCTGCCCGGTGCTGGAACGTTAAAAGGACCCGTTAGCTGCCCTTGTGGTGGCGAGGCGGAGAATTGAAGCGCCAGTAAACGGCGGTGGTAACTATAACCATCCTAAGGTAGCGAAATTCCTTGTCGGGTAAGTTCCGACCTGCACGAATGGCGTAACGACTTCCCCACTGTCTCAACCACAGGCCCGGCGAAATTGCAGTACGAGTAAAGATGCTCGTTACGCGCGGCAGGACGGAAAGACCCCGGGACCTTCACTATAGCTTGACATTGGTGCTTGAATCCGATTGTGTAGGATAGGTGGGAGCCTGTGAAGTGGCCACGCCAGTGGTTGTGGAGGCAGCGTTGAAATACCACTCTGTCGAATTCGGGTATCTAACCATGGCCCCTGATCGGGGTTTGGGACAGTGTCTGGTGGGTAGTTTAACTGGGGCGGTTGCCTCCTAAAAGGTAACGGAGGCGCCCAAAGGTTCCCTCAGCCTGGTTGGCAATCAGGTGTTGAGTGTAAGTGCACAAGGGGGCTTGACTGTGAGACTGACAGGTCGAGCAGGGACGAAAGTCGGGACTAGTGACCCGGCACCGGCGTGTGGAAGCGGTGTCGCTCAACGGATAAAAGGTACCCCGGGGATAACAGGCTGATCTTCCCCAAGAGTCCATATCGACGGGATGGTTTGGCACCTCGATGTCGGCTCGTCGCATCCTGGGGCTGGAGTAGGTCCCAAGGGTTGGGCTGTTCGCCCATTAAAGCGGTACGCGAGCTGGGTTTAGAACGTCGTGAGACAGTTCGGTCCCTATCCGCCGCGCGCGTAGGAGTCTTGAGAAGGGCTGTCCCTAGTACGAGAGGACCGGGACGGACGAACCTCTAGTGTGCCAGTTGTTCCGCCAGGGGCATGGCTGGTTAGCCACGTTCGGAAGGGATAACCGCTGAAAGCATCTAAGCGGGAAGCCTGCTTCAAGACCAGGACTCCCACCCATGCAGTGATGTGTGGGGTAAGGCCCCCGCCGAGAACAGCGGGTTGACAGGCCAGAAATGTAAGCCCTGTAAGGGGTTCAGTTGACTGGTGCTGATAGGCCGAGGACTTCAACACACACACGAGACACACACATGTACAGCACGGATCGCTGTCGCGTGAAAACCTTTTTTGCTCGCGTTCACCATGCGCATCACAGCCTGCAAACAACCCACCATGATGTTGTGGTTGTTGTGTGGTTGATGGTGTTACGGCGGTTATGGCGGAGGGGAAACGCCCGGAAACATTCCGAACCCGGAAGCTAAGCCCTCCAGCGCCGATGGTACTGCACCCGGCAGGGTGTGGGAGAGTAGGACACCGCCGGACAAACAT
>NZ_QJUG01000354.1 GCF_003426775.1 Allorhizocola rhizosphaerae | reverse complement strand
GTCGGGACGATCGTGGTGGGGATCGGCGTGAGGGTGGTTACCCGCAGCGGCGTGAGGGTGGTTTTGAGCGTCGGGATGACCGGGGTGGATCTCAGCGGCGTGAGGGTGGTTTTGAGCGCCGGGACGATCGCGGTGGATATCAGCGCCGGGATGACCGGGGTGGGTTCCAGCGGCGTGAGGGTGGCGTCGAACGGCGTGACGACCGTGGTGCGTATCAGCAACGGCGTGACGATCGTGGTGGGTTCCAACGTCGTGAGGGTGGCGTTGAGCGTCGGGATGACCGTGGTGGATACCAGCGGCGTGAAGGCGGGTTCCAGCGTCGGGACGATCGTGGTGGGGACCGGCGTGAGGGCGGTTACCCGCAGCGGCGTGAAGGCGGCTTTGAGCGTCGCGACGATCGTGGTGGGGACCGGCGTGAGGGCGGTTACCCGCAGCGGCGTGAAGGCGGTTTCGAGCGTCGGGATGACCGGGGTGGATTCCAGCGGCGTGAGGGTGGATTCCAGCGGCGTGAGGGTGGCTTCGAGCGTCGGGATGACCGGGGCGGTCAGCGGCGTGAAGGCGGCTACCAGAGGCGAGAGGACCGCGGCGGATTCCCGCGGCGGGATGACCGCGGGTTCGGCGATAGGCGTGAGGGCGGGTACCAGCGGCGTGAAGAGCGTGACAGCCGGGAGCGGGATCGCGGGCCGAGCCGGTTTGACCGAGCGGAGCCGAGTGCGGAGGCCGCGCCCGTGCTCACCGATGACGTATCGGCGGATGAGCTCGACTCGGCCGTGCGGGCCGAGTTGCTCCCGCTGGCGCGGCCGGTAGCGGAGACGGTCGCCCGGCACCTGGTCATGACCGGCAAACTGCTCGACGAAGATCCGGCCAAGGCACTGGGCCATGCGATCGCCGCGCGCCGGTTGGCCTCGCGCATCGCGGCGGTAAGGGAAGCGGTGGGGCTGGCCGCGTACCACGCACAAGAATGGTCGACGGCAATCGCTGAACTGCGTACGTATCACCGGATGACCGGCCGGCAGACGCATCTTGCGGTCCTTGCCGATTGTGAGCGCGCGTTGGGTCGGCCCGAGAAGGCGATCGACCTGTTCCGCAGCGCCGACCGGGAGAAGCTGGGCCGCACCGAAGCGTTGGAGCTGTTGATTGTCGCGGCCGGGGCGCGCGGTGACATGGGCCAGCACGATGCCGCGGCCGCGATGCTGCAAATCCGTGAGCTGTCAATCGATACCGAGGAGCCGTGGGCGCCCCGGTTGCGCTACGCGTATGCCGACTCGCTGCTGAAGGCCGGGCGGACGGAAGAGGCGCGCGAGTGGTTCGGCAAGGCGGCTGAGGTGGATGTCGAGGGCACCACGGACGCCGCGGAGCGACTGCTGGAGATGGACGGCATCGAGATCAGTGACGATGACGAGCATGCTGAAGAGGACGAGGAGCTGGACGGTGAGGCGGCGGCCGAGTCCGATGTGGACGAGCTTGACGCTGAGGTGTCTGATGTGGACAGTGTCGGGTCCGTCGAGCCCATCGCGTCCGATGAGTCCGATGTGGATGACGAGTCCGATGTGGATGATGAGGGTGAAGGCAGGTTGCCCGGAGCCGCGGCTTGAGGGGTTGGCGTGCTGGTCGACGCGTACGACCTGGTGATACTCGACCTCGACGGCGTGGTGGTGCTCGGCGACCGCGCCGTTGACGGTGCGAAGGAAGCGTTGGCGCGCCTGCGCGAGCTGGATAAGACGCTTCGGTTTGCGACGAACAACGCCTCCAGGCGGCCCGGTGAGGTCGCCGAAATGCTTGAGGGCATGGGGATTTCGGCGTCGGCGGACGAGGTGCTTACGTCGGCTGTAGCCGCCGCTTCGGCGCTGGCGCAACGGTTTGTGGCCGGTGCGCCTGTGCTGGTGGTTGGGGCGGCTGCGCTACGGGCCGAGGTTGCCGCGGTCGGGCTGACTCCCGTCACCAGTGCGGAAGACAAGCCGGTGGCGGTGGTGCAGGGGTACGGGCCCGACGTGGGCTGGACGCATCTGGCCGAGGCGTGCGTGGCCGTCCGCAATGGAGCGTGGTGGGTAGCGACGAACACCGACCGTACGCTGCCCACGCCGCGCGGGCCGCTGCCGGGCAACGGCGCGCTTGTCGCGGCGCTTGCCACCGCGCTGGACCGGAGGCCGGATGTGGTCGTGGGAAAGCCCGAGCCCGGCCTGTTCCTGGCGGCTGCGGAGCAGGTGGGAGCACGGCGTACGCTCGTCGTCGGAGATCGCCTCGACACGGACATCGCGGGGGCGCGGCGCGCCGGGATGGACAGCATGTTGGTGCTGACCGGCGTGGCGGCGGAGCGGGACGCGACCGCGGCGACACCCGAGCAGCGCCCAACCTATGTGGCTGCGAATATGTTGGGGTTGTTCGCGGTAGCGTGAGGACATGGTGACCGGGAAGGTGAGTGAACCAGTGCAGGACGCGTTGAAGGCCTACCTCGAGCTGGCTCTGGGCCTCGGCGAGGCGTCGAAGAAGAAGGCCGAAAAGACGGTCAAGAAGCTGGCCAAGGAGTTGACCGGCAAGGGTCAGGCAACGGCCGGCCAGCTGCAGGGCATGGCCGAGGATCTGATCGCGACGAGCGCCGCCAACCGCGAGGCGATTTCGCGCCTGGTGCGGGTCGAGATGGATCGCGCGCTGAGCCGGGTCGGGCTCGCCACGGCCGACGATGTCTCGTCGCTGGTGGCGCGGATTGACGCGCTGGAGCGGCAGCTGCGCGACGGCCAGGCCGCGGCGACTGCGGGCGGTCCGGCGGCCGCGAAGGCGCCCGCCGGTGGGACGGCGGCGAAGGCGACGACCCGCAAGGCCTCGCCCGGTACCCCCCAAATAAAGGCTCCGGTGGTGACGAAGGCGCCGTCGAAGAAGGTGGCGGAGGTGCCTGTGGCGAAGAAGGTGGCCAAGAAGGCCGTGAACAAGACGACGGCGAAGAAGGCGGTGCCGACGACCGAGGCGACGCCGTGACGACGGACAGCGCCGATTACTCGCGGTGGGGGCGCTACGCGTCGGCCGAGGTCGAAGCGGCCGAGACGCCCGCGCGCTCGCCGTGGGGGGCGGACGCGTCGGCCGACTTGGACGTGGACGATGCGGACTCGGCCGGCCGTGTAGGGCTGTGGGGCGAGGGCGAGGCGGACGACGAGTTCGGGTATGCCGACGATGTCGAGGACGAGGCGGACGACGTCGAGGGTGAGTCGGCGGCGGTCGATGTCCAGGATGACGGCGGGGAGGGCGGCGACGAGACGGGCGCCGAAGTCTGGGTCCCCGAGGCCGGCCGGGAAGCGCGCTTCGAGGCGACGGATGACGTTGTCGCTGACGCGGATGTGAACTTCTCTTACGCTGCCGACAGTGTGATGGGTGAGGTCGATGCGAGGTTCGCCGAGGCTGGTGGCGGCGCTGCCGTTGAGAGCTATGCGAGCTTTGGTGAGGCTGGTGGCGGCGCTGCCGTTGAGAGGCATGCGAGCTTTGATGAGGGTGGTGGCGGCGCTGCCGCTGAAAGCCCTGCGAGGCTTGATGACGCTGCCGGTGACACTGCGGTTGAAGCGGATGTGTGGGTTGAGGCAGCGGAGGATGGCGCGGCGGAGGATGGCGTGCCCGTGATGGCTGTGGTCGGGGCGGAGCAGAGCGTTGCCGCGGGGTTTGTGTCGACCGGGCATGAAGCGGTCGATGCGGCCGTCCGTGCCGTGGAGAACGCTTCGCGGCTGCCCGTGGCGGAACAACTGGCCGCCTACGAGGCGGCGCATACGACGCTGCGCGAGGTCCTCGGGTCCATCGAGGAGTGATGGCACGCCGTCTACGCCTGGATGCCGAGCTGGTCAGGCGGGGTTTGGCCAGATCGCGCGAACATGCCGCCGCGCTGATCGACGAGGGCCGGGTCGAGGTGCGGGGCACGGTTGCCCGCAAGGCGGCCGCGATGGTCGATCCTGCTGAGGCGGTGCGGGTGGTCGAGGCAGCCGCGCCCGAGTACGTGTCGAGAGGCGGGCACAAGCTCGCCGGGGCGCTGGACGCCTTTGTGCCGCAAGGTTTGGTCGTGTCCGGGAAGCGATGCATGGATGCGGGCGCGTCGACCGGTGGGTTCACGGAGGTGCTGCTGCGCAACGGCGCCGGCGAAGTCGTGGCCGTGGATGTCGGATATGGACAGTTGGCCTGGGCACTGCGCAACGACCCGCGGGTGAAGGTGTTCGAGCGGACGAATGTGCGGACGTTGACGCCTGCGGTCATTGGCGGCCCGGTGGAGTTGACGGTTGCCGATCTGTCGTTCATCTCGCTGCGGCTGGTGCTGCCCGCGCTTGACTCGTGCACTGTGGGTGATCTCGTGCTGATGGTGAAGCCGCAATTTGAGGTGGGCAAGGAGCGGGTGGGCGCGGGCGGGGTCGTGCGGGATCCGGCATTGAGAAGCGAAGCGGTGGTGGACGTGGCCCGTGCGGCGGGCGAGCTGGGGCTGGGCGTGGCGGGGGTAACGACCTCCCCGTTGCCTGGGCCTTCCGGGAATGTGGAGTTCTTTTTGTGGCTGCGCAAGGGCGCGCCTCCGGTCGACGTTGAGCGGATCACATCGGTGGTGTCGGGTACGGTTTCGCAATGACCAGAGCGGCGCTGCTCGTCACGCATACGGGGCGCAAGGATTCAACCGCGCACGCGCGGACCGTCGCGCGCGATCTGACCATGGCCGGGTTCGAGGTGCGGGTCGTCGCCGAGGAGGCCTCCGACCTGGACGTGCCCGAGATCAAGCCGGTGTCCGGGGTGGACGCGGCGGTCGGAGTCGAGATCGTGTTCGCGCTGGGCGGCGATGGCACGCTGCTGCGCGCGGCCGAGCTGGCCCGGCCGGTGGGTGCTCCGCTGCTCGGGATCAACCTGGGGCGGGTCGGGTTCCTGGCCGAGGCCGAGATCTCCGATCTGGACCAGGCCGTGCGTGACGTCGTTGACCGGGCATACGAGGTGGACGAGCGAATGACGATCGACGTCATCGCGGAGCTCGGCGGGCAGGTGATCGCCGAGTCCTGGGCGCTCAACGAGGTGACGGTCGAGAAGAGCGCCCCGGAGCGGATGCTGGAGCTGATGGTCGACGTCGACGGGCGGCCGCTGTCGCGGTACGGCTGCGACGGCGTGATCTGCGCCACCCCGACGGGTTCGACGGCGTATGCGTTCTCGGCCGGCGGACCGGTCGTCTGGCCGGCGGTCGAGGCCCTATTGGTGGTACCGATCAGCGCCCACGCGCTGTTCAGCCGGCCACTGGTGACCGCGCCCCACTGCGACATCGGGATCAGCGTCGACCCGCATACCTCACGCGCGGTGCTGTGCTGCGACGGGCGGCGGGTCTTCGGGCTGCCCCCGGGGGCGAGGGTGACTGTCCGGCGTGGAGAGACAGCGGTGCGTGTAGCGCAGATCCGTCCGCAGCCGTTCACCGACAGACTCGTGGCCAAGTTCGAGCTTCCGGTGGAAGGCTGGCGCGGAAATAGTCGGTAGGTAGCGCTAGTGTCTGGCTGTGCTGGAAGAGTTGCGCATCACCGGCCTCGGGGTCATTGAGGACACGACGCTTCCGTTGACCCGGGGCATGAACGTGATCACCGGAGAGACCGGAGCAGGCAAAACGATGGTCGTCACCGGGCTCGGCCTGCTTTTCGGGGGTCGGGCCGACGCGGGGCGGGTGCGTGCCGAGCCGGGCCGGGCGACGGTCGAGGGCCGGTTGCGGCTGCCCGCGCACACCGCGGCCGCCGTGTCCGCACGCGTCGCCGACG
>NZ_QJUG01000353.1 GCF_003426775.1 Allorhizocola rhizosphaerae | reverse complement strand
CGCACGGTTGACGTGCTGGCGGTCGGGCGCACACCGAAGCCGGGGCGCGGCCAGTGGGCGTCGCGGCTGACCGCGCGGCTACCGCTGCCCCGGCCGGTGACCCTCGGCCTGGCCCACCCATTCGCCCGGCCGGTACGGTCGGCCACGATCGTCGCGGCGATCGCGTTCGGCGCGGCCGCGGCGACCTTCGCCGTCGGGCTGGGCTCGTCGCTGGCCGAGGTCCAGGCCCGGGAGGGGCACGGCGACGTGGTCATCTATCCCGGACGCCCGCAATTGGACCCACCGCCGCAGGGTGGGCCGGGCCCAGGCCCCATGCGCAGGCCGGAGGCGCCCGACCCCGCGACCGTCGTCAAGGCGATCACCGGACAGGCCGGGACCAGTGGCTACAGCGGCGTTGCTGAGGCGGACGTGAGCGTCGCGGGCCTCACCGAACCGGTCGACACCATCGCGCTCACCGGAGACAATTCCGCCTACGGCTACGAGATGCTCTCCGGCAGGTGGTTCACCGCCCCCGGCGAAATCGTTGTGGCCAAACCGTTTTTGACGGCCACCGACACCCGGATCGGGGACACCGTCGTGCTGACGGAGGAGGGCAGGCAGATCACCGTGCGGATCGTGGGCGAGACGTTCAACATCGAGTCCAGGGGCATGCAGATCCTCACCGCCCTGGAGACCCTCACGCCCGCCCAGCCTGATCTGCGGGCCGAGATCTACAACATCACGCTCAAGCCGGGTACCGACCCGGGCGCCTACGTCAAAGAGTTGAACGCTGCCCTGACGGCGGCGGGAGTCGCGGCACATGCGGAGGTGGCCGACACGGACGCGGACGAGTTCCTCATCATCATCAACACGTTGACGACCATCCTGACGTTGATGCTGATCACCGCGGCCGCGCTCGGCGTGTTGAACATGGTGGTCCTGGAAACCCGCGAACGCGTGCACGACCTCGGCGTTCACAAGGCACTGGGCATGGCCCCCCGGCAGACCATCGCGATGGTCATCGCCTCGGTGGTCGTCACCGGGCTGATCGGCGGCGCCATCGGCGCGCCGGTGGGAGTGTTCCTGCAGCGCACGATCGTGGCCGAGATGGGCCGGGTCGCGGGCTTCAACCTGCCCGCATCGGTCCTGGACATCTATGCGCCCGCGGAACTGGTGCTCTTCGGATTCGGTGGCCTCGTCATCGCGGTCGTCGGTGCGCTCCTGCCCGCCGGATGGGCGGCGCGCACCCGTACCGCGACGGCACTTCGCACCGAATAACCCACCGCCTAGCGGCGGGCGTGCAACCTGAAGCGCAGGAAGCGTTCTCCCCACACGTCGGTCTCGCCGTCGGGGACGAATCCGAGGCGCGCCAGGGCGTGCGCCCGCCCGCGGGTCGGTGGCAGCAGCACGGTCACCGACGCGAAGCCGAACTCGTCGAAGGCGCGGGCGAGCACGGCCTCGTAGACTTCGCGGCCGTGGCCCCAGAACTCGGGGCGCAAAATCAGGGCCAGATCGGCGTCGTCACCCTCGGGCTGCATGCCACCCCACCCGGCGAACTCGCCGTCGACGAAGAACGCCCACGGGCCGTAACCGTGCTCGCGCCACAGCGCCTCCTTGCCGTCCACAAAGGACGCGCACTCGGCCGGGCCGAACTCGCCGCGGGCAAGCGGCATATGCTTGCGCACACGCGGGTCGTTCATCAGCGCGATAATGTCGCCCGGCGCCACCTCGCCGAGCCGCCTGAAGTCAAGCTGCATGCTCTCAATTCCACCTTTGCACGGAACGGGAGGACCGATACTACTCGTTCAACAGCCGGCGCAGTCGTATGGTCGAGCGGTGGATCGTCATGCGGGGACCTTCGCGCCTGGGTTGTGCCGCTGATGCCGCCCGGGGCGGAGCTGGCACGGCTGCTGGATGGCCTGCGGCCGGCGGAGCTGGCGCTACGAGACTGGGTGCGCCCCCTGCTGACCACATCGATCGTGCGCGAAATGGCCCAGCTCGACCACGGAATGCAGGCCGACGAGCACCAGCGGGGCATCGAGGAGCTGCTGACCGCCCGCCGGCTGCCCAGTGGCCGACATGTGAGCGGTTGCAGGATGTGAGCCGCACCCCGTTCTCCGAAGCAATCGCTCGAATCGCGGTCGCGCAGGCATCGTAGGTCCACCCTGCCTCGGCGATCGCCTTGGCGAACCGGTCATTACGCGGCCTCGCCCTGCGCACCATCGCGCCTGCCTCCCAGAGGTTCAACACGTTCAACGGATCGGTGACGTGACAAGGATACCGACGAATGCCCGAACGGGGTTGACTTACACCCAATGCAACTAACACGGTGGCTCATCGAAATGACACTGTTGATCGGTGCGGGTCTGTTCGGCTACAGGCTCGGCCGCCGTGGACGCCATTGCTCCGCGTGCCGCGCAATTCTACACGGAGTCTGCCTGAGCGAATGCTGCTCAGGAGCGCGGTCATACAAGCGATTGCATGACCTGTTGAAGGCTCCTCGGCCCCGTGATTCTCCCGCCACGGGGCCGAGGTTGGGCGGCGGGAAGGCTCGCTCGCGCCGCCCGTGCACGTTCGCATCGAGTTTACCAAGGAGGATGTGCAGCACCGTTTCTTCATAGGGGGAACCGGCCGGGCGCTCGACTGCGTTGGGCGTCCGGCCGACTTTCGGCCAAAGGGGCGGCCCGTCACCCGTGTCCTTTGGTGCTGTTTTGTAAGCCGTTTGTAGTGCGCTGTCGAGACTTCTACTCAAAACCTTTTTGAGGAGGTACGGCGATGAGGCGCACGAGGCGATGGGTGCTCGCGACGGCCGCGGCGGCGGGCGGGCAGACCGTGTGGGGTGGTGGGCCTGCGAGGGCGGCGCTGCCGGTGGTGGACATGGAGATGGTGTTGCTCGCCGCGCAGGTCGATCCGCCCAAGCCCGACACCGGGCTCACGCCCGGCGCGGGCACGCATGTGCTGGAGGTCGAGCGGGCGTTGCAGGCCAAAGGGTTGCTCGCCGCCGGCTCGGTGGACGGGCACTACGGCACGTCAACGGTGTCAGCCTATGCCGCATGGCAGCGGTCCCTCGGGTACACAGGAATGGATGCCAACGGGATTCCCGGGCCGACCTCGCTCACGAGGCTGGGCGAGGGCCGGTTTTCGGTGACACGCCCCGTGTCCACCGGCTCGCGCACCGACTCGTACGGAGGCAAGCGGGTCAACACCCGCACCCGCAACATGCTCTCGGCCGCCGACGCGATGCTCTCGTGGAGCCTCACGCTCTCGCAGGGTTCCTACACCTCGTCCAACCCGTCATCGGCGGGCACGCACGACGGCGGTGGCGTGGTGGACATCTCGGTCACCAGCATGACCACGACCCAGCGCTGGCAGACGGTGAAGGCCCTGCGCACGGTGGGGTTCGCCGCGTGGCTGCGCAACCCGTCGCAGGGCGACTGGCCATACCACATCCATGCCGCGGCAGTGTCCGATCCCGACCTGTCGGGCCCGGCCCGCAACCAGATCCACGATTACTACTTCGGCCGCAACGGCCTGGCCAACCACGCGGCCGACGACACGCCGACCGCCTATCGTGTCCCCTTCACGTGGTGGGAGAAGTACAACCGCGGGTAAACGCACGAGATCACCGTGGCGGGCTACGGTCCCCCCTCACCCGCCACGGTGATCTCGTCTTCATGGGAGGGGTATCAGTACGGGTTGTAGTAAATCGCGTCCTCGGTGAAGATCGTGTGGCTCTGGCCGACGAAGGTGCTGCCGTAGACGATGAATTCCACGTTGGAGAATCCGGCGTAGCTGAGCTCGGCACTGACCGTGGCCCGGTTGCCGTAGCACGGCTGCTCGCTCGACCAAGAGCCGTAGGTTGGATAAACGCTGCCGATGCGAGTGGCGTACCGCCGCCCGCCCGCGTAGTACACGTTGACATCAATCGTCATATACGGCAGCTGGTAGCTCGATTGGCGGCACATGAGCACGTCATAGCGCAGCGCGTTGCCACCGTCGTCGAGCTGGAGCGTGCCTTGGACGCGGCCGAGCGTGAGCTGCCCGCCCCCGGGCGTGTACCCGATGATCTGCATGTTCAGCGGCACGGGCGCGGCCCACGCCGCGTGGGCCGGGGTGGCGGGAACGATCAGTGGGGTGGCCAGCAGGGCGAGCGACAGGATGAACGACCTCGTTACACCGCGCCTCAGGATGGATCGCATGCATGTCTCCTCGGTTAGGACATGAGGAGGCGCCGCCTCGCGGCCCGGTTTGAGGGGTCCCGCTTCCCCTCTCGCGTGACGGTGCCGGGTCGAGTCATCATCGTGCCAGGGTCGACTGGACCTCGACTGGATCGCGACTGAACGATGCCGCGCGGGCCAGCTTGGCCCGCACCTTCGCCGCCTCCGGCGGGTCGAAGTGGTCGAGGATGCTCAGTGCGTCCCGCCACGCCGCCCGTGCACCGTGTGCGTCGCCGATCGCCTCGTACGTGTCCCCGATGTGCACCTGCACGAAGGCCTCCAGGTGCCGGTCGCCCAGGTCCCGGTACAGGTCGATGGCCCGCTGGAAGTCGGCGAGCGCCTGCTCGTGCTCGCCGAGATGCATGCGCGCGTAGCCGATACTGTCCAAAGTGGTCGCCTCGCCCACCCGGTCGTCGAGCCCGCGCAGCCGCGCCAGCGCCTCCTGGCAGTGGCTCAGTGCGCGCGTGTGGTCGCCGAGCAGCGCGTGATACCAGCCGGCGGCGTTGAGCGCACGCGCCTGCCCGTGCCCGTCGCCGAGCTTGCGGAACAGGTCCAGCGATTGCCGCGCGTGCTCAAGCGCCTCACCGATCCTGCCCTGCCGCTCGCGCAGCAGCGACAGGTTCAGATGCGTCTGGCTCTGCCCGGCCCGGCTGCCGATGACCCGATACAACTCCAAGGCCCGCAAGAGCTCGGCGTGCGCCTCGTCATTACGCCAGCGCCGCGTGTAGGCACGGGCCAGCATCCGGTGCGCATCGGCCTGCGCAGGCCGGTCGCCCGTCTCCCGCGCCGCCGCGATGGCGATGCGCTGCGTGGCGGCCAGGTCGTCCCAATGCCCGCGCAGGTCGAGAAACGTCCACAACGACCAGGCGAGCTGCCACGCATGCTGCGCCATCCCGGTGGAGGCGGCCTGCTCGACGAGGGCGACGAGCACCGGCCGTTCAGCCGTGAACCATGCGAGCGCTTCCTTTGTGTCTGATGGGTACTCGGGGGACACCCCATTGGCCGCGGGTGCGAGCGTGAGCGGGTCCCGGGCCGGGTTGGACAGCCGGTCGCCCGCATGGGCCGAGTGCAGGTAGTGGTCGAACATGCGGCGCGCCGCCGCCCGTCGCGATCGGCCCTGGTCGACCTCCGCGGCCATCTCGGAGGCGAACGTTCGCACCAAATCATGCATCGTGTACCTGCCGGGCGTCGGCTCCGCCGCCAGGTTGGCCCGCACCAGCTCGGCCAGCCGGTTGCGCGCCGCGGGAAGCGTCAGCGCCGCGAGGCTCGCCGCCGCCGGCACGGTGATCTCCGGCCCGGGATGCAGGCCGAGCAGCCGGAACAGCCGGGCAGCCTCGGGCGCGAGCGCGCGATAGGACCACGAGAACACCGCACGCAGATCGGTCCCCGGGTCGCCGGTGGTCAGCGCGTCGAGCCGGTCCCGGTCGCCGCGCAACTGCTCGGCCAGCACGGCCAGTGGCAGGTGCGCGTTCATCGCGGCCCACGCCGCCGTGATGACGAGCGCGAGCGGCAGCCCCGCGCACCGCCGCAGGATTTCGGCCACCGCCGCCGGGTCGCCCGCGACCCGCCCCGCGCCGATGCGCTGG
>NZ_QJUG01000352.1 GCF_003426775.1 Allorhizocola rhizosphaerae | reverse complement strand
TCGAGGCGTACCTGACCGCCTACAACAACGACCCGAAACCCTTGATTTGGACCGCCACCGCCGAAGACATCCTGGCCAAAGTCCGCCGCGGACGTGTCACCCTAAATCAACTGTCTCCCCAAAACTGAGACGGCACACTAGCAGCACAAACCTGAGTCAGCGTCATATACTTAGTTGTGCCCCCGGCCGGATACATCCCTAAACTGCTCCCCCCACGGACGCCTGGCGATAGCCGCTGACCTGCCCATTGGCGGGGCCTATCGGCGCGCCGGTGTAAGCGCCGCGCTCTGCCAAGCGTTTCCGCAGCTTCTGGCACTCGGGTGAAACGCGAACACGAAGGTCCTCTGACACTCCCCATCGGTAGCCCCCTGTGGCTCTCGGTGGTAGGAAGACGTCCGGCCGTTCGGAAGGGCATCCGTCGAGGTGGAGGCGCTGGCGATCCGTCACTACGGGGGCGTGGCTAACCACGGCGCGTGTGGGTTGCTTGCCCAAACTCACCATGCCTATGCAGTGTTGCCGTCAGCCCGGCTTGTGGCGGTCACATGGTGTGCATCGCTCCGCCGTTCGAAGGGCTCCGCAGCGACCACGATGGAGCGCACCTCCGCAACCGCCGGCAGACGGGTTCTATCGAGGTATCCGGCGAACTCGGTTGAGCGTGAGTGCCATAGGTTCACGTTGTACTCGAGGGGGCGATCGGGAAGTGGTGTCGGATACCAAATCGGGCGCTCGTAAACGATGACGCCATCCACCTTCCATGCGATTCTGCTGGGTTGCCAGTCGATCTCGTAGAAGTGGAAGTCATCGGATGCGTCGAACCCGAGGTCGATCTCCGTAGGAGTGCCGCGGTAGCCGTACTCGAGCTTGGTCCCCTCAGGGCCGGGATTGTAGAATACATTAACCAGCATCTTTGTTGTGTTGCGGCCCAAGAATTCAATATCGATTTCATGGCGCGGCCCATTGCGATGCAGGAAAAGCCCGGTGATGACGCCAGTGACGTTCGACGGGCGCAGCTCGGCTCCGAATGTTCCGTACAGGTAGTTGCCGCGACCTGCCATCGCGGCCCCTGTGTACTCCCTCACCGATGTCCTCTGCGCCCGCAGAGTCAGTGCGATTGCGCCATCATGCACTGCGACGTTTTCTGGGATGAAGAGTGCAAGATTGCTTGGAAATGTGTCGTCGCGCAGCTTCCACATTGTTTCCGGTAGCTCATCGCCTGCCGACCACTTGCTCACGGTCGTATCAAAGCAGGTGGAGTCTTCCGCTCTCAGCCGTATGCCTTGCCAGCTCCGCGACCGGTTGGACAGGACCCAGGGCGAAGCGTCCGCCTTAAGGTTGGTTGCTGGCCGGGCGGTTTCGAGCACCGTCTTTGAGATAGTGGCGCGTCGGCCGAGGTCTGCATCGTCGGGATACGGAAAGGGTGGATACTCGACCTCGAGGAATTCGCTTAGGACTGCCCATTTGTCCCTGACGGCCGAACCACAACGAAGAAGTCGATTGCTAGGCAGGTCATCGACACCTGCCACATGCGACGTAGCGATGAACAGCGCGTGCCGGTTGGCGGAAGCGATCGCTTTGAGCGAGCCGGCATCAATGCCGCCGACGTTGACGTAGGCATTGAACATCCGTCCGCGCCTTCCGCGGACGAGCCTGTCCAGCTCCTCGGTCGGCATCTTGTCTACGTCGCTGATGCACGTGTAACCGAGCATCGACAGAGCCTTTGCGAGCGACGTTAGACCTAACCCTGCGTCGCCAAAAGCAATGACGGGACCCCTGCGCTTTCGCGCCGCGGGGAGAAGGGGCTTTTCCCTTGCTATGACACCGACCTGCGACAGCACTGGCAATATCGAGTATGAATTGGTCGAGGGCTCATCGACACGCTGCTCGATGAGCCGGTGCCCGGCCGTGAAAACCCTGAGGCTGGCGAATTGTAGGTTCAGCCACATATCAATCGGCCCATAGGCTGGGAGTCGGCTCAGAAGCTTGCATGCGCCCGCCCTTGTCAAGACATAGGCGGCCGCCTCCCAAATGCCGGGCTCCTGCCGACGGACGGGCGTAGGTCTCGAGATAGACTTAGATGCGGTCACATCTTTGTAGGCGAGGAAGATCAGGTCAAAGTCTGGTCGCCCGTCAGCATCTAGTAATGCTGACCACGTCATTCGGAACCGGCGGGCAAAGCCCGGTGCCAAGAAGACGTCGTCTTCCAGTATTAGCGCAGCAGGATCATCGCCGTCCGCTATGCGCCGCCAAAGTTCGATGTGCGACAAGGCCACCGCGATCTCCTGGCGACTCATGCCGATCTGGTGTGCCCGTGCCCGGTCGTCGAGGGCGAGCAATGGGTTCGGTTCGACCGTGAGCTGGTCAGCCAGGGTATAGGTCGGGCGTAGTACTAAGTGATCGGGCTCTGAGGTCATGTACCTGGCATCGACGGCCGGGAACCGACGTGTGATGCTGGAAAGCCGTTCGCCGTGTCGACCGTGAAAGCGGTCGAGTTCCCCGCGCACGCGGCGCCACCTTGCCGGCTTTCGGTCAAGGTTGATCACGTAAATTCGACCGAGTGCATCGATCTCTCCCCTTTGAGAGAACGCCGATGCGCGGCGCCGAGGATCCAGCACCCGTGTGTATAGCCGAATCCGATGAGCGAGGCGCTCTGCGAATTCGGCAAGACTGAGGCTATTCATGCGACTCGTATACCTGCCGCACCAGAGAGGCTCCTATCCATTGCTATGTACCCAGTTCCGCCAGTTGCGCTCGTCTGATCGATACATGAGCGGCCACTTGCTGACGGCGATCGCGTCCCACGTCGTCAGCAGATGGAAGTCGGCCTCCTCGTCCCGATCGCATAGGTCTAGCACATGCTCAACGAGGCTAACGGTCAGGTTGCCAGGTCCGGTCAGGGACTGAATATCACGTGTGCCCTCTTCCCGCGAGAGCACCATCCCCGTGGCTCGCTCTAGGGCGCGAGCAATGATCGGGTGACCAGCCGGCGCGATGAGCGGGTTGTTGTTCACGTAGAAAATGCGACCTTGATCCTCACCATCCCTGCCGGCCTCGTACGGATCAACCATGGATTGCGTCGAAATGTCGTAGCACAGCGCCTGCAGTTTGAGCCGACCATCGCTCAGTAACTCATCGAGGCCATGCCCGAGGTACTCATCATCGGCGTCAACATAGAATCCGCCATTCTGCAAGATGTAGCAGAGCCGGAAATAGTCGGCTCGCATCGCTGGATGGTCGCACAGAAGGAACGCCCGCACGTGACGTCTTGAGAGGGCTCGTTCGATGAAGCGGAGCGCCGAAACATCATCGAATAGTCTACGAACGAAGCCGTTTGCCTCCAACGGCAACCAAGAGTCGAGGCATTGAATAACATCGATCGGTATTGATGTCGAGTCGTTCCAATATTGAACGAGCACGCGGCTAGGCAGATTCCTCGCCTTGTTTGCAGGTCTACGCCGCTCCTTCATCAGGAGCTGTCGCAGAAACTCAGACCTGAGCCGATCGTTGCCAGCGATGCCTTGAGGAGCTTTAGTTATACTAGTTCCCGCCGGGTCTCGTTTCAGAACAAAATCAGCGTCCATCAATTTTAATCAATCCTCTTACCTGCCTCTTCTTCGCCGCCACGCTCGGTCGTCGAGCATGGCGAGGCTTGCATCCATGGGCCGGCGGGCTTCCATGAAGGAGCCGCCATGGTCGAGAAGTCATCTTCTCATTGCCTGTCTCACGTCTGGTCGACGACTCGCTTGAATTAGTTCGCGAGCCTCCGGCCGGACGTGGCGGTCACGACTGCGACGATCCCGCATCCCCCCGGGCCTTTTGGACCCGGCCAACAGTATCATCGCGACTCACACAGGCAGCTTTGATGCGCATTGTCCTGCCGACACTGCGCGCTGCGTTTCAAGATTGCCCCATCCGATCTGCTGATCTTCAAGCCGAGCGCGACCCGGCTGTCGGTGGACGGGAACGTCGGCGACGGAGCAACCAGAGATCTGCGTTCATGGCTCGCAGACTGTTTCGGCGATAACCCCGAAAACAGCTGGCGCACCGCCGGTTCTACATCTTGTAGACACGATCAATGACAATAGCGGATCTGCCGTGTCGTCGGCGGGTGAATACTGGATCTGGATCTGACCCGCTTTCCGTGAATGTAGTTGACCCTGTTCGAGGCTTCGCCTGTCCAATGTGTACAGTCGTCCCACTGTGATCGCAGACCTGGGGATGTTGTTGCCGCATTTGGCCGGTGTTGAGGTTCAAAGAGTCGAGCTGGGCGGCGGTTCCCTGCGGATATGGGCAAAGGCCAGGGACGTGCCCGCGGTGTGCCCACGATGCGAGCGGCGGTCGGCTCGGGTGCACAGCCGCTACGAGCGGCGCCTAGTGGACGCGGCGATCGGTGGCAGACAGGTCGAGATCCGCATCAGTGTTCGGCGGCTGTTCTGCCGCAACAAGTTGTGTCCAGCGGTCACCTTCGCCGAACAGATCGACGGGTTGACCGCCCGCCATGCACGACGCAGCCCGGCACTACGTCAGATGCTCGAATCGATCGGCCTTGCCCTGGCGGGCCGAGCCGGCGCCCGGCTGGCCATCAGGCTGGGATTACCCGCCACTCGCAGTAGCATGCTACGGCTCATTCGCGCCATGCCCGAGCCGACCGTCGACCAGGTCAAGGTGCTGGGCGTGGACGACTTCGCGCTCCGCCGAGGCCACGTATACGGCACCGTGCTCGTCGACATGGACACCCACCGGCCGGTCGACCTGCTGCCCGACCGGCAAGCAGCCACGTTTGCTGCCTGGCTGCAGGCCCATCCAGGAACCGAGGTGGTATGCCGAGACCGCGCCGGCGCCTACGCCGACGCAGCCAATAGCGGTGCACCGCAAGCGGTCCAAGTCGCAGACAGATGGCACCTGTGGCACAACCTAGGCGAGCACGTCGAAAACGCGGTGATCCGCCATCACCGCTGCATCAGGGAACACGCCCAGGCCCAGCTGGCCGAGCCGGCCGCGGCAAGGGCCGAACAGATCCGGGCCACCGAGCCGGCCGTGCCCCGCGAAGGCAAGTACGCCTCCCGCGCACGAGGACACTACCAGCAGATCCACGACTTGCTCGCCAAAGGCATGGGGATCAAGGCCATCAGCCGCCACCTCGGACTCGCACGCGGAACCGTACGCCGCTTCGCCCGCGCCGCCCAGCCAGAAGACCTGCTCGCCAAGGCCTGGGGACGCGGCCAAGGCAGACCCAGCATCATCGACCCCTACGCCGACTTCCTGCACCAGCGGCTCGCTGAAGGTCCTCTCACCACCACACAGCTATTCAAAGAACTCAAAGCGCTCGGCTACACCGGAACCTACGACACGCTACGCCAGTACGTGAAACCCTTGCGTGAACTGCATCCCGCCCGCCGCGGGCCGGTGGTGCCCAAGGCCCGCCGCATCGCCGGCTGGCTGCTTCGCCACCCAGACACCCTCGACGCCGAGGAACAACTCCAACTCAAGCAGGTCCGTGCCGCCTGTCCTCATCTTGATCGGCTTGCCCTACACATCAACGACTTTGCCCAGATCCTGACCCAACTGCAAGGGCAACGGCTCAACGAGTGGATCAGCGCCGCCGAAGCAGACGACGACCTGTCCGAGCTGCGCTCGTTTGCCGCCGGGATCAAACGCGACCATGCCGCTGTGATCAACGGACTCACCCTGCCTTACAGCTCCGGCGGGGTGTGTCAAGTAAGTGGTGGAAGATTTCTTCGGTGGTTGTGTCTAATGTGGAGTGTCGTCGATATTAGTGGCGGCCGGCGCTGACGCGGCCGTCGAAGGTGATGTCGAAGGCATTCAAAGCGGCTTTCCATCTGTTGGACCAGCGGGCGCGGCCCTTGCCGGCGGGGTCGAGGCTGAGCACGGTCAGG
>NZ_QJUG01000351.1 GCF_003426775.1 Allorhizocola rhizosphaerae | reverse complement strand
CCGGCGGTGTGGCTGCTGGCCGGGCTCACCGTGGCCGCCTTCGGGCTGCTGCCGCGAATGGCCGCGGCGGTGGGCTGGGCGGCGCTCGGGCTCTGCTTCCTGCTCGGGCAGATCGGCGCGCTGCTGCGGCTGAGCCAGTGGCTTCTGGACGCCTCCCCGTTCACGCACATTCCACGGGTACCAGGAACAGAAGTGGAAGCCACCCCGTTGCTGATCCTGACCGGTCTGGCCACGGCCCTGTTCGCCGCCGGGTTTGCGACACTGCGCAGGCGCGACATTCCCATCACCTGAAGGCAATGGGGATCCTCGCGAAAGCGTGATGACAGGGCGGCGAGAGCGGATGCGGCTATCGTCGCCCTTCATGACCATCCGCAAGACTAAAAGGGACGGCGGTTTTCACTCACGCTGGTTCACGGAGCCGGACCCGGACGGGACCCACCTGCACTGGAAGGTCGCGGGAGCGCAGCTGCCGCTGTTGTGGGCCGAGGGACTGAGGCGTTTGGACGGAGGGAGTGGACAGTGAGCGTGCTCGCCGACATCGTGCTGGTGGCCGCGACCCTGACGGCGGGGCTGGAGGCCGGGGTGTTCTGGCTGTACTGGCACGCGATCATGCCGGGCCTGCGCCGCACCGACGACCGCACGTTCGTGGGCGCGTTCCAGTCGATCGACCGGGCCCGGGTGCGCCGCGATTTCCAGGAGGCCAAGTGGGTCCGGTGGAACGGGGTCCGCGTGGTCCTGTCGGTCGCGGCTTTCGGTTGCCTCCTCGCGGAGATGAGCACCGCCGGCTGACCGTCACCCGTCTCCAAGTGACCTTGCTGGTACCCTCAACCGCGTGCTCCGGATCGGCAGACGCCGACGACGCGGCGGTCTCAGGCATCCGGCCCGGATCGTCCCGATCGCGTTCGCGTGCCTCATCGCCGTCGGCACGCTCCTGCTCATGTTGCCCATCGCCAGGAGCGGGCCGGGCGGAGCGCCGCTTCTCACCGCGCTGTTCACCGCTGCCTCGACCGGGTGCGTGACGGGCCTCGCCGTGGTCGACACGGCGACGTACTGGACCCCGTTCGGGCATGTGGTGCAGCTGGTGCTCATGCAGGTCGGTGGGTTCGGCATCATGGCGCTCGCCTCGCTGCTGGGCCTGACCATCGCCCGCAGGCTGGGCTTGACCGGCCGGCTGGTCGCACAGCACGAGACCCGGGCGGCGGGGCTAGGCGACCTGAAGGGCCTGCTGCTGCGTGTCGCCGTGTTCGCGGCGGTCACCGAGGCACTGATCGCGATCGTCCTGACCGGGCGGTTCTGGGTCGGATACGGCTACTCGTTCGGCGAATCGGCGTGGCTGGGCGTCTTTCACGCCGTCTCCGGGTTCAATCAGGGCGGCTTCGCTCTGTTCTCCGACGGCATGATGGGCTTCGTCGGCGACTGGTGGATCTGCCTGCCGATCATCATCGGTGTGCTTGCCGGCGGCATCGGCTTCCCGGTGGTGTATGAGCTGTCCCGCCGGGGCATGCACCCGACCAGGTGGTCGACGCACACCCGGATCACGGTGTACGGCTCCGCCGCGCTGCTGGCCGTCGGGTTCCTCACCATGCTGGTGCTGGAGTGGTCCAACCCGAAGACGTTCGGACCGCTCGATCTGCCGTCGAAGATCCTCGCCGCGCTGTTCCAGGGCACCGCACCCCGCACCGCAGGCCTCAGCACTGTCGACTTCGGACAGATGCACTCGGAAACGCTGCTCATCACCGACTGGCTGATGTTCATCGGCGGGGGCAGCGCGAGCACCGCCGGTGGCATCAAGGTGACCACGTTTTTCCTGCTGGCGTTCGTCATCTGGGCCGAGATCCGAGCCGAGCGCGACGTGGTCGCCGGGCGGCGGCGGGTCGCCGAGAGCACCCAGCGGCAGGCGGTCACGGTGGCCCTGCTCGGGGTCGCGTTCGTGGCCGCCGGGACGATCGCGTTGCTGATACTGACCGACGAGCCGTTGGAGCGGGTGTTCTTCGAGGCGACGTCCGCCTTCGCCACGGTGGGCCTGTCCACCGGGATCACCCCGTCGCTGCCGCCCTCGGCCCAGCTCGTGCTGATAATTCTGATGTACGTGGGCAGGGTGGGCACTGTCACCGTCGCCTCGGCGCTGGCGCTCAGCGAGCGGCGTGCGCTGTACCGCTATCCAGAGGAGCGACCCATTGTCGGCTAAACATGAGGTTTCCACCGACGAACCGATCGTCGTCATCGGACTGGGCCGGTTCGGTGGCACGCTGGCCGAGGCGCTGCACCGGCTCGGGCACGAGGTGCTCGGGCTCGACGAAGACCTGGAGATCGTCCAGCAGTACGCCGACCGGCTCAACCACGTGGCGCAGGCCGACTCCACCGACGAGGAGGCGCTGCGCCAGCTCGGTGTGGCCGACTTCCGCCGGGCCGTGGTCGGCATCGGCACCGACATCGAGGCGAGCGTGCTCACGGTCGTCGCGCTCAGGGAGCTCGGCGTGACCGACATCTGGGCCAAGGCCATCTCCGTCAAGCACGCCAAGGTGCTCACGGCGGTCGGGGCGAAACACGTCATCCGGCCGGAGGCGGAGATGGGCGAACGCACCGCGCACCTCATCACCAGCAAGATGATCGACTTCATCGAGTTCGAGGACCACTTCTCCATCGCCAAGACCCGGGCGCCGAGGGAGGCGGTCGGCAAGACGCTCGCACAGGTCGGGCTGCGGTCGCGATACAACGTGACCGTGGTCGGGGTGAAGCGGCGCGGCGAGGACTTCACCTACGCCCGGCCCGAAACCGTTGTCCCGGCCGATGCCTTGCTCATCGTCGCGGGCAAGACGCAGGATGTGGAGCGGTTCGCGGCGGTCACCTGATCGCCTGCAGCAGGCCGTGCACAAACCACAGCCGGGCGTCGCCGAGTTCGACCAGCCACTGCGACGGCACGTCCGGGTCGCGTTGGCGTGCCTCGGGAAAGCGCTCCAGCACATCGCCAACGACACATCCCCACGGCTGTCCCACCATCGGTGTGCCGGAGGCTCTCACCAGCCAGCCGTGCAGCACGACCCGGCGCTCCCCCACCACGGCCTCCCAGTGCAGGTCGGGCCATAGGCCCGCCAGCCGCCACCGGCACGCCCGCACGGTCAC
This sequence comes from Allorhizocola rhizosphaerae, assembly GCF_003426775.1. GTDB lineage: Bacteria > Actinomycetota > Actinomycetes > Mycobacteriales > Micromonosporaceae > Allorhizocola > Allorhizocola rhizosphaerae. The sequence goes on along the minus strand of NZ_QJUG01000351.1, from coordinate 2,803 downwards.
GTCGCCGACGCGTCTGTCCTGTTCGGACTCGGGCGGGCCGAGCGCGGCGCGGTACAGGTCCAGGCCGCGCGAGGCCCGGCGGGCGTGAAGCATCGACTGCCACCGGTTGTGCGCCACCATGTATTCGGCGTGCGTGGCCCCCAGCTCGGCGATCGCCTGCTCCACCAGGCCGGGCTGGAAGTCTGCCATCCGACGCAGCAGCATCAGCTGGAACTCCCGCCGCCCAAACCCCTTCACCCCATCCTTCTACCACTCGCCTCGGCAGGACCAGCGCGGAGATGGCCCGGCACCGCCGACGACGGCCAATGCAGGCTCTTCGCCAACCATCTGCACCGCGCGCTCGCCCGCGGCGAGACGCTCGCTTGCGCCACAGGCTCGGCGACGATGATGCTTGTCGCGGCCGACGTTCGACTCGATCCGCCGATCTTGCTGGGCGACGGCACACGAGTGTTCGCCGGGGGCAGACGGCTGGCGGACGCTCGATACAGTTCCGGCCGTCACGGGTCCGGCGCGGTCGGCCGGGCCGAGGAGTGCCCAGCGGCATAGGCCGCTTGCCGACAGTCTGGGCCACGGCGGGTCTCGTATGGTGTCTCCATGAGCGGCGAGCATTTCATTCCGTTTCGCAAGGCGGACATCGTGGCGATGCTCGCCGATGAGGTGGATGAGGCGGAGCGGGAGCCGTTCCGCGGGTTTGCCCGGATGCTCGCCGTCGTGCTGCATCTGCGGTTTCACGAGCGGATCGAGGCGCTCAAGGACGCCTATCATCCGTTCAATTCCGACTCCGACACCCGCACGGTGGCCAAGCTCGGGCCACAGGAGCGTGAGGCGGCGCGAGGGCGGTTGGAGGCCGAGCTGACGGAGCTGGCCCGCGCCGCGAACTTCACCGAGATCGACCCGGCCGAGCTCGACCGGGCCTTCACCGAGCACTCGCTACTGAAGGTGCGCCTGGCCGTTGACCGGTCGGCCATCGACAGGATCCTGCTGTTCCGCCGGGGCGAGGCGACGGTGACACGCGAGGTGCCGGTCCTGTTTGGACTGCGACGCAAGTCCGTCACCGTGACCGAGTACTCGCGCGTGCTGGTCTACGCCAGGTTCAGGGACGGGCGCACCATCATCAAGCTGTTCCAGAATGTGCCAAGGGAAGACCTGGAGATGGTGTTTCCGCACGTCCAGGTCCGGATGCGGGGCATTGACAAATGGCTTATCGGGGTACCGGCGATCGTCTCCGGGATCGTGATGATAGCCACCAAGCTGGTGACCTCGGTGGGACTCCTGCTGCTGCTCATCGCCTTCTGGATGGGGCTGCACGACGATCCCGTGACACTGGACCGCACCGGGCTGGTCACTGTCGGGATTGGACTGACTGCGTTGGGCGCCTATTTCGTGCGCCAGGTGACCAACTTCAAGAATCGCAAAATCCTGTTCATGAAGGCGCTGTCGGAGAACCTGTACTTCCGCAACCTCGACAACGACGCGGGCGTCTTCCATCACCTGCTCGATGCGGCCGAGGAGGCCGAGGTGATCGAGGCGTTGCTGGCGTACCACTTCATCCGCACCGCGCCGAAGCCGCTCACCACCGACGACCTGGACCTCGCGATCGAGGACTGGTTCGCCCAGCGCTGGGCCGAACGGGTCGACTTCGAGGTCGACGACGGGCTGCGCAAGCTGCGCGAGTTCGGGCTGGTGCGCGAGGACGGCGCGGGCCTGCTGACCGCCGCCCCGCTCAACGAAGCTGCTCGACTCGTGCGGCCGAGCGATCTATCTGCTCCACGGTGAGGCGTCCACTTTGGACCAGGCCGAGCACGTTGGTGATCGTGCCCTCCACGACCGCCTCGTCGTACACGGCCTGATTGGCGAACGTCAGCAGGTCCACGCCCGCCTCCAGCGCGAGCGCCACCGACTCGTCGCGCCCGTAGCGGCTCGTGATGGCCACGGCCTGCATGTCGTCGCTGACCACCGGGCCGGTGAAGTCCAGCTCGCCGCGCAGCAGGTCCTGCACGACCGCACGCGACAGTGAGACCGGCCGGTCGGGGTCGAGCTGCCTGTTCAACAGGTGGGCCACCATCACCGAGTCGGCCATGCCCGCGCCGATCAGCCTGGCGAACGGCTCCAGTTCGGCGCGGCTCCACGTGGTACCCACATCAACCACTTCAAAATCGGTGTTGCCGGTTGCGCTGCCGAATCCCGGGAAGTGCTTGAGCGACGTCTTCATCCCGGCCTCGCGATGCACGCGGATCTCCTCGGTCGCGCACGCCACCACCACGTCCGGGTCGGCCGAGAAGGCGCGCCCGAGCTCGGCGATCGCCGGGTTGGTGGGATTGATCGCGAGGTCGACGACCGGTGTGAAGTTGAAATTGACCCCGATCGAGGTGAGGCTCTCGACCATGCCCGAGGCCCAGTTGCGGGTCACGGCGTTGGAGTTGGCCGCGCCGACCTCGGCCTGCGACATGACGGCCGGGAAACCGTTGGCGGGATTGAGCCGCGCGATCCGTCCGCCCTCCTGGTCGATCGACACGATCAGGCGCCCGTCGGGGGCCGCGCCCCGCAACGTCTTGACCAGTTCGGTCACCTGCTGTGGGGACGTGATGTTGCGCGGGCCGCCGGTCTGCTGGTCGCGGTCGAACAGGATGATCCCGCCCAGGCCGTGCTCGGCGATGGCCTGCATGATCCAGTCGTCGGGCTTGACGGTCTCGCCGCGGAAACCGACAACCAGCAGGCTGGCGATCTTTTTGCGCAGGGCGGCGTCATCGGCGGCGGTCGGCGGGGCCCCGGGCTCGGTCGCCGGGGGCGCGGCAGGCCTGCT